>JABDNC010000176.1 GCA_013001165.1 Erythrobacter sp.
GGCGAAGACTGACGCAGAGGTATGGGCTGCCACCGTCGAATCTGGCGGCGAACTTGCCCGCAGCATGGTGACAGTGAGGGATGCCTGCGAAGCTTACCTGGAGCAAAAGCCCGGATCGATTGCCGAAGGCGTTTTTCGACGGCATGTCTATTCCGATCCCATCGCCAAGGTGAAGCTCGAAAAACTGCGCCGACACCATTTGCGGAGTTGGCGCAAGCGACTGGAACAGGCGCCCGCACTGGTCAGCCGGAGCAAAACTGGAGAGAAGCGATGGAAGGAACGAGCTAAGTCGACTGTCAACCGGGATATGGTTCCGTTGCGGGCAGCACTAAGGCAAGTGCTGGAGCCCGGTAGACCAGGCAGTGATGCCGCTTGGCAAGAAGCGTTAAAACCCTTCAAGGGCGCCGGCAAGCCTCGTGATCTTTATCTGGACCGGGTTGAGCGCAAGCGGCTAATCGATGCCGTCAGCGATGAGGCGCGACCTTTCGTGAAGGGGCTATGTTTGTTGCCACTTCGGCCCGGTGCGCTCGCAGCTCTGACTGCGCGCGAATTTGATCAGCGCACCCGTTCCTTGATCGTTGGCAAAGACAAGAATGATAGGTCACGTCAGATTTCCCTGCCCAAAGACACGGCAGATTTCTTCGCCGAACAAGTCGAGCAAAAGCCACCCGCCTCTTACATCTTTGTTCGATCGAGCGGTAAGGCTTGGGCTAAGGACTCATGGAAGCGCCCTATCAAAGAGGCGACCAAAGCAGCCAATCTGCCGATTGCCGTTTGTGCCTATACGCTTCGACATAGCGTCATTACAGACCTCATCCGCGCTCGCCTTCCTATACTCACCGTTGCACAGTTATCGGGCACGAGCGTCGCTATGATCGAGAAGCATTATGGGCACCTAGTGCACGATGATTCAGAGGATGCACTGTCTACACTCGTGCTTGAACAGTAGACTAGCTGTATCGGGCTTCGCGCGAATGATCGTCGTCGTAACCCATCGACAATGAGCAAACCTTGTGCGGAGCCTCGGCCTAGAATTCGCTGTTAGCGCATTCGAATCCGGCGGAAGGATTCGAATGATAAATTTAACTCGCTAAGACTGTAAGGTGGGCTACGGATGCTCTGGAATTGTACCTCGTATAGCAACCCGCATTCCTTCTCCGCCTCGTTGCGTCCGATGCAATTGTAGGGTCTGCTGTGCGCCGCAAACTGGCTTCCGTGACGTCTCCATCACCGCAATGGCCGCGCCAAACTTTCGACGATCCGACATTCACCAATGCGGTCTGCCTGGCATGATCGCAGCATGTGCTGGAGTTCGTCTTGCAATGACGTCAGATCGGCGATCTTGCGCGTGACCTCGCCCAATTGGCGCTGGACGAGCTGGTCCACATCGCGGCATGGTTTGTCTTCGTGGTCAGACAGGGCGAGCAGTTCACGCACTTGGGCCATCGTGAACCCTAGCGCCCGGGCGCGTCGCACGAATATCAACGTTGCGAGATGTTCATCAGAATAGTCACGATAGTTGCTGTCTGTTCGGTCCGCCGCAGGCAGGATCCCTTCCCGCTCGTAGTAGCGGATGGTTTCCGCCTTGGTGCCGGTTGCTTTCGCCAGTTCGCCGATACGCATCACTTGACCTTGTAGTTACTACAAGGTGCATATGTCCTTGCGACTCGAACGTTGCAAGGAGAGCGGCATGGGAAAATCCTGCTGTCAGACCCCAGAAACCGACCAGAGCGCGAACAACAATCCGCGGTGGAGGATGATCCTGTGGATCGCCCTGATAGCGAACGCTGCGATGTTCGTGGTCGAGATTGTCGCTGGTATTGCGGCTGACTCCCGAGCGCTTCAAGCCGATGCGCTCGACTTTTTCGGCGATGCAGCCAACTATGCGATCAGTCTCGGTGTTGCTGGCATGGCGCTTTCCTGGCGAGCGCGGGCTGCACTATTCAAAGCGGCGACGATGTTTGCCTTCGGTCTCTGGGTCATTGGTTATGCGGTCTATGGTCTCGCCGTTGGCTCTAGTCCCGAACCGCAGACGATGGGTTTGATCGGAACGCTGGCGCTTCTGGTGAATGCAGCGGTTGCGCTGCTGCTGTTCCGCTATCGCGAAGGCGATGCGAACATGCGCTCCGTCTGGATCTGCTCGCGCAATGACGCGATCGGCAATATCGCCGTTCTTGCCGCCGCACTGGGCGTGTTCGGCACCGGTCAGGCTTGGCCTGATCTGCTTGTCGCCGGGATTATGGCGAGCCTCGCGATTTGGGGGAGCAGCGAAGTATTCACACAGGCGCGTCAGGAATTGGCGCATGATTGACCGCACACCTCCGGCGATCGCAGCATTTCTCGCTCGGGAATATCAAGCTGCGCGAGCGGCAGAAGATCAAGCCCAGATCGATCAGTCCTGGCATCATCTCGAGCGCGCGCACATCGTCGCGCAGAACTGGCTGAAAGCCCATTGCTACTCGCATTGGCGCATGCTGGCGCTCGCTTACCGGCAGCGCGACTGGAGGGAGGTAAGCGGTCAGATTGTTCGTCTGGCTCTCGCACCGCTGGGGAATCTCATCGGCGGCTTGCCTGTCGGAAATAGCGGGCGCTCCGATGTCAGCGCATTCGCCCGGATGGGAATTCCGAGCGATTTGCGGGCAATTCTGCAATCGACACAATGACAGTTGGAACGGAAAAAGTATTTACCAGCGAATTCATTACAATGGGTCGTTTGGTGTCCAATAGTGAAAGCAGCGCATCCCGGATAATGTTATGAAATCACATGCTATTCCGAAAATAATCTCTTTTGCAATCCGAACCCGGCTGCTAACCGCTCGCCGATGACCCGGCTCTTCGCCCGATCCTTCATGCTGCAGTTTATCACGCTGTTCACCGCGATTGGTGTCCTGTGGGCTCCGGTCGCGGAAGCAGCTGAATGCGCGGACGAGCCTGAAGTCGCTTCACTGATAGAGCAGCACGGCGAACCGGGTGAAGAGAGCAACGCGCCCGAGAAACACGGCACCTGCGCACACGGTCATTGTCACCACGTGTCGCAGACGGTGGGGCGATCGGGAGAAGGCGTTTCAATGCCTTCGGTTGTCGCACTGAACTCCGGCAAGCGCCACGCTGCGCTCGATTCAGGCGTTATCGAACTGGATACGCCACCTCCTCGAGCCTGACGTACTTCGCGCATCGGACCCGTTCCGATGCCGTTTTGAACGTCAGCAGAGGAATTCACCCAATATGTTCGCCACATTCCGGCGGAGCGCCCTCTTTGCAGGGTTAGCTCTCGCCATGCTCGTGCAGCCTGCCATCGCGCAGGATGCGTCCATCGTGTCGCTTGAAGAAGCACTCGATCTCACAGGGGTCGCCGACGACGCGACTTCCAGCACATTCAATCCGCGCATTGTCGGACCACGCGCGGAATCCGAAGCTGCGCAAGCGCTCGTCGGCCAGGCCCGGTTGCGGCCTAATCCCGAGGTCTCGCTAGAGGTCGAGAACATCGCAGGGAGCGGTGCCTTCTCTGGGCTAAGCGCTACCGAATATACTTTGGCGGTCGGGCAGAGGATCGAACTTGGCGGAAAGCGCGGCGCACGCGTCGCAGCAGCTGAGGCACAGGCACAGCTTGCAAATCTGCGGACCGACCTGGCCGGTGCAGAACTCGGCTTCCTTGTCCGTGAGCGCTACGTTGCAGCGGCGGCGGCAGCGTCGCGGGTCGAGCT
>JABDNC010000222.1 GCA_013001165.1 Erythrobacter sp.
GAGGCGGAAGGCCCAGTAAGGAACGACATAATCGGCGTGATAATGCGTCGCGGTGCCCACTTCGGCGACTTCATGACCCGACAGCGCATCGCGCGCGATGGCCGTGGCATCGCGCCACAGGTCGGCACGCGGCTTGCGCATCAGCGCACCATCGCAGGTGAAGCTGAACTGGCAGACGGGCTGGTTCCAGCCCTGGTAGACGACGCCGCAGACGGTGTTGGGATAGGCGGGATGGGACACGGTTGAGCACCACCTGCGCGACCGCGCGGCGGCCCTTCTCCGGTTCCAGTGCGGCTTCGTAGTAGACAGCCTGCGCCAAGCATTCGGTAGCAGTGCCGTAATGCGCGGACGACATCGGGATGCCGGCGAAACGGCCTGCCCGCTCGATGCTGCCTTTCATGGCCGGGATCGCTAGGTTGCGTTCGATCGCGCCTTGCGGATCGTTGCTTGCAAGCGTTTCATCGGCCTCGCTCGACGTCGTCATGGCAGCGAGGTCCTGTTGCAATTCGGGTTCGAGCACGGCCATCGCGGCAACGGTTTCCTGCGGCACGAGCAGCGAGGATGTGCCGACAAGAAAGCTCGCGCCAGCCAGGAGCGCAAATGCGCCGAAGCGGCGAGCCTTGAGGGTCGCGGCCGAGGTCACGACGCGTCTCCGCGCGCAGCACCGGCCTTGGCGAGGACTTCCTTCACCGGACCATCGGCAGCGATCCGCCCGCGATCAAGCACGATCAGGCGGTCACAGATGGAGAACAGAGCCGGGCGATGGGTGGATATGACGAGCGTCTGGTCCGGCGTGATCGACTGCGAGAGACGTTCGACGAAGAGCTTCTCGGTATCACTGTCCATCGCGCCGGTCGGTTCGTCGAGAAACAGGAGTTCGCGCGGCTCGACCATGGCGCGGGTCAGCGACAGGAAGCTGCGCTGGCCGCCGGAAAGCTGGCGTCCGTCCTCGCCGACGGCTCGGTCGAAACCGCCCGCATCGCGCGACAGGTAGCTGTCGGCACCGGTGGCGCGCATGGCGGCGACCAGTTCCTCTTCGGAAATGCCCATCTTGCCCAGCGTCAGGTTCTCGCGAACCGAACCGGAGAAAAGCGCGGCATCCTGTCCGACAAAGCCGAGCGCATCGCGCAGCTGGTGCGGACGGTACTGACGGCTGTCGATGCCGTTGACGGTCATCGAACCTTCACTCGGCGAATAGAGACCACACAGGAGACGGCCGAAGGTCGACTTGCCCGATGCCACGCGACCGACGAGCGCGATGCGTTCACCCGGCTCGATGGTCAGATTGAGACCGGCGAGCGCGGTCGGCGATTCCTCGCTGTAACGGAATTCGGCATCCTGGAAGACGATGCGCGGCTTCTTGATCGCGCTCGGTGCAACACTCGCGCCCAGTTTGCGTTCGTCCCCGCCCTCGAACATGCGCTCGATACTGCCCAGCGTTTCCTTGGCCTGGCGGCCGCGGGTCAGAAGGAAGGCGATCTGGCCAGCCGGAGCGAGCGAACGCGAGGCCAGCATGACGATGGCGATGATCGCACCCATGGTGATCTCGCCCGCGGCAAACAGGTAATAGCCGCCGATAATCAGCGACACGGTCGAAAGCTGCTGGAAGACCTGCGCAAGGCCGACCGCAACCGAGTTGATGTTGCGCAGGCGCAGCTGCGAATGGCCGCCCACTTCGGCAAGGCGATGCCAGCGCGAAAGCATGCCGCCCTCGCCGCCCATGGCCTTCAAGGTTTCCGCACCGGTGAGCGATTCCACCAACAGCGTCTGCTGGAGGCCGTAATCGGCCTGCGCATCCTGCGAGGCTTCAACAACCTTCTTCTGTAAGATGAAGCCTGCAATCGTCATGGCGAGGATGATCGTCAGCGGGACGAGCGCCAGCCACCCGGCGATGATCGCGATGACGGCGACGAAGATGACAAGGAACAGCGCGTCGACCACCAGCACGACCGAGGTCGAGGCGAAGAAATCGCGCACGGTCGCATATTCGGCGACACGCGCGGCGAGCGAACCGGTGTGGCCTTTGCGCTCTGCCAGCGGAACGGCGAGCAGGCGCGAGAAGATTTTCTGGCTCAGCTTGAGGTCAAGCCTTTGGGCGATCTCATCGACGATCGAGGTCCGCGCGCGGCGGAGCGCAAATTCGAGCGCGAAGGCAAGCAGAACGCCTGTGCCCAGGACCCAGAGAGTTTCCTGCGCCTGGTTCGGAATGACGCGGTCGTACACGTTCATCGTGAAGATCGGCAGTGCGACGGCGAGCAAATTGATGATGAGCGAGGCCAGAAGCACCGGCATGAAGGCCTTGCGCTCGCGGCGAAGCTCGCCCCAGAACCAGTGGGTGCGTGCCTTGGTGTGCCACGGCGCCTCGTCGGCGCGCATGCGGTCGGGATCGCCGTAGATCGGGATCATGCGGCCGGCATAGGCTCCGGAAAGATCCTCGCGCTTTTCCCAGACCTCATTGCCCGTCTCGGGACGCCAGACGAGCAATTCGTCTTCCTGAGCGTCGAGAAGGATGACGTAGCGCCCATCGTCCAGCGCGATGATGGCAGGAAGGTGAGTCGCGCTTGCCGGCAAGCGATTGCGTTCGACGACGTCGTAGTTCAGGCCCGCAAGGTCGAGAGCTGCAGGGGCCTGGTGATAGGGCAGCAGCCCTTCGGCATTGCGGGGCAATTGCGCGAGCAGGTCACGCGCAAAAGGGAGCCCGTAACGACGAGCTCCCTCTCCAATGCATTCGACGAGCGGGTCCAGGACCCGCCCGTCGATCTGTTCGGCAATTGCTTGTTCCATAGCCGTTACGGCCCTTGCTCCGCGCGTTTAATCTCCGTCGACGCGCCTCTGGAGCTCGGCTTGCGTAGGCGGTCCGTAGTTGAACCGTGCACGTTCAGCCTCGCCCGCACCGGCACCCGGTGCGATATTGAGGGCGTCTAGGAAGTTACTCGTAGCAGCTAGCGTCTGGTACTGCGCGAACAATTGCGAGAAGCGTGCCGTTTCGAGACGCACTTGCGTATTGAAACGGGTGTTCTGCGCATCCAGCACGTCCAGCAGCGACCGGCGGCCGATGTTGAACTGGCTGCGATAGCTCAGCAGCAGGTCGTCGCTGACCTGGCTCTGGCGGCCCAGCTGCTGCGTGATACGGCGTTGTGTATCGAGCTGCTGCCATGCGAGGCGGACGTCTTCCTCCGCTTCGCGCTGGCGATCGTGCAGGGCATAGCGCGCGAGGCTCGCCTGTCGGACGGTTTCCTGCAGCTTGGCACGGTTGATGCCGCCGTCGAAAACGTCCCAGCGCAGCACGACGCGGGCCTGGACATCGTTGGTCTCGCCGCGGAAGCCGTCGATATCTTCACCCACGCGTCCGCGGGCCTCGATACCAATGGTCGGCCACAGGTCGCCTTCGGCCGAGTCGACCAGCGCGTTGGCGGCATCGACATCGGCCTGCGCTTCACGGACCAGCGGGTTGTTTAGACGCGCTTGACCAATAGCCGTGGTGAGATCGGAGGGCATTGCCGCCGAGAGATCGGGCGGCAGCGTTCCGTTAGAGATGTCCATGCCGGTCAGGCGGCGCAGTGAGATGTAGGCGTTCTGGAGATCCAGGTTCGCCTCTTCGCTGCGGACCAGTGCCGATTGCAGGCGCTCTTCGGCCTGCTGCTGGTCGGCGATCGAGATCGAGCCTTCGTCCACGCCGCGCGAAAGGTCGGTGACCAGAGACTGGTGGAACATGGCATTGTCCTGCGCAGCGGCAGCAACGCGCTGCTGGAGCAGCACATCGAGATACTGGCGGGCGATCTGCAGGGCGACGAATTCCGAACGCTCCACGACGCGCAGCGAAGCACCGTCGACGCGGGCGGCCTGGCGGAGCAGTTCGCCGCGGCGACGACCGAAGTCGAACACGGTCCATTCACCGGTGATACCGGCTTCGAGCGGATAGAGTTCGTCATCGGCAATGCCGAGCTGGCGACGCGTGTTGTTCTCGAGACGGCGGATACCCGCGCTTGCCTCGATGTTGACGCGCGGCAGGAAGAGGCCCTGGGCCTGGCGGCGTTCGAACTCGATCGCCTCCTTGTTATACTGCGCCTGCAGGATTTCCGGATTCGACTGCATCGCGATCTCGATCGCTTCCTGCATCGTTACCGGCTCCGCCTGGGCGGTCTGTGCCATCACGGCCGGAGCCGAACCTGCGAGCAGGATTGCGGCGGCGGTTGCAAGGGTTTTCTTGTACATTGTCTTTTCCCCCTTCTCTTACTCGCTGACCAGGATTTCGACGCGGCGGTTCTGCAGCTCGCGTACGCCATCGGCGGTCGGGACACGCGGCGACTCTTCGCCCTGTGCCTGAGTAGTGATGGCGCCTGCCGAAATACCACGGGCGGTCATCAGTTCTTCGATTGCCTCGGCCCGGCGTTCGGACAGGCCGATATTGTAAGCGTTGCTGCCCGCACGGTCGGCATGGCCGACGACGGTGAAACTGCGCCAGTTGCAGGTCGGAGCGTTCTCGACGACATACTCGACCGTCTCGACAGCATCCTGCTGCGGCGTGGCGGAATCGAATTCGAAGAAGATGAGGCCCGGTGCTGCCGCGTTACAGACTTCCGGTCGCGGAGCCGGCGGAGCCGGCGGCGGCGGGGCGACATAGGGAGTCGGCTCGCGGTTCATCATGTCGTAGGCCAGCGCGCACTTCGACAGGCTGGTCTCGTCCTTGGTGTTCGACTTGAGGAAGCCGAGCGCGATGCCGCACTGGGCCTTCGCCTCGCTCGCCCAAGTGTAGCGCGGGTCGTTTGCGTTCACGATGGCCGAGTTGTTGGTCATCGCGAGAGCAGCGTCATATCGCCGCTCCACTTCGCCGCGCAGCTGGCTGCCTTCCATGCTCATCAGATCGTCCTGCGCGGAAGCCGCAGCGGGCATCATGCCCACCGCGGCTCCGGCCAACGCGATAATCGCTGTTGTGTTCTTCATTGCAAAGGTCCCCTGTTGCAAAATCCCGTTAAGTTTCAAGCCGAAGCTGCGACAAGCGCCGCTTCGTCGGTCTGGTCCGTCTGAGCGATGCCGACGGTGTGGAAGGGAAGGTCGTTGCCGATCATCCCGTCGAGAAGGCCCTCGACCGGGACGCTGATCGCATCGCCGTTGCCGGCTCCCGTGTCGTTGGCGGCGAAGTGCGCGACCACATTGTCGACCTGTGCCTCGGCAGCAAGGTCTGCCACCGCTTCGCCCAGCGCCTTGCCGGCATCGGCCAGCTCGGCTGCGTCTGCTGCGGGCGGATTCGCCTCGAGCATCAGCAGGGCTTCCATCGCGCTTCCGGCGTCGCCGATGGCGAGACCTTCGAACGCGCTCGGCATTGCAGTGAAGCCTTCGTCGGCTGCGGCATATTCGAAGCCGCCCATGTCCGGCGCAGCAACCGCGTCGCCCATGGCTGCCTGGAAGTCGCCGCCATTGCCGAGGATGTTCGCCATGCCGATATCCTGGCCGGCACCGGCATCGAGCTCCACGCGGCCGTCGAATGCAATCGCGTAGCCTTCGGGCATCTGTGGCGCTTCGAGCGTCGGCGCAGCCGCAAACTCGAAATTAACCATAAGATCACCGGCGGAAGCGGTCTGTCCGAAGTCCTGCTCGAAGCCCGCTTCGATGGTCGGCATGGCGAAGGCCGCAGCGCTTGCCGCAATCGCCGTCGCTTCCGTAGCGCGGGCCATCATGCGTGAGCCGTCCTGCTGGGCAGTGCTGGCCGAGGCGAACATTGCCAT
Source organism: Erythrobacter sp. (assembly GCA_013001165.1). GTDB lineage: Bacteria > Pseudomonadota > Alphaproteobacteria > Sphingomonadales > Sphingomonadaceae > Qipengyuania. Next base: position 5,727 of record JABDNC010000222.1, read on the forward strand.
GTCGACCACTTCGGCGTCAGCCATCAGCGTGTCGTCGAGAACCTTGATGGTCGCTGCCGAGGTGATGTCGGCATCGATGAAGATCGACAGGTCCGAAACGCTTGTCGTGTCACCGTCGCTGTCGGTTGCGCTGATGTCGAAATCGAGCGTGAGATCCTGCGGGAGGATCGAGCGTTCGACCGTGACCGAGGTATCGAAACGGACGCTGCCGCTGCTGTCGATATTCTCGAGGCGCAGTTCGCTGAACGAGATCGTCGCCGGGATTTCCAGGACGCCCGTGCTGCTGACCGTAAGGACACCCGTTTCCGTCTCGGCGACCGTTCCGTCGTCGTTGTAACGGGTGACCGTCCAGCGGAAGTCGGTGGGACCGCCGCGAACCTGCTGAACCGTCAGCGAAAGGCCGGTAAGGATATCGGCGTCCACTTGCGGAGCGTCATTGCCCACGGTTCCGGGAGCGTGGAACTCCATGGTGAAGAATTCACCCGGATCGGTCCACTGGTTGCTGACACCGAAGCCCGGGGTCGACGCGTTGACGCCGTTGCCGTTCGACGAGAATTCGATCCGGCCCGCCTCGTTCAGCGCGGTCGAAGGATCGTCCTCCAGCTCACGGAAGCCCGGTCCGCCCGCCGAAAGGTTGGAAAGCGAAATCGTTTCGCTCGAACCCGTGTCGGGCGCCAGCAGAGTGTAGGTGTAGTTGCCGTCGACATCGACTTCGAGCGTGTAGACGTCGGTGCCATTGGCCGAAGCCGTCAGGATCGCACCGTCGTTCTGGCCGTCATTGTCGTTGTCGAGCTGCGTCAGCGTGTAGGTCAGACCGTCGATCGGCGTGCCGGTGTAGGTAATCTGGAATTCACCATGTCCGTCGCCGCCAGGCGAGTAGTCGAACGTACCGGTACCCGTCGCATTGTCGAAGTTGCCGATCGTGACGCTGTCAGGCGTCATGTCGCCGATGATCGGACTGTCGTCTTCGATGGTGACCGTGATGCCATTGGTCAGCGTGGTCGTTGCGCTGCCATCGCTGACCGACACATCGATGCCGAAGGACACGGTGTCTTCCGACGACGTATCCGAGTGATCGATCTGGCCGACGAGGTCGACGGTATAGGCGCCCGTATCGTCGATGCCGATCAGAATGACAGTGCCTTCGGTGGTCGAACCCACGAGGGCCTGGCCATCGGGCGACAACTGCCAAATAATCGGCAGGCCGGCCGAAGTAAGACCCGGCGTGGTCGGGATCGACAAGGTGACCTGGAAGCTTGAGCTATCCGGATCGACGATGCCGATCTGGCCCGAGGCGGTGAAGCTGTCGGTCGTGTCAGTCGGATTGCCGACATTGTCGGGATTGCCGCCCGGCAGACCTTCTTCCGACACGGTCACTGCGTCCGGCGTAAGAACCGGGGCATCGTTTGTGCCGAAAATGGTGATTGTGACAAATGCCCAGTCGGTCATAGTGCCGTCGCTTACGCGGTACTGGAACGTGTCCGTCAGCGTATCACCTTCGTTCAGCGCAATGACGTCGGTGTTATCCGAGTCGAGCGTGTAGGTATAGCTGCCGTCGGCGTTGATCACGATCGAACCGTAGGACCCGCCTAGCGAAGCGCCCACGGAACCGCCGTTGATGGCGGTTACGGTGAGGGTATCGCCATCGACATCGGTATCGGCCACGTCGGCAAAGGTGCCGCTCGGTGCGCCCGGGTGGGCGATGTCCTGAAGGACGTTGCCCGAAGTGGTCGGGTCGGGACCGATGGTCACGTCGAGCACCCAGTTGGTGTCGTCAAGCGCATCCGGGCGGTCGTTCACGCCGTTGATGGTGATGATCAGCGTAGTGGTGCTGGTGTCGCCGTCGGCATCGACGATCGTGTAGGTGAAGCTGTCGGTTTCACTCTCGCCGTCGTCGAGGCCCTGAACGAGCGTCGTATCGAGCGAGTAGGTGTAGGTTCCGTCCTCGTTGAGCTGGAGGAACCCGAATTCACCCTGGGTTCCGCCGTTGACGGTACCGGCAACGCCGTTGAAGCCGGTTACACCGACAACAGCCGGATCACCTGCCATGTCGCCGCCGAACGAGTCGTCGGTGATGACGTTGCCACCGACCGAAGCCGTGTCCTCGGTGAGGCTATTGGTGTCTGGATCCGCAACCGGCGTGTCATCGTCGACCGTGATCAGGACCGAACCGGTCGCATTGACTGTGTCGCCATCGGCGTCGGTTGCCTGGATCAGCGGACCGAAGTCGATAACGATATCGTCTTCCGTACCAGCGGTCGGATGATCGAGCGGGCAGAGCAGCTGGAATTCCCAGTCGCCATTGCTCGAAAGCGTGAAGGTGAAGATCGTGGCGTTCGGGATCGTTGCCGTGATCGTGTCGCCGTTCAATTCGTAGCTGAGGTCGTTGCCGTGCGTCTGGAGGCCAAGGCTTTCCAGGTAGCTGACGACTGCGGCCGTATCGAGACCGAAGGTCAGCGGGCTGTCGGCACCTGCCGAGAAGAGCGAGGTGACCGAGCCGGTGGCGACGGTCGCTTCACCGGCAACGTCGCCGTTACCGCCCGGGTTGCCGGCAAGGCCGTCTTCATCGACAGTTCCGCTCGATACGCCGTCCACTGCCTCGGGCGTATCGTCATCGACACTGATCCGCAGGTTGCAGTAGGCCGTGTCGCCATCGCCGTCAGTTACGATATAGCGCAGCGTGAAAAAGACGTTGTTCTCGGCATCGCCATCGGCATGCATCACCGGCAGGTTCTGCGTGACGGTGTAGTCACCCGTCAGCGGGTCTAGTGTGACGGTGATGACAGTGACGAAGCCATTGCCCTGGTCCTGCTGGATCAGGATATCGCTGCCCGAGGCAACATACTGGAAGCCTGCAGGAGCACCGGTGGTCTGGAAGGCGATCGAGCCTGCGCCGTCGGCACCGAAATCGTGGCCAAGCGTACCTGAGGTGTTGGCATTGTCCGCATCGTCACCCGTTCCGCCGGCATTGCCGCCGGTCAGCGCGTCATCGTCGAGCAAAGCCCAGAGGTTGTCGAACGCGCGCGGGCCGTCATCGGCGAACTGGATGTTGCCGCCAAGATCGAGCAGGACGGTTTCTTCGGCCGTGTCGCCGTCACCGTCGGTGATGGTCGCGGTGCCCGAGAGCGAGAGCACGTCGTCGGCAAGCGCTTCGAGCTGGCTGTCGTAATTGCTGTCCGAGCCCGGGAGATCGTGGTCGATCTCTTCATACTGCGTCAGCGTCACGACGCCGGTGTCGGCATCGACCGCAACCGTGAACACCAGCACGCCGTTCGCGCGGCCTTCGACCACGTCGCCGTTCATGCTCAGCTCGACCGGAACACCATCGCTGGTGAGGCCCGAAGTCGCGTTGTCGATGACGAGGCCGTACTCCCAGGCGATGCTGCCTGCGCCGTCGGCACCGTAGTCGCTCGAGGCAACCGAGAACGCGCCGCCGAAGTCGGCAACCGAGACGTCGACGCTCGTGCCGCCGACGGTTTCCGCGTCGAAGGTGGTCAGCGTGACCGCATCGCCATCGGTCACCGCAGCATCGATGGCCGGGCCGTCATCGGCGAAGCGGACGTTGCCGCCAAGATCGAGGACCACTGCTTCTTCAGCCGTGTCGCC
>JABDNC010000231.1 GCA_013001165.1 Erythrobacter sp.
CCGACCGTGCCTTCGAGGCGATCATGCCGGTCATGCCCGAGGAATGGGATGGCGGCGATTTCGACGAGCACCACCTGCTGATGAAGAAGCTGGGCCAGACCTTCTGCTGCCCCGCCGCCCCCGACTGTGCGAATTGCCTCGCCCTGTCGCTATGCAAGACCGGAACCGAGCGCGTCGGTAACCGCTAAGGCAGCATGCTGGACGCGCAACAGGTCGAGGAAGTCTACCGCATACTCGCGCGCGAAATGCCCGGTCGTACTCGAGGTGCGAAGGGGCCCAAGGGCCAGCCCGATGCTTTCCGCTCGTGCATCTCCTGCATGCTCTCGGCCCAGTCGCTCGACCGCAACACGGCGAAAGCCTCGCAGGCCCTGTTCAAACTCGCGACGACGCCCGCAGAAATGCTCGAACTCGATGACCGCGATATCGCCGCCGCGATCAAGCCGTGCGGGCTTTACAACAACAAGACCCGCTCGATCCGTCGCTTCTGCGAGGCATTGCTGGCGGAGCATGGCGGAGTGGTGCCGGACACGCGCGAAGGACTTATGAGCCTGCCCGGGATCGGTCGCAAATGCGCCGACATCGTGATGAGCTTCACTTTCGGAAAAAACGTCATCGCGGTCGACACCCATGTGCACCGCGTGTGCAACCGGATCGGGCTGACCGAAGCAAAGACTGCCGAAAGGACAGCTCACCAGCTCGAAGAGCGGTCACCGGAATGGGCGCTGGGGGATGGGCATTTCTGGCTGATCCAGTTCGGCAAACGCGTCTGCACTTCGCGCAGCCCGAAGTGCGAGGAGTGCCCGGTCTCGCATTTATGCGAGTTCTACGCTTCGATTACCAGCTGAAGCCTGCATCTATCGCGCGCTGCTCTTCGGCAGTCGTCTCGCGCCCCAGCGTGTCGTTGCGGTGAGGGAAGCGGCCGAAACGCTCGATCATTTCATGGTGCGAGCGGGCATAGTCCAGTGCGCCCGGCGCGAAGCGCGCGAAGAGTTCCAGCGACAGCTCCTGGTCGGACAAATGCTCGCTGTGCATGAGCGGCATCAGAGCGAACTGGCACCTTTCGGAAGGTTCCCCCTCGAGCCAACCGCGCGTCGCATATTCCCGTGCGAGCGATTGTGCGAGCGGGCCCCAGGCGAAAGCCTTGGCCGTTCCGTGATGGATGTTGCGAGGGATCTGGTCGAACAGGATGATCGCCGCCAGAGCGACGTCACTGTTGTTGAGGAAAAGGTCGGGACCATGCGCACCCTCACGCTCGAGCGCCTCGCCAAACCGTTCGCGCAGCATGTCGTCGACTACATCGGACGAAGCGTACCAGTCGGAAGGCTCGAGATCCTCGAACCAGGTCTGCAGGATTTCCTGCTGCCAAGGTTGAAGCGCGGCGCGCACCTCTAGGCGCTTAGCCTTCGCCGTCGACCTCGCGATAGGGCACGAAATCATCGAGGAAGATGACGCCGGAGAAGAAATTCCCGCCGCGGCTGTAGGTTTCGATCTGGTCGGTCTTGCACAGCTGGGTAGACGAGAACTTGCGGATCACCAGGTAGTCCATGTCGTCGATCGCATCGGGGGTCTTGGTGTAATTGACCCAGATCGTGTCGCCGCGCCTGTAGACGAGCGCGGTGTCGTCAATCTGCACGAGCGATTGCGAGCCGATGGTGCGAATGCAGCGCTCCGGCTCACCGGCAACGCGGCCTTCGAGCATTTTGGCGAGACGCTTTTCGCCCTTGGTCATTTCTTTTTCGGCGACTTCGGGTTCGTCCGCCTGGACGGCAGGTGCGGCAAGAAGGCCGATGGCTGCGGCCGAAAGGGCAAGGCGTTTGAACATGGCGAGTCTCCGAGTTTGCGAGTGTTACCTTGTATCAGACTACGCCTGAACCTGCGATGAGTTGCGCGACTCGCGCGTCAACCCGTCCCTCCGACCGTGATACCGTCGATCAGGAGCGTTGGTTGGCCAACGCCTGCAGGGACGCTCTGCCCGCCCTTGCCGCAGATGCCGATGCCTTCATCGAGCGCCATGTCGTTGCCGATACCCTTGACGCGGGTGAGCACGCTAGGTCCGTCCCCGATGAGCGTTGCGCCCTTGATCGGGGCGACGATCTTGCCTTTCTCGACCTTGTAGGCCTCGGTGCAGGCGAAGACGAACTTGCCGCTGGTGATATCGACCTGCCCGCCGCCGAAGCTGGTGGCGTAAATGCCATCATCCATACGGGCGAGTAGTTCATCGGGATCATCATTGCCGCCCTGCATGAATGTATTGGTCATGCGCGGCATGGGGGCGTGCTGGTAGCTTTCGCGGCGGCCGTTGCCGGTCGCCTCCACGCCCATCAGCCGCGCGTTGAGCCGGTCCTGCATATAGCCCTTGAGAATGCCGTCCTCGATCAGCACGGTCTCGCGCGTCGGCGTTCCTTCGTCATCGATGCTGAGCGAACCGCGACGCTCGGCCATGCTGCCATCGTCGATCACCGTCACGCCGGGCGCAGCGACGCGCTCTCCGATGCGACCCGAGAAAGCACTGGTGCCCTTGCGGTTGAAATCGCCTTCGAGTCCGTGGCCAACTGCCTCGTGCAGCAGCACGCCGGGCCAGCCCGGGCCGAGCAGTACGGTCTGTTCGCCGGCGGGCGCGGCAACACTGTCGAGATTGACGAGCGCCTGCCGAACCGCCTCGTCGATGGCGCGCATCCACTGGCCTTCGTCGAACAGGCGATCGTAGAGATAGCGCCCGCCAAGTCCGAAGAAGCCGGTCTCGCGGCGACCGTTCTGTTCGGCAACGACCTGGATATTGAGGCGCACCAGCGGACGGATATCGCGCGCGGTGTACCCGTCGGGGCGGACGATCTCGACCACACTCCAATTGGCAAGCAGGCTGGCGGAAACCTGCGCAACGCGGGGATCCTTGGCGCGGGCCACGGCGTCGATCTTCTCGAGCAGCGCGACCTTCTCTTCGAAGGGCACGAGGTCGAGCGGACAGACATCGGTGTAAAGATGACGGTTGGTGCGCTCGGGCGGCGCCGCGAGCGGACTGCTCGTGGCATCGAGCAATTGCAGGGTCTCGCCGGCGCGCTTGATCGCGGCGGCGCTGATTTCATTCGCATGAGCAAAACCGGTGGTCTCGCCCGACACGCCGCGCAGGCCGAAACCGCTGTCGCGCGAGTAATCCGCGGTCTTCAGCCTGCCGTCGTCGAAGGCAAAGGCTTCGGATGCGATGAACTGGAGGTAAAGCTCGCCGTCATCGCAGGATGAAAGCAGCTTGCGGGTCAGGCCCTGCGCCTCTTCGGGCGAGAGCTTGTTGCCGTAAACGAGAGCGAGCGGATCGGTAATCGGTGCGGTCATGCCCCCTACTTAGGAAGCGCCGCGCCGGTTGGCGAGGACTTAGCGTTGCCGCCTAGCGATGGCCCGGATCGCCGCCTTCGGAAATGTCCATCAGCTGCGACTGGTCGACACCGTCTGCCGGACCGCCTTCGAGTACGAAGCGGCGGTCGCAATATCCGCAATCGACATATCCATGCTCGTCGATCTGCAGGTAGACCTTCGGATGCCCGAGCGCGGCAGCGCGATACAATTCGCCACTGCGGATATCGGTTGCACCGTCGCACCACACGCTGCGGGTGGTGACCTTGGACACTTCGGGAGGAGGCAGACTCATGGGTGGTGCCGATAATGGGTTTGACGGAGTGGCTCAAGAGCCTAGGTGACGGACATGAGCACTCCACCGGCAATCAGGATCGACAATCTCGTCAAACGCTATGCCCCCAACGGGCCGGGCGACGAGGGCAAACTGGCCTTGAAGGGTGTGAGTTTCGATGTGCCGCAGGGCGGTGTCTTCGGCCTGCTCGGCCCCAATGGTGCGGGCAAGTCGACGCTGATCAACATTCTTGCCGGACTGGTGCGCAAGACTTCGGGCAGCGCAGAGATCTGGGGCTTCGACATCGACACAAACACGCGCAATGCCAAGCGTTCGATCGGTATCGTGCCGCAGGAGATCGTCTTCGACCCCTTCTTCACACCTTACGAAGTGCTGGAGAACCAAGGCGGCTTCTACGGCATCGGCAAGGCCAATCGCCGCAGCGAGGATCTGCTCGCCGCCGTACACCTGTCGGACAAGCGCGATGCCTATGCGCGGACGCTGTCGGGCGGGATGAAGCGCCGCCTGCTGATCGCAAAGGCCATGGTGCATTCGCCGCCGATCCTCGTGCTCGACGAGCCGACTGCGGGCGTCGATGTCGAGCTACGCCGCCAATTGTGGGAGCTTGTGCAGGAACTGAATGCCGAGGGCGTCACGGTCGTCCTGACGACGCACTATCTCGAGGAAGCGGAACAGCTTTGCGATCGGATCGCGATCATCAATCACGGCGAACTCATCGCCAACAAGCCGACGCGCGAACTGGTCGGCATGGCGCGCGAGAAGATCGTTTCGGTCAGCGTCGACAAGGACCTCGGCGGTCCGATCATGGAAGAGGCCTTCTTGAAAGCCGAGGTGGTCGAACCGCGCCGGCTCGACATCACCTATAATCGCGACAAGGCGAGCGCGGGCCAGGTGCTCGCGCTGGTTCAGAGCCATGGATACGGGATCGAGGACGTCACCACCCGCGAGGCGGACCTCGAAGATGTTTTCGTGCAGCTGACCGGCGCAGGCTGACCCCGCGCCGGGAGCTTATTGCGAATTACCCGAAGCTGCGCGGCCCGAGGCCGGCGTCCTTCACGCGCAGCACTTCCCAGACGTGCGGCTCGACTTCTTCCATCGGTGCCTTGCAGCAACGGCATTTGCCGACGTGCATGCCACCTGCCTTGCGCATGTTGGCGGAATCGACCCGGTGATGCCCGAACGCGCAGGCTAGCAGTCCCATTTTCATATTGTTTGCGACCCTCTTAAGTCCCGTTCCCTGTCGATTCGCGCGATACCGCGCGTTAGGCGCACGTTAACTGCGTTTTCGGCGAGTCGTTCTCTGCTTGCCGCGTGATGATTGGATCGGCATGACCCGGTGCATGACTGACCAGAACCACGATGTCCTCGTCATCGGCTCGGGTGCAGCCGGGCTTACCGCCGCGCTCGAACTCGCGCAGACCAAGAAAGTGCTCGTGCTTGCCAAGGGCGAGCTCACCAGCGGATCAACTGCCTGGGCGCAGGGCGGCATCGCTGCCGTGCTCGATGCTGGCGACACCTTCGAGAACCATATCCGCGACACGATGGTTGCAGGCGCCGGTCTCAACGACCTCGAAACGGTCGAGTTCGTGATCGAGCGCGCGCCCAAGGCGATCGATAGGCTGTGCGAGCTTGGGGTGCCCTTCAACCGCGACAAGGATGATCTCCACCTGACCCGCGAGGGCGGGCACTCGCATCGGCGCATCGTGCATGTCGATGATGCCACCGGCTGGGCCGTGCAGGCGGCGCTACTCAAGGCGGCCGAGGAAAATCCGAACATCTCGCTGCTGCCGCACCAAAGTTGCATCGACCTGATTACCGGCCGCAATCAGGAAGAATATTCCGGTTCGGGCCGCGTCTGGGGTGCCTATGCTCTGGACGAGGAAAGTGGGGAGGTCGTCAGCCATGTCGCACGCGCAACAGTACTCGCGGCGGGCGGTGCGGGACGTGTCTATCTCTTCTCGACGGCTCCTCGCGGGGCGACGGGCGACGGCATCGCCATGGCTTGGCGTGCAGGTGCGCGTGTCTCCAATATGGAGATGATGCAGTTCCACCCGACCTGCCTTTACAATCTCGAAGTCAAGAATTTCCTCATTACAGAGGCGGTGCGCGGTGAAGGTGGTCGGCTGTTCAACCCGGTTACGGGCGAACGCTACATGGAACAGTACGACAAGGAGCGCATGGAACTCGCCCCGCGCGACATCGTGGCTCGCGCGAACGACGACCAGATCAAGCGCTACGGCCTCGACTACGTCCATCTCGATATCAGCCACCAACCAGCCGAATTCGTGAAGGAGCATTTCCCCACGATTCACGAAAAGCTGATGGGTCTTGGCATAGACATGACCACGCAGCCGATCCCGGTCGTTCCGGCCCAGCATTATACCTGTGGCGGGGTGAAGATCGGGCTCGATGCCAAGACCGACCTGCCCGGCTTGT
>JABDNC010000235.1 GCA_013001165.1 Erythrobacter sp.
GTCTTCGAAGCGCGCCCGCCCCCATTCGCTGAAATACAGCCGTTTGCGCCCGGCAAAGCTGCGCAACACGGCGGACCGGCCGTCGCGGTACCGGTCTTCGGGAACATGCGCGTACTCCTGCCGGATCTGCTTTTCGTAGACGTCGAAGCGTTCTTTGGTCGCCCCCAGGATCGCGAGATCCATATCGAGGAAATGCGCAGTGTCGCTCGTCTCGCGCGCGCCGAGCGATTCGGGAAGATAATGCCCCTCAGTCGCAAGGATCATGGTGCGCGCAAGATCGAGCGAGGACGGACTGATCGGCGGGCCGGTTTCGACCAGCAACTCGGCGCTCCTTCTTTCGTTATCCTTCGCCTGCGGATCGTAAATCGCATCATGGAACAGGATTGCGTGCAGCACAGCTTCGCGGTCCGCGACGCGTTCTTTCGCCCGCTCCAGATGGCCGAGCAGTGCGGCGATGTGCGTCCAGTCGTGGTAGTGTCGCTGCGGCTCTGCATGGCGCGCGCGCAGCATTGCCAGCATGTCCGGATCGATACGCTCGAGCATGGCCGTCAGGCTGGCACCATCGAGCCGCCCGAGCAACAAAATTTCCGGCCCCGATTCGAATGATTCACAAGTCTCGGCCCACCGATTGTGCCCGCATAATTTTTTTCACTGATTCATTTTTGGGCTTGCGATCTCGCAAAGCCAGCTTGGTCCACGCGTCGCTGCGTTGCATCATGATGATACACCCGCCCAATGTGCATATCACAGCAGTTAAAATCGCGTTGACCCTCTTGCGTCGGGGAGGTGTCTGATTCAGTATCTAGTGGTCGGTTGCCTGGGGGTACCTACAAGACCTAGCGATTTCTCCTTCAGTCCCCATATGGGGTCAGAGGCGGATTCGGCCCGGTCCTGTGGAGAAAACTGGATAAGTTTTCGTCTTCTCCCAAGGCATTCGATGGTAGTCGGGAAAGCACATTCTCCGACTCGGTAGCAAAGCGAACGGGCGGGGGGGAAAGTCTCGCCGCGGTCATACAAACGGTGGGGCACACGATGGATTTCAAGAGCGGAGACGAAGCGGCGATGGGTCTGGATCTGGATACTCAGGATACTGTCGAAGACACCGCTCCCGCCAAGGCGAAAGCGAAGCCGGAAAAGGCAGTGGCCATGGAAAAGAAAGACGCAGGTAGCGAAGAGCTCGTCGCCGAAAAGGCCGGCGAAGCGATGGCTGGTGCCATGGCCGAAGTCGCCAAGGCTGCCGCCGAGAAAGACGACAGCAAGAAGGTGCTCGACCGCCGTTTCGACGTGAAGACGGACGACAGCCGCAACGGCCTGCTGACCGAATTCGGCAAGGAAACGCTCGAAGACCGTTACCTGCTGCCTGGTGAAACCTATCAGGACCTGTTCGCCCGCGTCGCCGACTACTTCGCCGACGATGCCGAACACGCCCAGCGCCTCTACGATTACATCTCCAGGCTGTGGTTCATGCCCGCTACCCCCGTTCTCTCGAACGGCGGCACCACGCGCGGCTTGCCCATTTCGTGCTATCTCAACTCGGTTTCCGACAGCCTCGACGGCATCGTCAACACCTGGAACGAGAACGTGTGGCTGGCATCGAAGGGCGGCGGCATCGGCACCTATTGGGGCAATGTCCGCGGGATCGGCGAGCCGGTCGGCCTCAATGGCAAAACCAGCGGCATCATTCCCTTCGTGCGCGTGATGGACAGCCTGACCCTCGCGATTTCGCAAGGTTCGCTGCGCCGCGGATCGGCAGCCTGCTACATCGACGTCAATCATCCGGAGATCGAGGAATTCCTCGAAATCCGTAAGCCCAGCGGAGACTTCAACCGCAAGGCGCTGAACCTGCACCACGGCGTGCTGGTCACCGACGCTTTCATGGAAGCGGTCCGCAATGGCGAGGAATTCGACCTCGTCAGCCCGAAGGACGGCAGCGTCCGCAAGACGGTGGACGCGCGTTCGCTGTTCCAGAAGCTGGTCGAAACCCGTCTTGCCACGGGCGAGCCCTACATCGTGTTCTCGGACACGGTGAATCGCATGATGCCCAAGCATCACCGCGATCTCGGCCTCAAGGTCTCGACCTCGAACCTGTGTGCGGAAATCACCCTGCCCACCGGTATCGACCACCTCGGCAACGACCGTACCGCGGTCTGCTGCCTGTCCTCGCTCAACATCGAGAAGTGGGACGAGTGGAACGGTGAAAAGCAGTTCATCGAAGACATCATGCGCTTCCTCGACAACGTCCTGCAGGACTACATCGACCGCGCGCCCGACGAGATGGCCCGCGCCAAGTATTCGGCCATGCGCGAACGCTCGGTCGGCCTCGGCGTGATGGGCTTCCATTCCTTCCTCCAGCAGAAGGGCATCGGCTTCGAAAGCTCGATGGCAAAGGTCTGGAACCTGAAGATGTTCAAGCACATCCAGGGCAAGGCTTCGGAAGCATCGATGATGCTCGCGAAGGAACGCGGCGCATGTCCGGACGCGGAAGAAATGGGCGCAATGGAGCGTTTCAGCTGCAAGATGGCGATCGCGCCGACCGCGTCGATCTCGATCATCTGCGGCGGCACCAGCGCCTGCATCGAGCCGATCCCTGCGAACATCTACACGCACAAGACCCTGTCGGGCAGCTTCATCGTGAAGAACCCGTATCTGGAAAAGCTGCTCGACAAGAAGAGCAAGAATTCGACCGCGATCTGGAACTCGATCCTCGAGAAGGGCGGCAGCGTCCAGCACCTCGACTTCCTGACGCCGGAAGAAAAGGCGACCTTCAAGACCAGCTTCGAAATCGACCAGCGCTGGCTGCTCGAATTCGCCGCCGACCGCGCGCCTTATATCGACCAGGCGCAGTCGCTGAACCTGTTCATCCCGGCCGACGTCGACAAGTGGGACCTCATGATGCTGCACTTCCAGGCATGGGAGAAGGGCATCAAGTCGCTCTACTACCTCCGCTCGAAGTCGGTGCAGCGCGCCGGTTTCGCTGGCGGCGTGGAAGCGGACAACACCGCCGATGCGGCCAAGATCGAACTCATGGCCGGCGCCGAGCAAACCGATTACGAGGAATGCCTCGCCTGCCAGTAAGGCCGATTAGGCAAAGCAAAAGCCCCGCCCTCCGAGCTGGAGAGCGGGGCTTTTTCGTGGCCAGAAAAAATCCGGCTAGTTCGGCTTAGGCGTCTTCCATGACTGCCTTGTTGCCGAGACCTTCGGGAATGCGTGCGCCTTCCTTCAGGTAAATGCGGTTGTCGTCGATCTTCTCGACGTCATCCAGCGACAGGAAGTGGTGCATGTCGTCTGCACTGTCCGACTTGGTCAGCTTGATGGCGTCGTCCTGTACCGCATCGACGGTCCCGACGTGGAGACCTTCCGAGTTGGCGACTTCCATATGTTCCTTGATGCGTAGCTTCTCAAACATGTAAAACCCTTTTGTTTTGCGTTGCTTATACCTTATCAACGGGCGGTCAGGTGTATCGGTCCACGCTTCGTCGAAGCTGGTGCACGGTCTGGAGGTTCATGCCGGAATGGCGATCATGAAAGGTGTCGGATAGACGTACTGCCATGGGTGAATTTCTCGCACTGTT
>JABDNC010000254.1 GCA_013001165.1 Erythrobacter sp.
GGTTTTGGCATAGACTACCAGAGTGTCCGCGTAGGGCGCATTGGTGATCCAGAACTTGGTGCCGTTGAGGACATAGCCGCCATCGACTTTCTCGGCCTTGGTGCGCATCGAAACGACGTCCGAACCCGCGCTCGCCTCCCTCATGGCAAGGCTCCCGACATGCTCGCCGCTGATGAGGCCCGGAAGGTATTTCGCCTTCTGCTCCTCATTGCCCCAGCGTGCGATCTGGTTGACGCAGAGGTTCGAATGCGCGCCGTAGCTGAGGCCGACCGACGCGCTCGCACGGCTGACTTCCTCGACCGCAATCACGTGCTCGAGATAGCCCAGGCCAAGCCCGCCATCCTCTTCCGCCACGGTGATGCCATGCAGGCCGAGTTCGCCCATGGCGGGCCACAGGTCGCGCGGGAACCAGTCTTCACGGTCGACTTTCTCGGCCAGCGGCTGGATCTGTTCATCGGCAAAACGACCGACGCTCTCGCGGATCATGTCGGCGCTTTCGCCAAGCTGGAAATCGAAATCGGGGGTGGCGCGCACGTTTCTCTCCTCGCGGGGCGCCTGTTTGCGCCCTGTGAATTCTTTGCGGCGCGATAGCCGAGGTGGAACGCGCGTGCAAACCTATGAATAGACGGGATGATTTGACCAGTTGAGGAGCCGTAAAAATCTTTGAAACTTAAGCGCTTATGCCCTAGTAACCTGTCTCGACATGGACAGGGCTGTATCCAGAGGGGTGTTCGACCCCAGCGATAACGCACCTTCGTCGCAGTTCTGCGGCGAGGACGAACGCCTGTCGGTTCTGGCAAATTACGGCGGCAAGGACCTCGTCGGGGACGACGAGCTGCAGCGCATTGCCAAGTTTGCGGCCAAACTGTGCGATGTCCCCATGGCGATGGTCACATTCGTCGAGAAGAACGACCAGCGGTTCCTCGCTCGGGTCGGCCTGGAGGCCGAGACCACCCCGCGAAAAACCAGCTTCTGCGCCCACGCCATGCTGGGGTCCGAGCCAATGGTGATTCAGGACGCACGAGAGGACGAGCGGTTCGCCAACAATACACTCGTCACTGGGCCGCCGCACATCCGCTTCTATGCAGGCCATCCCTTGATTTCCGAGGAAGGCGCACCGCTCGGGGCGCTTTGTGTCATCGATACTGTTCCACGCGCCACCGGTTTGTCCGAGCTCCAGCGCGACGGGCTTGCGGTTCTTGCGCAGGCGGTGATGCGCAGGCTGGGGCAGAGGCGATTGGGGCGCCACGTCAACCAGACGTTGGAGCAAAGCGAACGCGAACTTCAGCATATGATCGATAGCGTTCCGGGCATCGCCTGGCGCGCAGACGATTCCGGCAACTTCACCTATGTGAACGCGCGCTGGAAGGAGCTGACCGGTCTGGAGCCGCCCAAGGTCGTTGATGATTGGCGCGGGGCAATACACGAGGAGGACTGGGACGAGTCGCTCGCCAAGTTCGTCAAGGCGGTGGAAACGGCCAAAATGTTCGAGGACGAATGGCGCCTTAAACTGGCTGACGGGAGCTATCGCTGGGTCCAGTCGCTGGCAGTGCCGGTCGTCACGGAAGGGCAGCCGGTCAGCTGGTTCGGTACAGTGGTCGATATCGACAAGGCGCACCGGATCTCCGACGCACGAGACCTGCTGGCGCGCGAGCTGTCGCACCGGATCAAGAATATTTTCGCCGTGGTTTCGGGACTGATCGCGATCCGCGCGCGTGGCCGCGAGGAAGTGACCGAATTCGCGAGGGAACTGACCGAGGCCATCCGCGCGCTCGGCTCAGCACACGACTATGTGCGCCCGATGAGCGAGCGGCGCGGAGAAACCCTGTCCGGCCTGCTGCGCGACTTGCTGGCGCCATACGATACCAAGGGCGGCGAGCGGTTTTCGGTGTCCGGTCCCGGCGTAAAGATCGGTGCCCGTGCGGCCACGCCGCTGGCGCTCATCTTCCATGAGCTCGCGACCAATTCGGCCAAATACGGTGCCCTGTCCTGTGCCGAAGGCGAAGTCGCGGTCCTCGTGGAGGATGACTGCGAAGACACGGATGCCATCTGCATCACTTGGGAAGAACGCGCGAGCCTGTGCGGCGTTACCGAGGGCCAGGAGCGTGAAGGTTTCGGCTCGCGGCTCCTGCGCATGGCGATTGAAAGCCAGCTCGGCGGAACTTTCGAGCGCGTCTATACCGACGACGGTCTCGATGTGAGGCTCGTCATTCCGCGCAAGAGCCTGACCGACTGATCCGGCCATCGGCATAGGGGTCGCCAAGTCGGCGCAGCGGCCCTAGGGTCGGTGCCTGACTTTCCAGTGGAGGCCTGAATTGACGCGATATCGCACCGCCCTTGTTTCCATCAGTCTCTTGTTTGCTTCCTGTGCCGCTCCCGAAACAGAGGAAGGGGCCGCGCCTGCCGCCGATGAAGGCGCCGAAGCATCGCCTTCTCCAGTCTATAGCGGCGAGGTTCCCGCGACGATGGAAGGTACGGCATGGCGGGCGGTGTCTGAAAACGGCGCGCGTTTCACGACCTATCTCGACGAAGGCGGGACCTATCGCGACCTGCGCAATGGCGATTCCTATGGCACGGGCGACTGGACCTATACCGATGGCGCGCGCGGCAAGCTCTTGTGCCTCAAGCCCGAGCAATCCGAAGAGCCCGAAGGCGAAGAAGCACAAACGAACGAAACCTGCTGGGAGACCAGCCGCCTGCGTGACGAAACGATGATCGTCACCGGACCTGGCGGGAAGAGGGTCGAACTTACGAGCGTCAGCTACGAGGCGCCTGCCGAAGCGGAGGATGACGAGCAATAGCCGTCATGCCCGAGCCCGTCCTGACCTTCAGCGGCGTGTCGAAGGCCTACGGCCCGACCCGCGCTATCGATGCGCTCGATCTCGCAATCGAAGCGGGCAGCTTCGTTGCGCTGGTCGGAGCCTCGGGCTCGGGCAAGTCGACGCTCCTTAAGACGGTAAACCGGCTGATCGAGCCGACTACCGGATCGATCAGTTTCGCCGGCGATGACGTGGCGGATCTCGCCCTCGCGGGCCTGCGCCGCAGGATCGGCTACGTGTTCCAGTCGATCGGTCTCTTCCCCCACATGAGCGTCGCAGAGAATATCGCGATAGGTCCGCGACTGGCAGGCGAACGACTGTCCGAAGACCGCATCGGCGAACTGCTCGAATGGGTCGAACTCGACCGCGAGATGGCAATCCGTATGCCCGATGAACTTTCGGGCGGACAAAGACAGCGGGTCGGCGTCGCGCGGGCACTGGCGGCCGAACCGCAATTGCTGCTGATGGACGAACCCTTCGGAGCGCTAGACCCGGTCACCCGCGATGCACTCGGCGAAAGGGTGCGCAAGCTGCACCAAGAACTGGGGCTGACGACCGTCATGGTCACGCACGACATGGCCGAAGCGCTCCTGCTGGCCGACCGGGTGCTGGTCATGGATGCGGGCCGCATCGTTGCAGACGAGACCCCTCAGTCGCTCGTTGCAGGAGCCGGTGGTGAAATCGCGCAAGCGCTTGTCGCCGTTCCCCGGCACCAGGCCGAGCGGCTGGCGGAGCTTTCGGCATGAACGGAATGTGGGAAGCGCTGACGGGTCTGGGCGACCAGCTGTCGGCCCATATCATCCTGTCGGCTGCGGCAATTACGCTGGGCATCGCGGTGGCTCTGCCGCTGGCCGTATGGGCAAGCCGGTCGGAGAAGGTCGCTCGCGCTTCGCTCGCCTTCGCCAGCCTCGTCCAGACCATCCCCGCGCTTGCGCTGCTCGCGCTGTTCTTCCCGATCCTCTTGAGCCTACGTGCCGTGTTCGGGGAAGGGCTGCCGACGCTCGGCTTCCTGCCCGCCCTCTTGGCGCTGGCGCTCTATGCCCTGCTGCCAATCCTGCGCAACGCGGTCACGGCGCAGGCCAATCTCGATCCCGGCGTGATGGAGGCAGCGGCAGGCGTGGGCATGAATTTCCGCCAACGGCTCCTGATGGTCGATGCGCCGCTTGCCGCGCCCTACATCATGGCGGGCATCCGGACCGCGGCGGTCTGGACCATCGGTGCTGCAACGCTCGCCACGACCATCGGCCAGAAGAGCCTAGGCGATCCGATCTTCGCAGGCCTGCAAACCCAGAACTGGGTGCTCGTGCTCGCAGGTTGTATAGCGAGCGCGGGTCTTGCGCTCGTTGCTGATACGCTGCTTGGCCTGATCGAACGCGGATTTCGCGAGCGCAAGCGTGGCATGTGGTTCGGCGGCCTGTTGGTGGTCGCGTTGGGCGTTGTCGCCGCTCTCTTCGCGCAATTCGGCGGAGGCGATGACGAGGACCGCGTCGTCATCGGCGCCAAGGGATTTTCCGAACAATACATCCTCGCTCGCCTGATCGGACAGCGGCTGCAGGCAGAAGGGTTCACGGTCGAATATCGCGACGGACTCGGTTCCGCGGTCGCCCATAGTGCAGCGGCCAGCGGCGATATCGATGTCTATGTCGATTACACCGGTACGATCTGGACCAACCAGATGAATCGCGAGGACAATCCGCCGCGCGATGAAATGTACGCGCAGATCGTGCAATGGGAGACCGAGAACACCGGGATGCAGG
>JABDNC010000259.1 GCA_013001165.1 Erythrobacter sp.
GCATCGTCGGGCCTTCCGCTCAGCAAGAACAGGCGGGCACGCTCGATCCGCTTTTCGGGTTGCGGCGAAGGCGCGCTTTCGCGCCGTACCGTAAACAGGGCACCCAGTTCTTCGGTGAACCGTTCGAAGCCGCCGCGATCATCGCCCGACTGCAATTGCGGCGCCAGCCCATCGAGACGGGCGATCAGTTGGTCGAGAGTGACCGGCTCGCGCGAGAAGGTGATGATCGTGTTGACCGCATTGGGCAGCGCATCGCCGAAGCGCAGACGCAGCTGGTCGGACAAATATCCCAGTTCCGCACCGCGATCGATGGCGCGGCGGATGGCAAAAGCGATCAGCAGGCCTTCGGACCTTGCGGCGTTGCCTGCGGCCGCCTGTGCCTGGAGGTCGAGCCGGGTCAGGCGCTGTTCTGCGGCGGCAAGGCGCTGGTCGATGCCGCCCTGCTGTTCGGCAACGCGCTCGACGTCCTCGACCGAAACCTCGCTCGCGCTGGCACTCGGACTAGGCGTCGGTCCGTCGTCGACGGCTGCCGTGGTCAGCGCTGCCTGCGGCTGTTCGGTCTGCGCGCTCTCGGTCTCGTCCGCATCGGACGTACGCCATGTGAAATATCCTGCAATAGCTGCCCCGAGGACAAAGGAGGCCGCCGTGGCAAGCAGCACGGGCCGCATGCTGTTCGGCGAACGCCGATTGCTCGAAAAACTCTCCATTATACTCCGTTCCACGACCCCGCCGCGCCGGTCTTTGCAGCGCGTTTCATCCGCTTAGCCTACTGGCACAAACGCTCCGCCAAGGCCAGTAGCTCGGCGTCGAGCGCCTGTGGGGCAACGTGTACACTTTCCCAGCCACCGCCGGCAATGTCCGCGATCCGCGGGCCCAGTGCTGCAATTGTGACCTTTGTCCTGTCGATTTCGAGCCGGGCGCATTCCTCGCGCAGGCGTCTTGAAGCCTCACCCGAATGAAGCAGGACCACGCCGCCCTCGCTCCGCATCGCCTTGGCGACATCCTTCGCCAGTTCCATGTCGCGCATGCGATAGGTCACACGTGTTTCGATCGAAATTCCTGCAGGCGGGTCGAGCTCGACCATTTTCTCGCCTGCAAGCCTCAAAAAGCGGATTTCGCGGTCCTTTATCGTATCGAGCAGCGCCTGCAGCCCGCCCTTGCCTACCCGCGAGACGATGAAGCCCTTTTCGCGGGCACCCTCGGCGGTCGCTTCGCCTACGGCATAGACCGGCAGGCGTTCGAGCTTCTCAAGATTGTGGCCGCCATGGCGAAACACATTGCTGCTGCCGACGAGCAGAGCGTCGAAACCGCTCGGGTCGGGGCAGTCCCAGCCTACAGCTTCGACCTCGAAAAGCGGGCAACCAAAGACCTTAAGCCCGTATGCTTCGGCGGTTTCCATGGTTACGTGAAGCCCGGGCTCGGGCCGCAGCACGAAGAGCGGGCGGCTCAAGCGGCAGCTCCGAAAAGGGCCGATACATGGGACGGAGCCTGATCGAGAAGCCGCGCGGCCAGTTGGCGGGCGGCATCGAGGTCACAGGCTTCGAAAGTGGCTTCATCGCTGATGCGGATGGCGCCATCGCCGCTGTAAATGGCGGCAGTGAGGCGCAATTTTTCACCCTCGCGGCGTGTCAGGGCGGCGATAGGACTGTGGCAGGTGCCGCCCAGCCCTTCGAGAAGCGCACGTTCGGCGACCACTTCCTCATGACTGGGCTTGTCGTCGATGGCCGCGAGCAGGTCGCGGGTGCGCTGGTCCGCAGCACGGCATTCGATACCGATAGCAGCCTGTGCCGGCGCCGGAAGCCATTCTTCCGGGTCGAGGCGGGTGCCGACGCCGGTTTCGCCCAAACGTTCGAGGCCCGCAGCGGCAAGGAAGGTTGCATCGGCCTCGCCAGCCTGCAGCTTCGCCATGCGGGTTGCGACATTGCCGCGAATGCCGACCACCTCGAGATCGGGCCGTGCATTCAGCAATTGCGCGGCGCGGCGCGGGGCGCTGGTCCCGACCCGTGCACCACGCGGGATCGCCGTGATGGACGTTGCTCCCAGCAGCACGTCCGCCTTGTCCGCGCGCGGCAAAACGGCGCCGATGGCGAACTCGGCAGGGCGCAGCGTCTCGACATCCTTCATCGAGTGGACCGCAGCATCGATCCGGCCCTCGTTCAGCCAGATATCGAGTTCGCGCGTCCACAGTGCCTTGCCGCCGATATCGGCAAGCGGACGGTCCTGTATCTTGTCCCCGCTGGCGATGACCGGGACCAGTTCGACCGCGCTCTCATCCCAGCCATGGGCTGTACAGAGGCGCGAGCGGGTTTCCTCCGCCTGCGCCATGGCAAGCGGCGAACGACGGGTTCCGAGGCGGATTTGAAAGGTGGAGGTCATGGCGCGCGCTTGCCCTAGCGAGCGATACCGTTAAGGGGAAGCGCACAATGGTTCTGGTCCTCGGCATAGAAAGTTCCTGCGACGAAACCGCCGCCGCGCTGGTCGACGGCGAACGGCGCATCGTGGCACAGCGCATTGCCTCGCAGGACGAAGAGCACGCGCCCTTCGGCGGCGTCGTACCCGAGATTGCTGCGCGCGCGCATGCCGAACGGCTTGCCCCGATGATCGAAGGCGTGATGGCCGATGCAGGGGTCGAACTTTCCGATCTCGACGCGATTGCAGCCACGGCAGGCCCCGGACTGATCGGCGGTGTCATGGTCGGCCTGGTGAGCGCCAAGGCGCTTGCCATGGCGAGCGGAGTTCCGCTGATCGCGGTCAACCATCTCGAAGGCCACGCATTGAGCCCGCGCCTCGCCGACGAGGATCTCGAATTTCCCTATGCCCTGCTGCTGGTATCGGGCGGGCATTGCCAGATCCTGCAGGTCGACGGTGTGGGCCGGTACCGCCGCCTCGCCACCACGATCGACGATGCGCTTGGCGAGGCTTTCGACAAGACGGCGAAGATACTCGGCCTCGGCTTTCCCGGCGGCCCGGCGGTGGAAAGGATCGCCAAGGAAGGCGACGCCAAGGCCGTGCCGCTGCCCCGCCCCATGGTCGGAAGCGGAGAACCGCATTTCTCCTTCGCCGGATTGAAAAGCGCTGTGCTGCGCGCCCATGAAAGCGGAAAATACGAAGCTCCCGACATCGCCGCGAGCTTCCAGCAGGCAGCCATCGAGTGCGTGGTCGACCGGTTGAGCATCGCGCTTGCCGGAATGGACGCGGTGAAGACACTGGTCGTGGCAGGAGGCGTCGCGGCGAATGCCTCGGTGCGCGCTGCGCTGGAAGCAGTCGCCGAGAAACGCGGCCTGCGGTTCACCGCACCGCCACCAAAGCTGTGTACCGACAACGCCGCGATGATAGCATGGGCCGGCATCGAGCGGCTCGGACTGGACGGGTTCGCCCCCGATCCGCTGGATATTTCGGCGCGGCCCCGCTGGCCGCTCGATCCGGAAGCGGAGCCGGTGCGCGGAGCAGGAGTGAAGGCATGAGCGTTGGGGTCCTTGGAGCAGGCGCATGGGGCACAGCTCTTGCGCAAATGGTCGCCAGCGATGGTCGCGACGTCCTGCTCTGGGCGCGCGAGGCGGAGCTGGTGGAAGAGATCAACACCGCCCACACGAACACACCCTTCCTGCCGAGCGCCACTCTGTCCGAGAATATCCGCGCGACCAGCGACCTTGCCGAAATGGCGGCGCTCGACGCGATGCTCGTCGTCACGCCCGCGCAGCACATGGGCGCGATGCTGGAGGCCATGCCTTCGCACCCGCGCGACCTCATCCTGTGCTCCAAGGGAATCGAGGCAGGCACGGGCCGGCTCATGAACCATGTCGCCCGAGATGCTGCACCCAACAGTGACATTGCCGTGCTTTCGGGCCCGACCTTCGCGCATGAAGTCGCTGCCGGACTTCCTGCTGCCGTAACGCTGGCCTGCGGCGGCGGAGAGGCGCAATGGGAGCGCATCGCCCCGCTCGTCGCCCGCACCAATTTCCGGCCCTATTATTCCGACGACGTGACCGGCGCGGAGATCGGCGGCGCGGTAAAAAATGTCCTCGCGATCGCCTGTGGTGTGGTCGAAGGCCTGCGCCTTGGCCAGAATGCGCGCGCCGCGCTGATCGCGCGCGGATATGCGGAAATGCTCCGCTTCGGCGAAGCGCTGGGCGCACGCGCGGAAACGTTGACCGGCCTCTGCGGCCTGGGCGATCTCGTGCTGACCTGTTCGTCCACTTCCAGCCGCAATTTCTCGCTCGGCAAGGCACTGGGTGAAGGCCAGAGCGCGGCCAGCCTCATGTCCGACCGCAAAACGGTTGCCGAAGGCGCGCATACCGCGCCGGTTCTGGTCGAACTTGCCGACAAACACGGCGTGACCATGCCGATCGTCGGCGCGGTGAACGCGCTGCTATCCGGTGCAGAGCCGAAGTCGGTGGTGGGTGATATCCTTGCACGGCCGCTCAAGGCCGAACAGGAAAGCGACGCTTGAGCCAGCCCTCTCCGCCAGCGCAGCCCGAACCAGCAAAGGGCGGTGACGATATGGCTACGCTCGCCAAGGGCGGGCGCACCAACACGCTCGGCTTCGTCGTGCGCCTGCTGGGCAATATCCCCTTCCTTTTCATCGGCTACCGTCTCTACGGGGTCGAGGAGATGGGCCGGTTCGCGGCCGCCTTCGTCGTCATCGAGATCTTCGCGCTGATCTGTGCGCTCGGTGAAAAACGCGGGCTGGCCCAGCGACTGACCATGGGAGCCGAGGAAGAGCACGTACCGCAGTCGAACCTCGTGTTCGACGGAATGCTCGCTTCGTTCATCGTGTCGCTCGGTGCTGCGGCGATCCTCTTGCTGTTTCCGGTCATCATCTTCCCGAACGGGACCGGCAGCGAGTTCGACATGTGGATGATCGCCGCTATCCCGGCTTTCGCGCTGACGGAAATCCTGCTGGCGGCACAAGCATATCGATACGATATCGCGACCACCGTCAGGGCGCGCGCGATAGTTGAACCATGGACTCGGTCCATCGGCGTAGGTGCGTTCTTCTTTATCCCCGCCGTGCGTGACGGAGGGCTGGCGCTCGCCTTCCTCGCCTCGATCTATGCAAGCCTGCTCGTTGCCTCTTGGTCCTTCTTCCGCACTTATGGGCGGCCGAAGGGCTGGCGCCCGCGCCCGCGCTACCTTGCCAAGATGGGCAGCCGGGCCATGCCTCTGGTTGGAGCCGACGTGATCGAGCGCGGCACACGCCTGCTCGATGTGTTCCTGCTTGCCCAGTCGGCTTCCGCAGCAGCCGTCGGTATCTACTTCTTCGCCAAGGAAGTCGTCAGCGTCCCGCAGAAGCTCAAGACGAGCTTCGAACCCATCCTGTCGCCGGTCATCACCAAGAACCTGAAGATCGGGAATATGACGGCAATCGCCTCGCAGGTACGGCAGGTCGGCTTCTGGATCATCGCCCTGCAGGCTGGCATCGCGCTGGCGCTGGCCATCCCGGGCGAGGCTGTCATGGGCCTAGGCGGACCCGCCATCGTCGGCGGTACGGGCGCACTTGCTCTGTTGCTGACGGCAGAGGTCATCGCATCGATGGCCGTCGTGTCGGAAAGCGTGCTTGTCTACATCGCGCGCAAGCGGAACCTCGCGATCTCGGTCGGCATCATCACCCTGCAGGGCGCCCTCACGCTTAGCCTGATCGCATTGGCCGACCACCTCGGAATGGATGAAGGCTTCAAGGCGGCAGGCGCGGCGCTCGCCCTGCTGATCGCACTGGGCGTGTCGAGCCTGATCAAGGCGCTGCTGTTGAAGCGGCTGCTCAAGGCACCGGTCAGCAACTGGCGCTGGGCGCTGGTGTGGGCAACCGCGCCGGCAGTAGTGGTCGGCTTTCTTGCAACCATGCTGCCGGAATGGGCCGAACTCGCATTCGGCATCCCCGCAATCCTTGCCACATATGGCTATGTGATCTGGAAACGCGGTTTCGGACCGGAAGATCGGGTCCTTTTCAGCAAGAATGCGGCGAAAACGGGCAATACCGCGCCTTAATTGGCATAGCTCCATAAACTACTGGTTTCACTAAGTATTGCCGCCCTCAACCGGAGGATTGCGGCCGCATTCGCGTGCCCGAACTTGACTCCTGCCTCATTTTAGCCACATTTTGGACATGATGTTGCCCTTATTTATGAGATAACATTACATAGGAGTAGGGAATCATGGAGAGGAAGAATATGGACAATCGCACCCGTGCTGGAGGAGCCGCATTGTCGCTCCTCGCCACCAGTTCGCTGATCATTGCCATTGCCGGCTGTTCGCAGGATCAGTCGAGCGAAGAGGTCGAATCGATCGCGACCTATGAGATTGCTGCCCCTCCCGCTCCGATTTCACCCTCACAGCCCCACGTTGCGGCGGAAATGGCTTCGGTCGACATGGCTATGGCACCGCCGCCTGCGCACTGGGCGAGGGCTGGCGTTCCCGACGATGCCTATCCGATGCCGCCCGAGGATCGTGAACGCTATGCGGGCGAGGAAGTCTCGCCGATCAAGCTGGTGGCGACCGAGCCCGTCTCGACCTTTTCGGTCGATGTCGACACCGGTGCCTATGCCAATGCCCGCAGGTTCCTGACCATGGGCCAATTGCCGCCGCGTGGCGCAGTGCGGACCGAGGAGATGATCAATTATTTCCGTTACGACTATGCCCGCCCGGAGGACCGCAGCAAGCCGTTCTCGGTCACGCTCGATGCGGCGGAAAGTCCATGGAACCCGCAAGCCAAGCTGATCCGCGTGGGCCTGCGCGGTTACGACCTGCCGCGTGACGAACGACCGGCGGCGAACCTCGTGTTCCTCGTCGATGTGTCGGGTTCGATGAACAGCCCCGACAAGCTGCCGTTGGTCAAGCGGGCGCTGTCGGGCCTCGCCTCGGAAATGTCGGGCAAGGACAAGGTTTCGATCGTCGTCTACGCGGGCCGCACGGCAGTGGTGCTCGAACCGACAAGCAATTCAGCCAAGGTTCGTGCCGCGCTGTCCCGGCTTGAAGCAGGCGGTTCTACTGCGGGCGCGGCGGGCCTCCAGCTTGCCTATGACATGGCGCGCCA
Organism: Erythrobacter sp.; assembly: GCA_013001165.1. GTDB lineage: Bacteria > Pseudomonadota > Alphaproteobacteria > Sphingomonadales > Sphingomonadaceae > Qipengyuania. The sequence goes on from JABDNC010000259.1 coordinate 7,031, forward strand.
AGGTTTCATCAAGGGCGGCGTCAACCGCGTGATCCTTGCCACCGACGGCGATTTCAATGTCGGCATGTCGGATACCGACCGGCTGATCGAGATGATCGAAAAGCAACGCGACAGCGGTGTGACGCTTACCACGCTCGGCTTCGGTACGGGCAATTACAACGAGGCGATGATGGAGCAGATCGCAAATCACGGTAACGGTAATTACGCCTATATCGACAGCGCCTTGGAAGCGAAGAAGGTGCTGCGCGAGGAGATGAGCAGCACGTTGTTCACCATCGCCAAGGACGTGAAGATCCAGGTTGAATTCAATCCGGCCTCGGTCAGCCAGTATCGCCTGATCGGATACGAAAACCGCGCACTTCGCGAAGAGGACTTCGACAATGACGCGGTCGATGCGGGCGATATCGGTGCCGGGCACCAGGTCACTGCGATCTACGAAGTGATCCCCGCCGGCAACAAGGGCTGGATCTCGGACCGTCGCTATGGCGCCGAGGCCGGAAGCCCGGCTGCAAGCCGCTCGGACGAGGCGGCCTTCGTCCAGCTGCGCTACAAGCTGCCCGACGGGTCGAAATCGAAGCTGCTCCAGTATCGCCTTCCCGCAGCCGCGCTCCAGACGCGCCGCCAGCCGCAGGGCGATTTCGCCTTCGCCGCCGCAGTCGCCGCCTATGGCCAGAAGCTGCGCGGAGACGAAATGCTGGCAGGCTTCAGCTGGGAAGATGTCGTGAGCCTCGCCGGTCGCCAGCGCGACTATTACAGGCAGGAATTCGTCGAACTCGCCCGCACCGCCGAAGCGCAAATGTAGCCCTCGTCCCCCGCCCTGCGCATCCGCCTCTTGAACGCGGCGGATGCGCAGGTAGAAGGCGCGGGAGATGAAACAGCGCCCTTCCCTGACAATCACGCTCGGTGCCGCCCTCGTGGCGGCGCTTGGCTATGTGGGCAGCCAGGCATCTGGCGCCGCCATGGCCGACCGGCTTGCCGCGGCGGCCGGACCTGCGCTGGTCGAAGCGGGCACGCCATCGGTGAAGGCGCGCTTTGCCAACCGCTTTGGCCACCCCTCGCGCCATCCCGTCCTGAGCGGCGGCGAAACGCTGGAAGAGGAACAGCGCACTATTGCAGCGCACGCCGTTGCCGCAGTTCCCGGCGTCGGCGGGGTCAGCTGGATCGACGGTACCGTCAATGCAGAAAGCGACGAGCCTGCTTTCGAGCCGCTGCACTGCCAAGAGGATGTCGACGGCCTGCTGCGCACCCGCACCATCCGTTTCGAAGAAGCGAGTACCGCCCTCGTCCCCGCCAGCCGCATCCTGCTCGACGAAGTCGCCGCAGCGCTGCGCCCTTGCCTTGGCTCGATCATCGCGATTACCGGCCACACCGACCGGTCGGGCAATGAGCAGGCAAATATCGCGCTCAGCATGGACCGCGCCCGTACCGTTCGCGAGGCCCTGGTCCGCCGAGGCATCCCGCGCGACGGTCTGCGCGCCCGCGGCTTCGGCTCGAGCGAGCCGGTCGAACGGCTGACACCCGAAGATCCCGCCAACCGCCGCATCGAGTTTTCGGTCATCCGCAAGGAGCCGCTGACCCCGACGCCCGTCGATACACCGGGACCACGCTGATATGCCGATATGGTTCGAAGTCATCGCACTGATGCTGGTCGCCTACCTGATCGGCCTGACGATCGGCTGGGCCTTGTGGAGCCGCGCACCGGCACCGCATCCCGATGAAAACCTTGTCCAAGAAGAGAGGGACGACACATGAGCGAATTGCTCGCCGAACACTGGATCCTGCTCGTAATCGCACTTGTGGTCGGGCTCATCGTCGCCTGGTTCCTGCTGCGCACCAATCGCCGCACCCGGGTGACCGGCGCCAGCAAGGACGTGCTCGACGAGGGCGCAGAGCGCGCACAGCGTAATTCCGCGCTAGTCGATGCGCCCCCTGCCGCCGCACGCGACCCGGAACCGGTTGTGAAGGTCAGCGACGGCAATGGCGATGATCTCACCCGCATCAAGGGGGTAGGCCCCAAGCTCGCCGCGACGCTCGAAAGCCTCGGTGTCACGTCCTTCGCTCAGATCGCCGCATGGGACGATGCCGAAATCGACCGGATCGATGGCCAGCTCGGTCGCTTCGAAGGCCGCATCCGCCGCGATGACTGGACGGGGCAGGCACGCCTTCTGGCGGACGGCAAGGATGCCGAATTTACGGGCAAGTACGGAGCCGGAGCCTGAGAGCGGAACCTTCTCGCGTTTGATCCATTGCAAAACTTGGGTCACGCGAACGAGGAGAGGCTGCATGGGACAACAGCTACGAGTGCTTGTCGCCGAAGATGAACTGATCGTTGGCTACGATCTTTGCGACACCGTTTCGGAAGCCGGCTATATCGTGGAAGGCCCCTATGACGACCTGTCCAGCGCCATGCTTGCCTATCAGAAGACGAAACCCGATATCGCCATTCTCGATGTCCAGTTGGGTGACGGCATCGTCTACCCGCTGGCAGAGCAAATGATGGCCGAAAACGTGCCGGTGATATTCCATTCCGGCCAGCTCACTCCGCAGGAAGTTGCGACCCGTTTCCCGCAGGCACAGGCGCTGTCCAAGCCCTGTCCGCCAGCAGAGGTGATCGAGTCCGTCCAGCGGGCAGCCACAGCGGCCTAGCGCTCTCGAATTTCTGGCTTTTTCGGGAACCGTGCACCGCGCGGCCCCATTCCTTGCTCATACTCCAAGGAAAGGAAGTCCCATGTCGCTCCAGAAAATGATCGATGCCCACCCGCAGGTGGAAGACAAGACCGAAGACCTCGTCCTCGCCGCCCGGCACGCGATGCTGTGCTCGCTGTTCTGCACCAGTTGCGCCGACGCCTGCGTGGCGGAAGACATGGACATGGCCCAGTGCATCCGCAACTGCCTCGACTGTGCCGATGTCTGCGCCGCGACCGCCCGCCTCGCCGTGCGCCGTACCGCTCAGAACATCGATGTGCTGCGCGTGCAGATGGAAGCCTGCATCAAGGCCTGCGAAACCTGCGCCGCGGAATGCGAGAAGCATGACAATGACCATTGCACTTGGTGCGCCAAGATGTGCCGCGAATGCGCCGACGACTGCCGCAAAGCACTGAGCCAAGTAAAGTGAGGCGATCGGGCGGGACAGTGGTATACTCTCCCGCCTGATGTCCAAGCTTCGCACCTTTCTCGCGCTCGACAGCGTCGACAAGATCGCCACCTTCGAGGCGATCGCCATGGTGCTTTACGCGAAATTCCTTGTCGCCAGCATACCGCCGCGCAAGTGGCGCAATCGTTTTGGTGCGGTCGCTACGCAGAGCGCCGTGCAAGGCACCGACCTCGCGACCGTCCGCCGGGTCAGGCTTGCGATCATGCGGGCGCTGAACAATGTGCCCGGATCGCCCAATTGCCTGCCACAGGCGCTGACCGGCAGGTGGATGCTCGAGCGGCGCGGCATTGCCTCCAGCCTGTTCATCGGCACCCAGCCGGACGAGACGGGAAAACCGCAATTCCATGCATGGTTGAAGGTGGGTGAAGAGTGGGTAACGGGCATCTGCGAGGAGGACGAGTACACACTCCTGCTCCCAAGCGATGCGGAGACAGCCTGACACCCCCTTGCGCCTGCAACGGCTCTCTGCCATCGGCAAATAAAGTTACAAAGGAGACCACATGGCCGGAATGGTGCCATTCGACTGGAACGATCCCTTCAAGCTCGACGACCAGCTGACCGAGGAAGAACGGATGATCCGCGACGCCGCGCATGCATTTGCGCAAGGCGAGCTCCAGCCGCGCGTGATCGAGGGCTTTTCGAAGGAACTCGATGCCCCCGAACTCTTCCCGATGATGGGCGAAGCCGGCCTGCTCGGCGCGACCGTTCCTGAGGAGTATGGCGGCGCAGGCGCCAGCTATGTTGCATACGGTCTGATCGCGCGCGAGATCGAGCGTGTCGACAGCGGTTACCGCTCGATGGCATCGGTCCAGTCCAGCCTCGTGATGTATCCGATCCATGCCTATGGTTCGGAAGAGCAGAAGCAGAAGTACCTGCCCGGCCTCGCCAGCGGCCAGCTGATCGGCTGCTTCGGCCTGACCGAGCCGGACGCAGGCTCCGATCCCGCCGGCATGAAGACCGTCGCGAAGAAGACGGACGGTGGCTATGTCATCTCCGGTTCCAAGACCTGGATCTCCAATTCGCCCTTCGCCGATGTCTTCGTCGTCTGGGCGAAGAGCGAAGCCCATGGCGGCGGCATTCGCGGCTTCGTGCTCGAAAAGGGCATGAAGGGACTGTCAGCTCCCAAGATCGAAGGCAAAATTTCGCTTCGCGCCAGCACCACAGGCATGATCGTGATGGACGAGGTCGAAGTGGGCGAAGACGCGCTGCTTCCCGAAGTCCAGGGCCTCAAAGGTCCGTTCGGCTGCCTCAACCGCGCGCGTTACGGCATCAGCTGGGGCGCGATGGGTGCGGCGGAATTCTGCATGCATGCTGCGCGCCAGTATGGTCTCGACCGTGAGCAGTTCGGTGTGCCGCTTGCATCGAAGCAGCTCTACCAACTCAAGCTCGCCGACATGATGAGCGAAATCGCGCTTGGCCTGCAAGCATCTTTGCGCGTCGGTCGCCTGATGGACGAGGGCAAGTTCGCTCCCGACATGATCTCGATCGTGAAGCGCAACAATGTCGGTAAGGCGCTCGATATCGCCCGCAAGTCGCGCGACATGCACGGTGGAAACGGTATTTCCGAAGAATACCAGGTGATCCGCCACATGGTGAACCTCGAGACGGTCAACACCTACGAAGGCACACATGATGTCCATGCGCTGATCCTTGGCCGCGCCATCACGGGGATTGCCGCATTCTGATGCCCTTTCCTACTTTTCGGAAATGGAGCATCAGGGGCAAATGAGCACGCTCCATCCCGCTGAAACCCGCAGGTTTGGCGGGATCGGTGCGTCCGGCGGATTTTCCGCCAAGACCGTGTTCCATCCGTTCCATCCTGTAGGAGAGGCCGTATGATCCGCCTGCACGGCTACTATCGCAGCTCAACCAGCTACCGCTTGCGGATCGCGCTGGAGCTGAAGGGGCTGGAATACGAGTATGTGCCGGTAAACCTGCTCAAAGCAGAGCAGAAGGGCGAGGCCTTCACCAGCCGCAACCCCTTCGGCTCGGTGCCGCTGCTCGAAGTGGACGGCAAAGACCGCGTGCAGTCAATGGCGCAGATCGAATGGCTTGACGAAGCCTATCCGGATAGTCCGCTGCTTCCTTCGGACATCGAGGATCGCTACGTGGCCCGCGAGCTTGCCTATGCCATCGCGACCGAACTGCATGCCCCGCTCAACCTGCCGGTGCTGAAGTACCTCGCCAATGAATATGGCAAGTCGCAGGATGAAATCGCGGTCTGGTATCGCCACTGGCTCGCCCGCACGCTGGAGCCGCTTGAGGCTCGCCTCGCGCAGCTGGGCACGGGCGACTTCCTGTTCGATGCACCAGGTTTCTTCGAAGTTTGCCTGCTCCCGCAGGTCTACAACGCCCGCCGGTTCGACTTCGACTTCAGCGACAAGCCGCATATCGAGCGGATCGAGGCGGCCTGCCTTGCGCTTAACGAATTCCAGCGCGCCCATCCGGACGCGCAACCCGATAATCTAGAAAACCAATAAGAGAGGACACCCATGAAACTCGCCACGCTCAAGGACGGAACCCGCGACGGCAAACTGGTGGTCGTCTCCAAGGACCTCACCCGCTACTGCGCCGCCGACAACATCGCACCGACGATGCAGGCTGCGCTCGACAATTGGGACGAGATCGCTCCCAAGCTCGAAGCGCTTTACACCGATGTCGAGCATCAGGCCGTGCCCTGCGAGCGCTTCCATGAGCGCGAGGCCCATTCGCCGCTGCCGCGTGCCTATCAGTGGGCCGACGGCTCGGCTTACATCAACCACGTCGAACTGGTGCGTAAGGCGCGCGGTGCAGAAGTACCCGAGAGCTTCTACCACGACCCTCTGATGTACCAGGGCGGAAGTGACAAGTTCCTCGCCCCGCGCGACGACATTCCCTTGAAGGACATCAAGTGGGGCTGCGACATGGAAGGCGAGATCGCGGTCATCACCGACGATGTGCCGATGGGCGTGTCGAGCGATGCGGCCGCAGACCACATCAAGCTGGTCATGCTGGTGAACGACGTGAGCCTGCGCGGCCTGATTCCGGGTGAACTGGCCAAGGGCTTCGGCTTCTTCCAGTCCAAGCCCGCAAGCGCCTTCAGCCCCGTCGCGGTCACGCCCGACGAGCTGGGCGATGCGTGGAAGGGCAGCGTCATCCACCTGCCGCTGATGGTCGACTACAATGGCGAGGCTTTCGGACGCGCGAATGCCGGCGTTGATGCGACCTTCAGCCTAGCCGATCTCGTCGCCCACGCAGCCAAGACCCGCGATCTGGGTGCAGGCACCATCATAGGTTCGGGGACCGTCTCGAACCAGGGGCCCGATGGCGATCCGGGCAAGCCAGTTTCCGAAGGCGGCCTTGGCTACAGCTGCATCGCGGAAATTCGCATGATCGAAACCATCGCCGAAGGTGAGGCCAAGACCCGCTTCATGGCACCGGGTGACACAGTCCGCGTGGAAATGAAGGATGCTGAAGGCCATTCGATCTTCGGCGCGATCGAGCAGAAGGTCGTCGAGGCCTGAGCGCTTCCTCGCCCATAGCAGGAAAGCGCATCGGACTGCTTTCCTCGTGGGTCTCGCGCCGCAATGGCGGCGTTTTCGAGGCGGTGGTCGCGCAGGCTAAGATGCTGGACGCACTGGGCGCGCAGCCCGTGATCCTCGGGCTGCACGCAGAGGATACGTCGCAGGATGCCTGGCGGTTCGGCGGGATCGAGGCGCATCTCGTCGACCAGTCGGGACCGGCGGCTTTCGGCTTTGCACCGGACTTGCCCGAAGCGCTGGACGAAGCGCGGCTCGACCTGCTCCACCTGCACGGCATCTGGCAATATCCAAGTCTTGCCGCGGCAGACTGGGCCAACGCCACGGGCAGGCCTCTCGTGATCAGCCCGCACGGCATGCTCGATCCGTGGATCACCTCTCGCAACGCTTGGAAGAAGCATCTCGCGCGGGCGCTGTGGGAACGGCGTGCATGGCGATCTGCGGCGGCTTTCCACGCACTGACCGATGCCGAAGCGCATGACATCGCGAACGAAACGCGCGGCGCGAGGATCGCCCTCGTGGCAAACCCGGCGCCTGCCCTGTCGGTCCGCGACGAGACGCCTCGCGGACCCTCGGTTCTGTACCTCGGTCGCATCCACGAGAAGAAGAACCTGTCTGCACTCATCGCCGGCTGGATCACCGCGCGGCCTGATTTGCCGGAAGGCGCCACCCTGACCGTGGCCGGATGGGGCGATGACGCGGGCATCGACATGCTCGAACACGCTATGCGCGATCACCGGGAGGTCGGGATCGAATTCGTTGGAACCGCTTTCGGTTCGCAGAAGGCTGCCCTTCTCGACCTTGCCCGGTTTGTGATCCTGCCCAGCCTGAGCGAAGGACTTCCGATGGCAATCCTGGAAGCATGGGCTGCAGGCGTTCCGACGATCATGACTGAGCACTGCCACCTGCCACAGGGCTTTGCCTCGGGCGCTGCGATCAGGTGCGGCACGCAAAGCGAGGAAATCCGCGAGGCGCTAGTCGACGGGCTCCACAAATCGGAGAGCGAGTGGCAGGGCATGTCGCGCGCTGCTCTCGACCTTGCCGGAGGGCCGTTCGGCTCCGGCACTATCTCGCAGCGCTGGGAAGAGCTTTACGGCGTGCTGCTAGCAGACTGAGCGCCCACGCGCTCGATCCGGATATCATCGATCCGCACACTGCCTGCCCCCGGCCTCAGCCAGATACCCAGCACTTCGTCCGCACAGCCGGAAGAAGCAACCAATTGGCCGCGGTCCAGTGAACCGCCCGCGCCGCCGGGTCTGCGCGTTGTACCGCAATCGAGCGATGCGAGCACCCTCCCCGCCTCGCTTCCCGATACACGGGCAAAAATGCGATACTCCCCAGGCTCGAGCACTACAGGCTGAGAAAGGACCAGCCGCGTGACACCGGCACGGCTTTCGAGTTCGACCAACTTGTCGCTTTCGCCGACGACCGCAATGCGCACGTCGCCGCTGCCATGGCGCCGCCAGCCGAAAGCGCTTTCACTGCCAAGCTCTTCGAATCGTGGATCAGCCAGCCACTCGCCCCTGCCCGACGCTCCACAATGGGCACTAGCCAGACCGCGCGCTTCGGCGAGGTAGTTGCGGTCCACCAGCTCTTCGACCATTCGCCCGATCTGCTCGCAGCCAAGCGCAACTTCATCGGCTGCCTCGGCGAGGAATCGGGCACGGGCGCGCAACACGGCGTCATCAGACCTGAATGCTTCGAGATAGGCAGCCGACCAGACCGGATCACCCGCCAGGCGCGAGGCCAGCTCGCGGCGACCCTCCGCCGTCCGCTCGAGCGAACCGAAGAAATAGTCGATGGAAGCCATGGCAGGATGAGCGCGAAGCAGAATGTCGAGCCGCCGCGCTGCCTCGGTATCATCATCGGAGGCGAGCGCCTCGTCGAAGAAGTAAGCTTGGACGACAGGCTCACGAAGTCCTAGTCGATCCGCAGCCTCGAACGCCTTACCTGCCGCAGCACCATCGCCGGCAGCGAGCTTCGCAGTCCCGAGAAATGCAGGCCCGCGGCCATCCAGCGGATCGGCGTCAATTGATTGTGCGGCATACCGAGTTGCCCCCGTGCCTTGCTGCGAGATAGCCTGGGCAGCACCTACGCGTGCGGCGTTCGCCTGAAATGGCTGAGGGACGAGGCGAGCAGTGCCGGGCTGGTGTTCACTATACCTGTCCAAGCCGGAGAAAACGACCAGCGCACCGAACACCAGCAGAGCAAGCGTCACCCACAGACGGGCCGCCGGCATGCTCATGCGCTCTTGCGTCCGCCGTCCTCGGCATAAGCGTAGTAATCGTAGCCATAATAAGCCGAGTAACGATTATCGGCGCGCGACGGGTCGAACTTCGAAAGCACAGCACCGAGAATATTGGGCTCCATCCCCCGCAAACGGCGAAGCGCTGCCTTGAGCGCCCCACTACGACCGCGATCGGCTTCGATCACGAAAATCGTGCCGTCGGCGATGGCCGACAGCATGGGTGCATCGGCTAGCCCCAGCACAGGCGAACTGTCGACGATGACCACGTCATATTGCTCGGAATAGGTTTCCAGCAGCTGGGCCATGCGCGGCGACGCGAGCAATTCGGAAGGCGATGGCGGGATCGGCCCGGCCGGGATGAGGTCGAACTGCGTCTCGCCATTGTCGATCCGCAAGGTCGCGCTGCCTGCCGCATCCTGCGATACAAGAAGGTCGGTGAGGCCGCGCTCGTTGGACGCGCCAAACATCTTGTGCATCGCCGGGCGCCTGAGATCGGCATCGATCAGCAGCGGGGCGACTCCGATACGGGCAAACCCGTTCGCCAGCGCATAGCTGGTCGTGCTCTTGCCTTCAGACGATTGCGCGCTGGTGACAACCAGCACCTTGGGCAGTCCGCGCGGCGTCGAATAGAGCAAGGCTCCGCGCATCGAATTATAGGCCTCGGTGAGCGACGACTTCGGATCTGCGAGCACTTCGACAGGCGTGCCGTTTTCTGCCCGTGGCACGACGCCCAGCAGCGACAGGCCGAGCTTGTCTTCAACATCTTCAGGCGTGTGAACGACGTCGTCGAGCTGGTCGCGCAGGAAGATCGCGATACCGGCGAGCGCGAGGCCCAGCAGGATGCCCAGCGCCAGATTGCGGGTCAGGCTGGGCGAGGATTGCGCGCTCGGCACTTCGGCGCGGTCGATGATGGTGATGTTGCTTGACGCGATGCCGGCCGAAGCATTCAGCTCGCGATAGCGCTGCAGCAGCCCATCATAGATCGAACGGGCCGTATCGGCCTCGCGGGCGAGCACGTTGTAGCGCACCGACTGGTCCTGTTCGGCTAGCGTGGCCCCGCGGGCGCGGTCGACCTGGTTCTCGAGCCGCTGCTCGGCAGCCTGCGCCGCACGGTACTCGGCTTGGATCGACTGGCGCACATCATTGGCCGTGCGCTCGAGCTGGGCGTTAACGCCGGCAATATCGTCTTCCAGCCTCGCTATGGCCGGATGGTTCGGCAGATAGCGCTCGCGCGCGGCCTGCAGATCGCTATCGAGCTGAGCACGGCGCGTCATCAGCGACTGGACGGTCGGGTGCGACAGGACCGGCTGCGAAGACAGGAGCGCCGTCTCGCGCACCGCATCCCAGCGCGACTGAGCAGCGATCCGATTCTCGCGCGCGCGGATCGCAGCCTGGTTGTACTGCAACAAGCTGGACGAAGTGACCGAGCCCGCAGCGAGGTCGGGGCCGCTTGGGCCGACCGCGTCGCGCGTCCGAATCAGCCCGGTTTCGCGCGCGTAGTTGTTGAGGGCGACTTCCGATTCCTCGAGGTTGCGACGTGCTTCGTCGAGCTGTTCGGCGACAAAATTGCGCGCATAGGCAGAGCTGTCGAACCGTCGCTGGAGGTTCTGCTGGATGAACTCCTCGGCAAAGGCATCGGCGATACGGGCCGAAAGCTCCGGATCGGTGCTGGTAAAGGTGATCAGCGCAATGCGGGTCGAGCGCCGCAAATCGATGTCGAGATTGCCCTGCAGCAGTGCGATCGCCCATTTGCGGGTTTCGGCCTCGGATCCCGTCAGCAAGGTCGGCGCGATCTCCATACCGGCGAAGAACCGCGGGTCACTGGCCAAATCGAGAGCATCGACGACACGCTCTGCAAGTGCGCGGCTGCGGAGCACATCGAGCTGCGTATTGAGGAAACGCTCCGTATCCCAGTCCGACGGCGGGGCGATCTGCGTTTCGAAATCGGCGCCCAGGACCTCGTCGCTCTGGTCGTTGATCTGCACGGTGGAGGCTGCCGAATAGCGCGGCGTGTCGAGCATGGTGGCCACCAGCGCCAAGGCCACGGTCGCAGCCACGATGGCGAGCGCCATCCACAGATAGCGTCGGACTGCGGATAGCACGCTACGGATGCTGGCGCTGATCGCGTTCTCGCCAGCGCCGGGATAGGCGGGTGGATAAGCGGGCGCGGGGTTGGTCAGCCGGTCCATCAGTTGATCGGCCTGAAGATGCCGAAGATCGGGATCGTCCGAACGACGTCGAGATAAGCGCCGCGCACAGTCGAATAGCCGACCACCACGACGTCACCCGCCATCAGCGGGACGTCGGGCGAGCGACCGCCGCGAATATCCTGCAGGTCGAAGCGGCCTGCGCTGCGCTGGCCGCCGATCGTCCGGAAGATGATGACCTCGTCGAGCTTGGCGGTTTCGGTCGGGCTGCGCGCAAGGGCCAGTGCCGTTAGCAGCGTCTGACCTTCGGAATAGGGGAATACTCCAGGCTGCTCGACCTCGCCCTCGATCGCGATTGTTCGCTGCTGCCCTTCGAGTACGACTACGTTCACGCGGGGATCGCGCACGAAATCTGCGGCGTAGGCAGCTTCGACGGTCCTTGCGAGTTCGGCCGAGCTCTGCCCTGCCGCGCGCACCTGCCCGATGAGCGGCAGGCTGACATTGCCTGCATTGTCGATCGCCAGTTCGCTCACCGACAATTCGGGTTCGCCGTAAACCTGCACGGCAATTTTGTCGCCCGCGGCAAGCGCGTAAACCTGCGGAGTGACTTGCGCGGGATCGACAGAGACCGCGTCATAACCGGCCTGCCCTGCCGGCACGACCGGGTCGAGCGGCGGTTGGCACGCAGCGAGGAGCGCCACTGCACCCAGCGTCGCAACATTCAGGATGTCTGCCGTTGTTCGGCTACGCATCATGCCTTGCTGTCCCGTCTTTCCCGACCCTTCGACCCGCCCGGAGACGGAGCAAGCAAACCTGCCGCACACGCTGCGAGGCAGGCAATTGCCATGTTTCTCAGCGGATAGTCGACGATAGAGTGCAGCGCAACGATGGCGAGAGTGCCGATGGCAAAGAGTTGCGCGCAGTGCTCCGAGGGCGACACGCGCCATGCCCGCCGGGCGAGCGCGAAGAGCACGATAGCAGCAACAATCAGCAGGACGGGTGCAAGCAGCCCTGCTTCCAGCACAAATTCGAGGTAATCGTTGTGGGCTCTGTTGGGAAAAGCAGGAACGAGGTGTTCGAGGCTTTCGTGCGGGAGGAAAGCCTTCGTAAAGCTGCCCAGCCCGCTGCCTGCCCAGCCGAAACTGTCGATGGCGGCAAGTGTATCGGTCCACAAGGGAATGCGCGCATCCGATGTCGCATCGAAGCGCGCGGCAACTCCGGCGAGACGTCCGCCTCCTCCGAGAACGAAAGGCAGGGAGAGCAAGGCACCTGCCAATAAACCGGCGCCTGCGATCAAAGCCTTGCCACGGCGCGATGCCTCCTCGCCGCGGAGCATCAACCAGTGGAAGACGAGCGCCACAAGAAGAAGCGCGATCCCGGCGCGCGATCCGGTCAGCAAGACTGCGACCAAAAATACGATTTGCGCGATGACTATCATGGGGGAAATGCGCTTGCGGCGCACTTCATCTCGGTGACTGGCAAACCATGCGCCAAGCGCAAGCGAGGCGATCAGCAGAACATCGGCAGCAGCATTGCGATTGGCATGGAAAGCCGTCAGCCAGCCACGGTGGCTCTTCTCATAGAGCCGGAAAGCTTCGGGGCCACCGACAAGCTGGACTGCGCCGAGAAATGCGCCGCCCAGTCCCACAAGCGCGATCACGAGGAGCAGGAAGCGGCGATCCTTTCGCGATAAAGTCGAAACTGCCCACATCGTCCCGACGGCGGGAACCAGCACGAGAAAGGCGGCGAGCGTTAGCGACGGGCTCACCGTAAGCGGCCGCCAGCTACCCTCAGCGCCGATCAGCGACAGCGACGCGACTTGAAGCTCGCGGCCGGGCAAGGCCTGCCAGAGCGTAGGCGGCAGCGGCACCAGCTGCAGCAGGGGAAGGGCGAGGATTGCGAGACCGAGATAGAGCAGCGGGCGCGATATTTTCCGATCTTCCGGGCCCGCCCACCAGAGCCAGGCAAGCAAGGCGGCTACGAAGGCCAGCTGGACAAGCATTTCGGCAGCTGGGCTGGGCGAACCGCCTCCGCCGAACCCCATGGCGCAGGCAATGAAACCTGCTGCAATCCGGCCGTGACGGCCGACGCCCATTTTGTCGCGCAATTGCAGCGTCCCGCTCCCCGAATGCATGCCCTCCCAACCCTATACGGACCGGGAGGGCGCGCAAGCTACATCGAGCGGGCAATCACCATCTTCATGACTTCGTTCGAACCGCCGAAGATGCGCGTGATGCGGCTGTCGCGATACATCCGCGCAATCGGGTAGTCGTTGATGTAACCTGCACCGCCGTGGAACTGGAGGCACTTGTCGACGACTTCGCCCTGCAATTCGGTGACCCAGTATTTCGCCATGCAGGCGGTATCGACGCTTAGTTCGCGCTTGAGGTGCTTGGCGATACAATCGTTGACGAATACCCGCGCCGCAGTGGCCCGCGCCTTAAGATCGGCCATAACGAATTGCGTGTTCTGGAAATCCCAGATCGTCTGTCCGAATGCCTTGCGACTTTTCACGTATTCCATCGTGGTCTCGAGCGCCTTCTCGATCCCCGTCATCGCACCCATGGCGATGATCAGACGCTCCTGCGGAAGCTCGCCCATCAGCTGGTAGAAGCCCTTGCCTTCCTCTCCGCCGAGAACATTCTCGGCAGGCACGAAGACATCGTCGAAGAACAGTTCCGACGTATCGGCAGCATCCATCCCGATCTTGTCGAGCTTCTTGCCGCGCTGGAAACCCTCAGCGCCCTCGGTCTCGAGCAGCATGAGGGAGATGCCCTTGGCACGCTCGTTGGGATCGGTCTTGGCAACCACGATGATGAAGTCGGCGGTCTGGCCGTTCGAGATATAGGTCTTGGCACCGTTGATGCGGTAGCCGTTGCCGTCCTTCAAAGCAGTGGTCGTGATGCTCTGGAGGTCGGAGCCGACACCCGGCTCGGTCATCGCGATCGCGCTGACCAGTTCGCCGCTGACGAGCTTGGGCAGGTACTTCTTCTTCTGCTCCTCGGTCCCGTGACGCACCAAGTACGGAAGGATCACCGTGTTGTGCAGGCTGGCGGCAAAACCTTCGACGCCGTGCTTGGCCTGCTGGTCGATGACGACCATCTCGTGGCGGAAATCGCCGCCATGGCCGCCGTATTCCTCGGGGACGGAGGTGCCGAGCAGGCCAGCTTCACCGGCCTCGCGCCAGAAATCGCGCTCGACCTGACCTTCTTCGCGCCAATTGAGAACGCGCTTTTCCGGTGCATGCTGCTGGTAGAACTTGCCCACGGCATCCGCGAAAATCGAAATCTCCTCGTCGTCCATGAATTCGGGCTGGGGTACGTCGATAACGGCCATCTTACTTCCCCTTCCAGTTCGGCTTGCGCTTCTCGGCGAAGGCTGCAGCGCCTTCGCGTGCGTCCTCGGAGACGAAGACCGGTCCGATGAGCTGAGCCTGCTTGTCGTAACGCTCGTCCATCGCCCAGCCGCGCGATTCCTTCATGATCTGCTTCGACACCTTCACCGCGAGCGGGCCGTTGGCGGCGATGCTGGCAGCGAGTGCCTTCGCACCGTCCAGCGCTGACCCGTCGGTCACGCGGTTGATGAGGCCGAGTTCATAGGCACGGTCTGCACCGATGAAGTCACCCGTCAGCGCCAGTTCCATGGCCACGCGCTCGGGGATCTGGTCGGGCAGCATCATCACGCCGCCAGCCGCAGCGACAAGGCCGCGCTTGGCTTCTGGAATGCCGAACTTGGCGTCCTTGTGCGCCACCACGAGATCGCAGGCGATCATCAGTTCGAGGCCGCCGGCGAGCGCATAGCCCTCTACAGCTGCGATCAGCGGCTTATTGGGCGGAGCCTGCACCACGCCGCCGAAACCGCGGCCTTCGATGCTGGGCGATTCGCCGCGCAGGAAGCCCTTCAAATCCATGCCCGAGCAGAACGTACCGCCCGCACCGGTCAGGATGCCGACGCGCAGGTCGTCATCCTCGTCGAGACGATCCATCGCCGCCGCGATTCCCTCGGCAGCGGCCCAGTTCATCGCATTCTTGGCTTCTGGACGGTTGATCGTGACGATCAGGACACCGTCGTCGACTTCGGTCAGGACGTCATCAGACATTGGGCTCTCTCTCCAATTGCAAAACGAAACTGTTCTTGCGCCCTTGCTGCGGGAGGTTTACGCAAACGTCAACCGGCAAAAGCCGCAAGATTCGATCAAACGAGAGAGGAACACGCCCATGTCCGAAGCCTATATCATCGATGCCGTCCGCACACCGCGCGGAATCGGCAAGCAGGGCAAGGGCGCGCTGGCGGCAATGCACCCGCAGCATCTGGCGGCAACCTGCCTCAAGGCGATCAAGGAGCGAAACCACCTCGACACCTCGACCGTCGACGACGTGATCTGGTCGGTCAGCACGCAGGACGGGATGCAGGCCGGCGACCTTGGCCGCATGGCTGCGCTTGATGCGGGCTATGACATCACTTCTTCAGGCACCACGCTCGACCGTTTCTGCGGCGGCGGCATCACTTCGGTCGCTCTGGCGGCCGCGCAGGTCATGAGCGGCATGGAAGATTGCGTGGTCGCAGGCGGCACAGAGATGATGAGCCTCACCGCGCAGATGTCGAAGGAAAAGATGCAGGCCGGCCTGCGCCCGCCGATGATGGGCAGCTACAACGAACGCCTCATGCGCACTCACCCGCAGAGCCACCAAGGCGTCTGCGGCGATGCCATCGCCACGATGGAAGGCTTCACCCGCGAAGAACTGGATGAAGTCGGCTATCGCAGCCAGCAGCGCGCCGCACAGGCGATCGAGGAAGGCCGCTTCGACAAGTCGGTCGTCCCGGTGGTCGATGACAATGGCGACACGGTTCTCGACCGCGAGGAATATCCGCGCCCGCAGACGACCAAGGAAGGTCTCGCTCAGCTTGAACCGGCCTTTGCGAAAATCGCCAATGTCCCGCTCGACAAGAACGGCACCACTTTCGCCGGTCTCGTCAACGCGAAGTATCCCGATCTCGAAATCCAGCACTTCCACCATGCAGGCAACAGCTCGGGCGTGGTCGACGGAGCTGCCGCGGTGCTCGTGACGAGCAAGGAATATGCGCAGAAGCACGGCCTCAAGCCCCGCGCACGCATCGTGGCGACGGCCAACATGGGCGATGATCCGACGCTGATGCTCAACGCGCCGGTCCCGGCCGCCAAGAAGGTGCTGGAAAAGGCCGGCCTGACCAAGGACGACATCGACCTCTATGAAATCAATGAAGCCTTCGCAGTGGTCGCCGCCAAGTTCGTGCGCGATCTCGAGCTCGACTGGGACAAGGTTAATGTGAACGGAGGTTCGATTGCTCTCGGCCACCCGATCGGGGCGACCGGTTCGATCCTCATCGGTACGATGGTCGACGAGCTGGAGCGCCAGGATAAACGCTATGGCCTCGTCACTATGTGCGCAGCTGGCGGCATGGCCCCTGCCATCGTGATCGAGCGCGTCGACGATTTCGTCGACTGATTGCGCACTTCGCGCTAGCCTTGCGCGATGGGGCAGGAATTCAGCGTAAAACATGGCAGGCCCGCGATACCTGCGATCGCGGTATCCGCCTTGTTGGCTTTGCTTGCCGCATGCAATTCGGGCGTCGACTACCCTGCCCCCGATCGCGACGAAACAGAACCGGACATTCCGTCTAGCACTTCGCGCATCTCCACTTCGGTCCGCATCCCACTGTCGACGCTGCGCGCCGAGGTAGAAAAGGCAGCTGACAAACGACTGTGGCAGATCGACGAAACCCGCGAAAACTGCCTTCCGCCCCAACGCATCCACGCCCTTGGGCGCGACATCCGTGTCTCGCCAGACGTTTCCTGCCGCATCCAAGGCCACCTCGATCGAGGAAGGGTGAGCCTGGCGGGCCGGGGACAAGACCTCGAAGTGCGTATCCCCGTCGCAGGCAGGCTCGCAGTTCGCGATATCGGCGGCATTATCAAGCAAGAGACTGTCGACGCCGCAGCCGAAGTCGTCGTTCGGGTGCGGTTTTCCGTCTCGCCTGACTGGCAGCTGCGACCCACGGCGCGATTATCCTACAATTGGAAAAGGCGTCCGGGCCTCGACATTCTCGGGCGCAACATCGACCTGACCGGTCATGCCGAGGACCGGCTTTCCCGGATCAAGCCGGGGATCGAACGGCAGATCGAACGCGAGCTGGCCAAAATCGATCTGCGCTCGCTGGTCGAACCAGCATGGCAAAGTGGATTTACGGTTCTGTCGGTCAATCGCGAGAACCCGCCAGTATGGCTACTCTTACGACCCGAAACCCTCGCCCTCGACCGCTACGCTGCAAGCGACCGTGAGCTCACCCTGCACATGGTTGTGGAGGGTGCGGTCGAAAGCTTCGTGGGGGCACGCCCCGATGAACCGGCGTCGCTGCCTCTGCCCGCGCTAGGCAAAGATGGCGGCGATGGCGGACTTACCCTGACCGTGCCCGTTCTGGCAGATTACGCGCAAGTCGAACCACCGCTCGAGCGAACGCTCGACAATCTCGAGGCTGAACCGATCAAGGTGCGCGGCATCGGCGAAGTCGATGCGAATTTCGGGGATGTCGAACTGTATCCGACCACTGATGGTCAAATCGCCGTGGGCGTCGATGTGGAGGCCAAGCCGCGCGGCGGCTGGCTTTCGTGGCTGACCTCAGGTGCAAAAGGCAAGGTCTGGCTGGTGGGCCAGCTTGAAAGCGAGCCCGGCAGCGAGGTAATCGAGATTTCGGGCCTTGAGGTATACGGCAAAGCCGACGAGCTGGCGGGCGACCTGCTCGTCTCCATCCTGCGGACTGCCCGCGTGCGCGAAGCCATAGAACGCGAGCTGAAGGCCAACCTCACGCAGGATTACGAGCGGATCGACGCCAAGGTCCGTGAAGCCCTTCAGGAAGTGCGGACCGGAGACTGGGTGCTGTCAGCGCAGATCGACACGCTCGACCATGGCGGTGTCACCACGACCAATGCCGGTCTTTACTTGCCAGTGACAGCCAAGGGCAGCGCGAGCTTGCGATACCAGCCTCGATAGGTGGTTTCAGGCCGGTTTTTCGGCCGGATCATCCTTGGCGAAGCCCCACGAAACGTTCGCCCAGGCCCGCTCGTGGAAGTAGTAAAGCACCATCTTCGTCACCACTTCGGTGAAAGCGATGGCACCTGCCGCCTTGGGATTGCCGGTAAAGAACCAGCTGATCGCGAAGGTGTCGAGACTGCCGAGAATACGCCAGCTGACAGCCTTCGCAAAGCTGCGCGAATGGGCTTCGCGCCCACGAAACAGGATCATCGGATCGGGTTCTCGCCTTACTTGAGCGGCAGGATCTGCTTGATGATGTAGTCCGCGGCTTCCTCGGGGCTCATCGCCACGGTGTTGACGCGGATTTCCGGCTCTTCTGGCTCTTCGTATGGGCTGTCGATACCGGTGAAGTTCTTCAACTCACCTGCACGCGCCTTCTTGTAGAGGCCCTTCACGTCGCGCGCTTCAGCCACTTCGAGCGGCGTGTCGACATGAATCTCGATGAACTCGCCCTCGCCCATCATGTCGCGGACCAGCTGGCGGTCTGCGCGGAAGGGCGAAATGAAGGCCGTCAGCACGATCAGGCCGGCATCGGTCATCAGCTTGGCGACTTCGCCGATGCGGCGGATATTCTCGATCCGGTCGCTTTCGGTGAAGCCGAGGTCCTTGTTGAGACCATGGCGGACGTTGTCACCATCGAGCAGGAAGGTGTGGCGATTCATGATCGCCAGCTTCTTCTCGACCTCGTTGGCGATGGTCGACTTGCCCGAGCCCGAGAGGCCCGTGAACCACAGCACGCGAGGGCGCTGGTTCTTCATCGCGGCGTGATCGTCACGCGTAATGTCGACTGCCTGCCAGTGGACGTTCTGCGCGCGGCGCAGGCTGAAATTCAGCATCCCGGCACCGACCGTGTGGTTGCTGATCTTGTCGATCAGGATGAAACCACCAAGCGCGCGGTTTTCGGTATAGGGATCGAAGACGATCCGCTTGTCGGTCGTAATCTCGGCAACGCCGATCTGGTTGAGGTGGAGCGTCTTTGCAGCAAGATGCTCCATCGTGTTGACGTCGACTTCGTATTTCGGTTCGGCGACGGTCACGCTGACCATCTGCGAGCCGAGCTTCATCCAGTAGGCACGGCCCACGACGAGCGGGTCCTCGTCCATCCAGACGATCGTGCTTTCGAACTGGTCGGCCACTTCGGGCGGGCTGTCGGCTGCTGCCAGCACATCCCCGCGCGAACAGTCGATCTCGTCTTCGAGAGTGACGGTGACCGACTGGCCGGCAACGCCCTCCTCAAGGTCGCCATCCATCGTGACAACCGACTTGACCGTACTGGTCTTGCCCGAAGGCAGCGAGCGAACCGTATCGCCCGGCTTGATCGAACCGGTCGAGATGAGACCGGAAAAGCCGCGGAAGTCGAGATTGGGACGGTTCACCCACTGCACCGGCATACGGAACGGGTGGGCAAGATTCTCGTCGGAACGGACTTCGACCGCCTCGAGATGCTCCATCAGCGTCGGGCCCGTGAACCAGGGCGTGTTTTCCGAGCGCGAGGTGATGTTGTCGCCCGCAAGGCCAGAGATCGGGATCGCGGTGAAATTCTCGATGCCGATGCTCTCGGCGAAATGTTCGTAATCGGCGATAATCGCGTCATACTTTTCCTGGTCGTAGTCGATCAGGTCCATCTTGTTCACGGCGAGCACGAGGTTCTTGATGCCGAGCTGGTGGCACAGGAAGCTGTGGCGCTTCGTCTGCACCAGCACGCCCTTGCGCGCATCGATCAGAATACAGGCGAGATCGGCGGTCGAGGCGCCGGTGACCATGTTGCGCGTGTACTGCTCGTGTCCCGGGCAGTCAGCGACGATGAACTTGCGGTTCTCGGTCGCGAAAAAGCGATAGGCGACATCGATGGTGATGCCCTGCTCGCGCTCTGCGGCAAGGCCGTCGACCAGCAGCGCAAAATCGATTTCCTGGCCCTGCGTGCCGACCTTCTTGCTGTCGTTGCTCAATGCTTCGAGCTGGTCCTCGAAGATCATCTTGCTGTCGTAGAGCAGGCGACCGATCAGGGTCGACTTGCCGTCATCCACGCTGCCGCAGGTGATGAAGCGCAGCATGGTCTTGTGCTGGTGTTTCTCGAGATAGGCGTCGATATCCTCGGCGATGAGGGCGTCGGTCTTGTAGATGGGATCGGTCATCAGAAGTAGCCCTCCTGCTTCTTCTTCTCCATCGAAGCGTCACCCGAATCCTTGTCGATCACGCGGCCCTGGCGCTCAGACGTGGTGGTGAGCAGCATTTCCTGGATGATCTCTGGCAATGTCGCCGCCTCGCTTTCGACAGCGCCGGTCAGCGGGAAGCAGCCCAGCGTGCGGAAACGGATCGAGCGTTCGGTGATTTCGGGCCGCTTGCCCATGACCTTTTCCAGACGCTCGATATCGTCGGCCATGAACAGGCCGCCTTCATATTCGAAGGTCGGACGCTTGGCAGAATAGTAGAGCGGGACGATCTCGATATTCTCAAGGTGGATGTACTGCCAGATGTCGAGTTCGGTCCAGTTCGACAGCGGGAAGACGCGGATGCTCTCGCCCTTCTTCTTGCGCGCGTTATAGAGGTTCCACAGCTCGGGGCGCTGGCTCTTCGGATCCCAGCCGTGGCTCGCGGTGCGGAAGGAGAAGATGCGCTCCTTGGCTCGGCTCTTTTCCTCATCGCGGCGCGCACCGCCAAAGGCCGCGTCGAAGCCGTATTTGTCGAGCGCCTGTTTCAGCCCTTGCGTCTTCCACATATCGGTGTGGAGCGGGCCGTGGTCGAAGGGGTTGATCCCCATTTCCTCGGCTTCAGGGTTCTGGTGCACGAGCAGTTCCATGCCTGCTTCTTCCGCACTGCGTTCACGCAGTTCGTACATGTCCTTGAACTTCCACGTCGTATCGACATGGAGCAGCGGGAACGGCGGCGGCGAAGGATAGAAGGCCTTCTTCGCAAGGTGCAGCATCACGGCACTGTCCTTGCCGATCGAATACAGCATCACGGGCTTTTCGGCCTCGGACACCACTTCGCGCATGATATGGATGCTTTCGGCCTCAAGCCGCTGCAAATGTGTGAGGGACATTAGGGTCTCTTTACGGGTTCTGTTCTGGCGTGCCGGAAAGGCGACCTTGTGGCGCGCACTTCAATCGCCGGCAAGCAGCGAAAGGTCGCGTGCCGGATAGGAGAATTTGGCAGGCAGCACAATGGCGCAGGCGGAGTACCCCCGCGCCTTTTGTGTCCCTGCAATCGTATGGGCAGTGCTACTGCGCCGTGCTGCTCAGCAGGCGATAGCCCCAGGCGGGAAGTTCGACGCTGTCGCCGCTTTCAATAGTCACTGCGCTGCCGTCGGCGAAATCCTTATAATCGCCTACCGGCAGATCATCGGAGAAGTTCGCCACAAGCGGACGATCGCTCATGTTGAACAGGCCGACCACCTTGTTGCCGTCCTCCTGCCTCACCCATGCGAAGAGCTGTTCGGGCGCGGAGCTTTCGACCTTGTGCATCACTGCGCCCCACTGCCCGTTTTCGAGCGCAGGGTTGGCCTTGCGGAAGGCTATCAGGCGGGCGAGCAAGTCGCCGTACTTACAGCTTTCATCCTGCTGCCAATCGATCGGATCACGCTCGAAGAACTCAAGCCGCTTGGCGTTGCACGCTTCCATCCCGTTGTGGATCAACGGCAGGCCCTCGCCGGTGAAGGACAGCGCGGTCATCGCCTGGAGCGCGTCGCCGTAGTTTTCCTCCATCGTGCCTTCCCACGCATTGCTGTCGTGGTTCTCGATGTAGGTCATGCGCATCGCCGAACGCGGCCACAGGCTCTCGTTCTCGGCGTAGTAGCCATAGAAGCTGGTGGCGTTGCCCTTACCCTGCGCGACGTTCTTGGTCGTCTTGTGCCAGTCCCACGCATAGGTCGCATCGAAGGCCTTGTGGTGGAAGGCGGTCTGCTGGACCTCGCCCAGCATGAAGACCGGCTTGATCGCGTCGAGCCGCGCGCGCGCCGTCTCCCAGAAATCGAGCGGGACATAGCCCGCGACATCGGCGCGGTAGCCATCGATGTCGAATTCGCGGACCCAATATTCCATAGCCCCGCCGACATGCTCGCGTACGCCGGGCTTGGACCAGTCGAGATCGATGATGTCGGACCAGTCCCACCAGGGTGTGGGGCGGAAGTCGCCGTCCCAGGTTTTTTCGTACCAGTCGGGATGTTCGCTACGCAACGGATGGTCCCATGCGGTGTGGTTGGCGACGAGGTCAAGGATAACCTTGAAGCCTTGGACGTGCGCGGCATCCACGAATGCGCGGAACTCCTCTTCCGTACCGAATTCGGGGTTCACGCCGTAATAGTCGAGCACCGAATAGGGACTGCCAAGCGTGCCCTTGCGGTTTTCCTCGCCGATGGGATGGATCGGCATCAGCCAAAGAATGTCGACGCCCAGTTCCCTGAGGCGTGGCAATTCTTCCTGCGCTGCCTTGAAGGTGCCTTCCTCGGTGAAATGGCGGGTGTTGATCTGGTAGAGCACAGCATCGCGCGACCACTCGGGATGCTCGATGGTGACCGTCTCGCGCGTTTCCCAACCGGTGGTATCGGGTTCGTCAGAGACGGAGCTCATGGCGTAGGCACCACCGGCTAATGCCAGCGCTGCTGCGCCTGCAATCAGCTTACGCATGGGCCTTCTCCTGCGGGATAGCGGCCTTCACACGTTGCATGGCGAGCGCGGCGATGAACCATGAGGCCGCCGCAAACAGCATCGTCCACACCGGTTCGCCCGGGAAAAGCCAGAGCATAAGCTGGCCCATCACAGTCGCCACCAGCAGCTGCGGCACCACGATGAAGACATTGAATAGCCCCATGTATATGCCGAGCTTCGCCTGCGGCAGGTTCGAGGCGAGGATGGCATAAGGCATGGCAAGGATGCTGGCCCATGCGATTCCGATACCGACCTCGGCCAGCAGCAGCGTGTTCGCATCGCGAACGAAGAAGAACATGAGGAAGCCGATCGCGCCCAGTGTCAGGCAGATCGAGTGGGTCATGACCTGCCCCACCTTGCGGCTGAGAACGGGGAGCAGTGCCAGCGCGGCGATGGCCGCAACACCATTGTAGACGGTGAAGAGCAGGTTCACCCAGTTCGCGCCCTCATTATAAGCGGCGGTGGTGGTGTCCGTGCTGCCGAAGACATATTGGGTGACAACGGGCGTGGTGTTGATCCACATTATGAAGAGCGCCGACCAGCTAAAGAACTGCACCAGCGCGAGCCGTTTCATAACTTCGGGCATGCCCGCGAAATCGCCCACGATGCTGGAAAGCATGTTCGCAGCCTGCCCCTTCTTCGCCATCGAGATCGCAATGGCGCTAAGGAGACCGTAGATCGCCAAAAGAGCGCCTAACAGGTAGATTTCTTTCTGCAGATCCAGCGCCTGAACCAACAGGACCAGACCGGCCCCCGCCGCAATCCAGACGGCGCAGGAGGCGTAGGATTTGGAGGCCAGTGCACGTATCGGCTGCTCATCGTCCGTCTCTGCCTCACCGCCGAATGCGGCCATTTCCTCGGGCGAAAACTCCTTGGTGGTCACAATGGTCCACATGACCGCGGTGAACAGGGCGAATGCGCCGAACCAGAAACTGTATTTCACGGTGTCGGGAATGCCGCCGTCGGTCGCGAAATTGGCAACACCGATCTGTTCGAGGAAATAGGGGAAGATCGACCCGACCACGGCGCCTGCACCGATAAAGGCGGTCTGCACGGCATATCCGGCACTGTGCTGGTCCGTGTTGAGCATATCGCCGACGAAGGCGCGGAACGGCTCCATCGAGACGTTGAGCGAGGCATCGAGCACCCAGAGCATCGCTGCTGCGAAGAACAGCGGGTAAGCGAAGGCAGGGCTCAACGGCATGACGAAGAGCGAAAGCGCGGCGAAGATCGCGCCGGTCAGGAAGTACGGACGGCGGCGACCCAGCCGGTTCCACGTCTTGTCGGACAAATGGCCGATGATCGGCTGGACAATGAGGCCTGTAAGTGGGGCGGCGACCCACAAGGCGGGCAGATCGTCCATGCTCGCGCCCAGCGTCTGGAAAACGCGGCTCATATTGGCGTTCTGCAGCGCAAAGCCGATCTGGATGCCGAAAAAGCCGAAGCTGATGTTCCACAGCCCGGCAAAGCCCTGCCGGGGCTTTTGGCGCAAAGTCGCGTCCATAATGCCTATCCTCGTCCCGGCCGGGTCTTTGTGCCCGGTCCCTCAATTTCGCGAAGCTGGCACGAAGCCGCCCGGGAGGCCACTACGTATACGAATACGCTTAGGGGGTTACGCTGCTTCCTCGAACGATCAGCTTGCCGGGCAGCTTGCGCGGCGGCAGGTCGCGGCCCTCGATCTGGGCCAGCAGCGCCTCTACCAGCACTTGGCCTGCGCGCTTGATGTCCTGCATGACCGTGGTGAGTGGAGGCGTGGTCATGCTGGCTGCGGGAATATCGTCGAAACCGACGATTGCGACATCCTCCGGCACGTTACGACCGGCGTCGGCAAGTGCGCGCAT
>JABDNC010000262.1 GCA_013001165.1 Erythrobacter sp.
GCAGACATCAACGCCAAGGCCCAGGACCTGTCGCAAAGTGCGATGAAGATGGGCCAGTCGATCTACGAGCAGGAGCAGGCCAACGCCGCTCCGGACGCTCCGGAAGGCGGCGACGCCGGTTCGGACAGCTCGGCGGAAGAAGAGGTGGTCGACGCCGAATTCTCCGAAGTCGACGAAGACGCGAAGAACTGAGACGCCTGATGAAAACCACGCCCCCACCGGTGCACATTCGCGCCGGTGGGGGTTAGGTTTTGGGCGGGGGAAAGCATGTCAGCTACCGAAGTCGATTTTTACGAACTGCTTGGCGTGAGCCGCGATGCCGATGGCAAGGCCATCAAGAGTGCCTATCGCAAGCTCGCGATGAAGCATCATCCGGACAAGAACCCGGGCTGCACCGAGAGCGAGGCCAAGTTCAAGGCGATCAGTGTTGCCTATGACTGCCTGAAGGACCCGCAGAAGCGGGCTGCCTACGACCAGTACGGTCATGCGGCATTCCAGAATGGCGCCGGCGGATCGCACGGCAATGCCGATTTCGGCGATATCGGCGATATCTTCGAGACCATTTTCGGCTCAGCGTTCGGTGGAGGCGGCCGTGCGCGTCCGCGGCGCGGGGCCGACCTTCGCTACGACATGGAAATCGGTCTCGAAGAGGCGTTCCATGGCAAGTCGACCGATATCGAAATCGAGGTCAGCAAGGCTTGCGATACCTGCCATGGCTCGGGCGCCACGCCCGGCACCCATGCCCGCACCTGCAACCTTTGCGGTGGGCAGGGCAATGTCCGCGCAAAACAGGGCTTTTTCGTGGTCGAGCGGCCATGTCCCAACTGCCACGGTGCAGGTGAAATCATTACTAGCCCGTGCCGCGACTGTCGCGGCGAAGGGCGGGTCGACGTCCCGCAGAAGCTCGAAGTGGATATTCCCCCCGGGGTAGACACCGGCACGCGTATTCGCCTGTCGGGCAAGGGCGAAGCGGGTCCGCGCGGCGCACCTGCCGGCGATCTCTATATATTCGTCCATGTGAAGCCGCACGCGATCTTCCAGCGCGAGGGTACGACGCTCGCAACGCGCGTCCCGATCAGCTTCACCAAGGCAGCTCTGGGCGGATCGATCGAAATTCCCGGCCTCGATGGGGAGGAGCTTACTCTCGAAATCCCGGCCGGCATCCAGTCGGGCAAGCAGCTGCGCCAGCGCGGCGCGGGCATGCCCGTGCTGCAGGGCCGCGGCCGCGGAGACATGGTGGTCGAGATTTCGGTCGAGACGCCGACCAAGCTCAGCAAGGAGCAGCGCGCCCTGCTCGAGCAGTTCCGCGATACTGAGACCGGTGATGAGTGCCCCGAAAGCCGGGGCTTTTTCGACAAGATCAAGGATGTGCTTGGGGGTTGACCCTTACCGCATCCGGTCGAGAACCTCGCTCCGGATGCCTTCGATCAGGCTTTCGTCGCAGCGCTGCGCTTCGATCTCTTCGTCGAGAATGGCGAGGAAGGCCGAACGTTTGAAGTCGCGGCAGGCCTCGTCATCAAGCGGCTCTTCGATGGTCGAACAGACAAGGTCGATCATGCGTTCTGCGCCGTGCAGGCGGCCCCATAAATAGTCGTTCTCTCGATAGGAACGGCTGAAAAATGCCCCGAAGTTGTAGAATTCCACTCCGCGCAGGGTAGCCTGCGTGCCGCCCTCGCGGATGCTGCGCGCGTCATCAGGGCTGATCCGGTCGACCTTGACCGGATCGAACTCTGTCAGCCCTTCGTTGCGCAGCAATGGCAGGGTTGCGACGTCGTAAAATGGGAAGCCGAGATAGGCGAACAGCATGCGCCGCTTGAGATTATCGGGCATTTCGCTCAGCAATTCGGCAAGCAATTCCTCGGTGCGATCGTCGGCATCGGGTAGCAGGCGACGCTTTTCAATGTGATCGAGCAGGCTGCCCGGATCGGCCAGGACATTCTCCGCTTTCTCGGCGAAGTCGTCACCCAGCGACGCCCGGCTCTCCTTTTCGAAATAGAGAGCGAGGATCTTGTAGACAGCATCGCGCCCGGTTTCGAGCGCATCATCGGAAATCTCGGGATCTGCCTCCCAATCGCGCGCCAGCCGGCGGGCAAGCAGACGCAAGCGCCGGATGCGGAACCCGATGTCATGCTCGCGAAAGAACTGGATGGCGTCGGGCGTAGCACCGGCCTTCTCATGACTGATCGGTTCGATCCCGCGACGGTGCAACTCTTCGCGCAGGACCTCTTCGATTGGCGCGGGCGAAGCGAGGTGTAGAGATGGTGCCGCATCCCAAGCGAGTTTCGCAATGCGGCTGATGATGCCGCTCAGCTTGGCCTGCGCGTAGGAGTGAAACGCATAACCCGCCTGTTCGGCCGCAGCCTGCTGAGCCTTCTGGCGCCAGGCTTTCAAACGTTTTGGCGTCGGGCTGTCGAGGAACAGCGTAAAGCCGAAGAGCTTCTCGACTGCGCGCTCGACCTCCGGACGCAGGGCAGCCACGATGCGGGAGAGGCGCTCCGCCTCCCGGCTCTGTTCCTCGAGCTGTTCGAGGTTGTCCCGGATAGGTTGTTCGCGCGGGATCGTCGAAAGCGAGCCGAAAATCGCCGAGAAGAACCCAACGTCGCGCCGGCCGCGTGCTTGCCATTCACCGAACCGGTCGGGGCGCGGATCGACATAGACGAAGCGCCTGTCGACCTCGCGCTGGGCCGGCCTCCCGCGCAGTGCGGCCATCGCGCCAGAGAAAGGCTTGTTGACGAGGACCGACCCGTCGATCAGCGAAACGGTATCGACATTGTCGCGCATGACATGGACCGGCATGATCCGGTCGAGGAATTCATCACGCGAGGCCCAGCCTTGTCCGGTTTCTTCCGCGAGGCGGTCGATTTCCTCGATCTTGAGCGGTGGGAAGGCGCCCGGGAAACTGGCCGTCGCGCGGGCGGCGAAGACCAGTTCCATCGGATCGGACAAGTTTTCTCCGCCAGTCTCGGGCGTCTTGCGCCGGATCGCGATCGGCAAGCGATGTTCGCTGTCCTCGACAACCGGCGGACTGTGGAGATGCAGCAGTTCCAGATACCCATGGAAGTCGGTTGCGGTGACGTACAGGTCGAGCGGATGGCGCGGCGGCAGAAGCGGAGCCTCGGGCGTGGTTTCGGCCATTGCCGCGAATGCCCGATGCAGGAGCTTCGAAAATCCCAGGCCGGAGAAGGGTGGTTCGAACCAGCGTCCGCGAATGAGGTGGGATACCTTGCGGCGGACCTCGTCGCGCGTCTCGGGGGCGACCTGCTCGGAAAGTTCGTTACCAGGTCGGCTCAACAGCCAGCTTGCGAGCGGTTGCGCCCAGATTTTGCCGCCTGCCCAGCGCAGTTTGGCATCGGGGTCGGTGAGTTCATCGACATCAGCGACTTCGAGCCACAGGTCGGTCAACGGTTCGAGGCTCTGGCCCGAATAGATCGCCTGCGCTAGGAACACCGCGTTGATTCCGCCCGCGCTTGCCCCGCTGGCGATATCGGGAAGGACGCGCAGGCGCAGGCCCTGTTCGGTTTCGATATGCTCGAGAAGGTCGCGGTAAACATCGTGGACGCCGCCGCGTTGCCCGGCGCCGGAATGGAAATCGCGGCTCGCACGGGCAAGCTGCCACAATTCTCTTGTGACGCCGTGCATATAGACTGCCAGGCTGACCCCGCCGTAGCAGACGAGTGCGATCCTCAGTTCCTTTTGCCGCATCCCCTCGCTTGTGCACAGACGCACAGACAAAGGCAATTGCGTTCTGCAAATGTTCTGTTAGTCAATCGGCATGGCCAAGCCAAAGAAACGCTATGTCTGTCAGGCCTGCGGGTCGGTTTCCCACCGATGGCAGGGACAATGCGCCGATTGCGCGGAGTGGAACACGCTGACGGAAGACGCACCGGCGACCGTGTTTTCGATGAAGCACGACCTGTCGAGCGGGGGCAGGGCGGTCGAATTCGTCGATCTCAACAAACCCGGCGAAATGCCGATTCGACAGAAAACCGGCCTGGCAGAATTCGATCGAGCGCTTGGCGGCGGCCTCGTTCCGGGTAGCGCGATCCTCATGGGTGGTGATCCGGGTATTGGCAAATCGACGCTGCTCCTGCAGGCGGCGGCCAGGGTGGCGCGCGAGGGGCATTCGGTCGTCTATGTCAGCGGCGAGGAGGCTACCGGACAGGTGCGCATGCGTGCTGCTCGACTCGGCCTTTCCGATGCGTCGGTGAAGCTGGCAGCAGCAACCGGTGTGCGAGATATCCTGACGACATTGGGTTCGATGGAAACGCCGAAGTTCCTCGTGATCGATTCCATCCAGACAATGCATTCCGATACCATCGAGGGCGCCCCGGGAACGGTCAGCCAGGTGCGTGGATGCGCATTCGAGCTGATCCGCTATGCCAAGGAGAACGGCGTCGCTCTCGTGCTGGTCGGGCACGTGACCAAGGACGGCAATATCGCCGGTCCCCGCGTGCTCGAGCACATGGTCGATGTGGTGATGAGCTTCGAAGGCGAACGGAGCCACCAGTACCGTATCCTGCGCGCTCTCAAGAACCGCTTCGGCGCAGTCGATGAAATCGGTGTCTTCGCCATGGCGGGTGACGGTCTGGAGGAAGTCGAAAATCCGTCAATGCTGTTCCTGTCCGGGCGCGACCAGCCGATGGCGGGAAGCTCGGTCTTCCCCGCAATGGAAGGCACACGACCCGTCCTCGTCGAAATACAGGCGCTGATCGTGCGCCTCCAGTCCGGGGCGACACCGCGCAGGGCGGTTGTAGGATGGGACAATGGCCGCCTTGCGATGCTGCTCGCCGTGCTGGAATCGCGCTGTGGGCTCTCATTCAGTTCGGCGGAGGTCTATCTCAATGTCGCAGGTGGATACCGCCTGTCCGATCCGGCTGCCGATCTCGCCGTTGCGGCGGCACTCGTTAGCGCATTGGCAGACAAGCCGCTGCCTGACAGAAGTGTCTGGCTCGGGGAGGTCAGTCTTGCAGGAGAAGTTCGCCCAGTTGCGCATGGCGGGGTAAGAATGCGGGAGGCTGCGAAGCTCGGTTTCAAGCGCGGCTTCGGCCCGTCCGACCCGAAGAACGCCTCGCCCGACCTTGATTATTCGGGCTTGGGACAACTGGCAAACCTCGTTGACCGGGTGATGAGCAGTTAATAAACCGCAAAGCCCTAGGGATTAATGGGGCTTTATGACGGGTTTCGATCTTATCGTGCTGCTCATCGTCGGCGTGGCCGCCATCGGTGGTTTCATGCGCGGCTTCCTGCAGGAAGTGCTGTCGCTGGGATCGTGGATCCTTGCGGCTTTTGCGATTCGCTATCTTCACACGCCACTAACGCTGGTCATGCAGGATTTTATCGGTCCGAGCGTTGCCACATCGGTCATGGCCTTCGTGCTTCTTCTCCTCATCCCCTATGCCGCGATGAAGGTTATTGCCAATAACGTGGGCGAGGCCTCGCGCAGTTCGGTGCTCGGCCCGATTGATCGTGTCCTCGGCTTCGGCTTCGGGACCCTCAAGGGCATGATCATCGTCGTGATCGGCTTCTCACTTCTCGTGCTCGGTTACGACCGCGTGTGGGATTATCGCGGGCGCCCGGTCTGGATCACCACGGCCAACAGCTACGAGCTGATCGACGGCGGTTCGCGCACATTGGTTGAAATCCTCGCGCAGCGGCGTGCCGAACTCCGCGGCGAGGAAGCAGAAGTCGAAGAACCCGAAGAGTGACACCGCGACCTCGCGGCGCGCTCTATTCTCCCGCTTTGCTCGGGCTGGCGGTTGAACTTGCCGAGTACCCTTACGACAAGAATGCATCGCTGATTGGCGAAGCGCGGTCGCGCAGCTGTGGCAGCACGCTTGCCGTGTCGTTCGAGCCGGGTTTTGGAAACCTCGGGTTGAAAGTGACTGCCTGCGCCGTTGGACAGGCGTCTGCGGCGATCTTTGCCCGTCACGCAGAAGGCCGTGACCCTGAGGAAATCGCACAGGTTACGGCTGCCATCGAAGAATGGCTATCCGCAGACGGCCCGCAACCTGAGTGGCCCGACATTGCGATGCTGGAAGCAGCAAGGGCCTATCCCGCGCGTCACGGGGCGATACTCTTGCCGTGGAAGGCCGCGCTCGATGCGCTTTCCAACGATGCAGCAGGCCGCTAGACGGCCCTGACAAAAGCCAGAGGGGATCGGAGAGAATGGCAGGCGGCAACACAGTAACCCAGCGCGAACCCAGCGAGAACGAGATCAAGCTCGTCATCGGGGCAAGTGGCGCCGGTACCATCTTCGAGTGGTACGATTTCTTCATCTACGGGACGCTCGCCTACATCCTGAAAGATGCCTTCTACGACGTCGATAACGAGACGCTCGGCCTGCTTCTTGTCTGGTCGACCTTTGCGGTTGGTTTTGCCTTCCGACCGATCGGCGCGATCCTGTTCGGCTTCCTCGGCGACCGGTTGGGAAGGAAATACACCTTCCTTGTCACAGTCACGCTGATGGGCGTTGCCACGGCGGGCGTCGGCCTGATCCCGACGGTCGCAACCATCGGCATTGCAGCCCCCATCATCGTAATCCTACTCCGTGTGCTTCAGGGCCTTGCGCTCGGGGGTGAGTATGGCGGCGCAGCGATTTACGTGGCCGAGCATGCTCCGCCCGAAAAGCGCGGCTTCTATACCAGCTTTATCCAGGCGAGTGTGGCGGGCGGTTTCGTGTTGTCGATCGCCGTGGTGCTCGCCTGTCGCTTCCTGATCCCCGAAGATGACTTCCAGGCATGGGGCTGGCGTGTGCCTTTCCTGCTTTCGATCATCCTCCTCGGTATCTCGCTGTGGATGCGCCTGAAATTGTCGGAGAGCCCGGTGTTCCAGGCGATGAAGGAAGCGGGCGAGACGGCCGACAACCCCTTCGTCGAAAGCTTCACTTATCCGGGCAACAAGAAGCGCATCTTCGTCGCGCTGTTCGGTGTAACGGGTATTCTGACGACCATCTGGTACACCGCTTTCTTCAGCGGCATGAGCTTCCTGCGCGGGCCAATGCATGTCGACGATCTGACCGTCGAACTGATCCTGTTCGTCTCGGGCCTGATCGCGATGACTTTCTACATCTTCATCGGCAAATGGTCCGACAGGGTAGGTCGCAAGAAGCCGATCATCATCGGCGCCGTGGCGACCCTAGCGCTGCTGTTCCCGGCTTTCTGGACCTTGGGCAACCTCGCAAATCCCGGCATCGCGGAAGCCGCCGAGAGGACCCCGATCACCGTTTCCGGGCCTGAATGCTCGACCGATCCCTTCGCTGACCTGTTCGACCGCGAACAGAGCGATTGCGGCAAAATCCTCGAAGTCCTGACCGCTGCGGGCGTTCCTTATAACCTGACGCCTGGAGCCGATCTCCAGCTTGCTGCAGGCGGTCAGCAGATCGCTATCGATCCTGTATGGTTCGAGGATGGTGCGGCCCGTCGTGACGGTATCCGCGCAGCGCTTGGCCAGTTCGGGTTCGACTTCAGCAAGCAGCAGCCGGGCTTCGCGAATATCCTCGGCATCGTTGCTGTGCTGCTCGGCCTCGGCATGCTCTCGGCGCTAACGTACGGTTCGGTCGCGGCGCTCTTGTCCGAGATGTTCCCGGCCAAGATCCGATACAGTTCGATGTCGATACCGTACCACATCGGTGCGGGCTATCTCGGCGGCTTCCTGCCGCTGATCGCAGGCGTGATTGTGGCGAGCACCGGCAATATCTATTCGGGCCTGTGGTATACTTGGGTCGTGGTGGCCTTCGGTGTGGTCGTGGCCTGGTGGGGCCTGCCCAGCGGTCCGCCTACTGATTTCGAGGATTCGGGCGACGCACCGCCCGCTTCGCCTGTTACCCCGTGAACGAGGTTCCGCCGCCAACCCTCCGCCTGAAGATCGAACGCGAGGCGCTCGCGTCGAACTGGTCTGCGCTCGATCGCATGTCGGGCAAGGCGCGGGCAGGGGCGGCGGTGAAGGCCGACTGCTACGGGCTTGGGGTCGCGAATTGCCTGCCCACACTGATCGAAGCGGGTACGCGCGATTTCTTCGTGGCGCACTGGAGCGAGGTTGCACCCGTTCTCGAGCACGCGCCGCCCGAGCAAGTGGCCGTTCTCCATGGCCCGCTGGACAGTTCGGAAGCCGCCTATGCACGTGCGACAGGCGTTCGACCCGTCATCGATTCAGTCCGACAGGCAAAGCTTTGGACCGAGAGCGGCGGTGGCCCGTGCCACCTCATGGTCGATAGCGGTATCAACCGCCTCGGTATCCGGCCGGAAGAGATATCCGACCCGCTGGTACAATCGCTCGAGGTCGAAGTCCTGATGAGCCACCTGGCTTGCGCGGACGAAGAGAGTGCGATGAACATGCGGCAGCTGGAGGATTTCCGGGCAATCCTGCCGTTGATCGATCATGAGGCCGAAAGCCTTGCGAACAGCGCGGGCATTGCTCTTGGGGGCAACTACCACTTCGACCTCACACGGCCGGGCCTGTCTCTCTATGGCGGGGTTCCGCGGGATGAGTTGGCACCGGAAATCCGGCAGGTCGCCTATCCGGAGGCGGCGATCATCCAGACCCGCAATCTGCGCGCGGGCGAGACCGTCGGATACAACGCGACCTTCGCCGCGAAGCGCGATATGCGTGCGGCGGTGCTCTCTCTTGGTTATGCGGATGGAATCCTGCGAAGCTGGGGCGGGGCGGCCTTCGAGCATGAAGGACGCAAGCTCCCGATCCTCGGCAAGGTCTCGATGGACATGATAGTGATCGACCTCGAAGAGGCGCCCGAGCTGGTCGAGGGTGACTGGGTATCTCTGCCCTATTCGCTTCCCGATGCTGCGCAGCAAACCACTCTATCGCAATACGAATTGCTTACCGTTTTGGGACACCGGTTCGATCGCTGACCTTCCCGTGTTGCACTGCACATTGTGCAGGTGCTAAGGACCCCGCATTGCACAAATGGGGCACGAGTGGGGAGAAGAAGCGACATGGCAAAGCGGACCGCCGAGGGCGAACCGATCATCATCAAAAAGTACGCCAACCGGCGTCTCTACAACACCGATACTTCGAGCTACATCACGCTCGACGATCTGGCGAAGATGGTCCGCGAAAATGTCGACTTCCAGGTCCTCGACGCAAAGTCGGGCGACGACATTACCCACACGATCCTCACCCAGATCATCGTCGAGGAAGAAAGCCACGGCACGCAGATGCTGCCGGTCAGTTTCCTGCGCGATCTGATCAGCATGTACGGCAATTCGATGCAGTCGATGATGCCGAGCTATCTCGAAGCGAGTATGGCGAACTTCCGCAAGAACCGCGAGCAGCTGCAATCGGCTTTTGCGAAGGGGATCGAGGCCAACCCGCTCGCCAAGATGGCGGAAGCCAACATCAAGATGATGCAGAATGCGGCCGAGGCTTTCATTCCTGTGACCCGCAAGGGTGCGGATGCGGCCAAGAAAGAAGCTGACGACGAACTTGCCCAGATGCGTCAGCAGATGGCTGCGATGCAGAAGAAGCTGGACGAGCTGAGCAAGTAGTCGACCCGTCGCGCGCTAGGCGCTAGGGGCGGGCACGAAACCAATCAAAACGTGAGAATCGATCTGTGGCCAATATCCGCCATGCCTTGAACGCCCGCCGTGCCGATGATTTCGCAGCGTGGTACCAGGAAGTCATCTCAGCTGCTGAAATGGCCGAGGAATCGGGCGTGCGCGGTTGCATGGTCATCCGCCCGTGGGGCTATGGCATCTGGGAGCGCATGCAGCGCCTGCTGGACGACCGTATCAAGGCGACCGGACATTCGAATGCCTATTTCCCGATCTTCATCCCGCTTTCCAATTTCGAGCGCGAGGCGGAGCACGTCGAAGGCTTCGCCAAGGAAATGGCGGTTGTCACGCACCATCGCCTGATCGCAGGCCCCGATGGCGGCCTGATCCCCGATCCCGAAGCCAAGCTGGAAGAACCGCTGGTTGTTCGTCCGACTTCGGAAACGATCATTGGCGATGCCATGGCGCGCTGGGTGCAGAGCTGGCGCGACCTGCCGCTGAAGCTCAACCAGTGGGCGAACGTGGTGCGCTGGGAAATGCGCACCCGCATGTTCCTGCGCACCAGCGAGTTCCTTTGGCAGGAAGGCCACACGGCCCATGCCGACGAGGCCGAGGCCAAGGATCACACGTTGACGATGCTCGAAGTTTATCGCGCTTTCGCCGACGAAGATCTCGCGCTGGGCGTTGTCGCTGGCGAAAAACCGGAGAACGAGCGCTTCCCCGGAGCGGTTGAGACTTGGTCGATCGAGGCCATGATGCAAGACGGGAAGGCGCTGCAGGCCGGCACCAGCCATTATCTCGGCACCAACTTTTCCAAAGCGTCCGGCATCAAGTACCAGAACAAGGACGGCGGCGAGAGCCTGTGCCACACCACCAGCTGGGGCGTTTCGACCCGCATGGTCGGCGGCGTCATCATGACGCATGGCGATGACGATGGCCTGCGCCTGCCGCCCAAGATCGCGCCGCAGCAGGTCGTGATCCTGCCGATGCTGCGCGACAAGCCCGAAGACGAACCGCTGATCGAATATTGTGAGGCGCTGCGCGCGACGCTCGCAAGCCAGCACGTGCTCGGCGAGCCGCTGCGCGTCCTGCTCGACACGCGTCCTGGCAAGGCTGCCGCCAAGCGCTGGGATTATGTCCGCAAAGGCGCACCGATCATCATCGAAGTCGGCGGGCGCGATATGGACAATGGCGTCGTCAGCCTGCTGCGCCGCGACGAGCTGTGGGACACGGAGACCGGCAAGCCAGCCTTCCAGACCCCGACGCGCGAAGTTGCAGGACAGACCGTGCCCGACATCCTTGCCGACATGCAGGCATCGCTGCTCACCTTGGCGGCCGATCGGCGCGAAGCGAACATCTCGCGAGGCGTCACGAGCTTCGATGAAGTCGAGAAGTTCTTCGCTGGTTCGCGCTATCCGGGCTGGGTCGAAGTTCAGTGGTCGAAGCCGACGGGCGAAGCGCTTGAAAAGGTCGTCGAGCGTTTGAAGGAGCACAAGCTCACCATCCGCAACGTGCCAATGGATGCGGCGCCGGTCGATGGGACATGCATCTTCACCGGGGACAAGGCGATCGAACGGGTCCTGCTGGCTAAAGCCTACTGACTTGATCTGAAGGCGGTTCTGCAACAGACAGGCGGGTATGAAAAAGCTCGCCCTGTTCGCCGCCCTCCTTGCAACACCGCTTGTCGCGCAGGAGGCCGATCCGGCTGCGGACGTCTCCGAAGAGCGCCTGCGCGCCGATATCGACACGCTGGTCGCCTTCGGGACGCGCCACACGCTTTCCGAACAGGACAATCCAACCCGCGGCATTGGCGCTGCCGTCGACTGGGGGCTCGCCGAATTCGGCCGTATTTCGGAGACTTGTGAGGGCTGCCTCGAAATCGTCGCTCCCGAGCGGATTGAGGAGGGCAGACGCCTTCCGCGTCCCACGCGCATTCGCAATGCTGTGGCCATCCAGCGCGGGACCGAGCGACCCAATGAAGTCGTCATCGTGCAGGCCCATATCGACAGCCGTGTGACCGACCCGATGGATTGGGAAAGCGACGCTCCCGGTGCGAACGATGATGGTTCGGGGACCGTCCTCGTACTCGAAGCCGCTCGTCACCTCTCTCAGCGGCGCTATCCGGTCACGATCGTCTACGCACTTCTCTCGGGCGAAGAGCAGGGCCTCTACGGCGGCAGGTTGATGGCGGACTATGCGGCAGAGCAGGGCTGGGACGTCAAGGCTGTCCTCAACAACGATGTCGTGGGCAATAGCTGCGGAAGCGACGGCTATTGCGATCCCGATCACGTCCGTGTCTTTTCCGAAGGTCCGCGCGCCGATCTGACCGATGCCATCCGTTCGGCACAGCGCCGCGAAGGTGGGGAGAACGACAGCCCGAGCCGCAACCTCTCGCGCTGGCTCGATAATCTCGCCGACGAGACCGAGGGCGGTCTCGACGTGCGCCAGATCTGGCGTGTCGATCGCATGGGCCGTGGCGGCGACCAGATCCCCTTCATGGAAAAGGGATATCCGGCGATCCGCATTGCCGTGGCGGTCGAGGATTACGAACACCAGCACCAGGACCTGCGCGTCGAGGACGGCGTTACCTACGGTGACACGGCTGACGAGATGGATTTCGCCTATCTCGCCAAGGTGACCCAATTCAACATCCGCGCGCTCGACAAATTGGCGCGCACGCCTGCACCCCCGGTTGTTACGGCCGAAGCGGCTGTGCGTACCGATACACTCATCGAATGGCAGGGTGTGAAGGGAGCCGACTACTACATTGGCGCCCAGCGCCGTACCGACGAACCAGCTTGGCGCAGCGATCATGCGATCTTCACCTTCGAGACGCCCGTGGTTGAGCCGACTCCAATGGAAGAACGCCAGCTCGAATATGTTGCGCCTGTGAGGGGAGACGACTGGATCTTCGGCGTTGCTGCCTGCACGAACGGGGCGATCTGCAGCCCCATTTCCAGCG
Organism: Erythrobacter sp.; assembly: GCA_013001165.1. Lineage (GTDB taxonomy): Bacteria > Pseudomonadota > Alphaproteobacteria > Sphingomonadales > Sphingomonadaceae > Qipengyuania. The sequence goes on from JABDNC010000262.1 coordinate 12,469, forward strand.
CAGTTCCGGCGGGACAATTTGCTCCGATCGCCACGGAAGAGGATGACAGCGAGTAAGCGCGTCCCCATATGGCGCGCATGAAAAAACAAAACAGGACCGGAAGGCCGCAGGGCCTCCCGTCGAAAACACAGATACTCGAATTCATTCAGAGCTCCGACCGTCCCGCGGGCAAGCGCGAAATCGCCAAGGCCTTCGGCATCAAGGGGCAGGAAAAGATCGCGCTGAAGAAGCGCCTCAAGGACATGGCCGAAGAAGGCCTGATCGACGGCAGGAAGACTGCCTTCCACAAGATGGGTGGGTTGCCGAAAGTGACCGTGCTCAAGGTCGTAGAGATCGAGGATAGCGAACCCATCGCTGTACCCGAGTCATGGTCGCCGGATGCCCCCGACAAGCCGCCGCGCGTCGTGGTGAAGGAAAGCAAGAAAGTTGCTGCTCTCAAGCGCGGCGACCGTTTCCTCGGCCGCACCGAAGAGCGCGGAAAGGGCTGGATTGCCCACCCGATGAAGAAGCTGCCCGCCCGGACCGAAGGCCTGATGGGCGTCGTCGAATTCGACGGCGGCGGAAAGCCCTGGCTTGCCCCGGTAGACAAGCGTGTCCGCAATTCCTCGCCCATCGGCGATCTGGGAGAAGCCAAGGAAGGCGAGCTCGTGCTTGCCGAGCCCATGGGCAAATCGCCTCGCGCCAAGGTGAAGGTTGTCGAAGTGATCGGCGATCCGCTCGCACCCAAGAGCTTCAGCCTGATCGCCATCGCCAAGCACGGCATCCCGCACATCTTCCCCGACGAGGCGCTCGCAGAAGCGCAGGCGGTCGCCGAACTCCCGCTTAGCGAGGAAAAGCGTGAGGACCTGCGCGATGTCCCAATTGTGGCGATCGATCCCGCCGACGCGCGCGACCACGATGACGCGATCTGGGCCGAGCCCGATGGCGAAGGTGGTTACAAGGCGATCGTCGCGATTGCCGATGTGTCGTTCTACGTCCGTCCGGGCGGAGCGCTCGACAAGGAAGCACGCAAGCGCGGCAATTCGGTCTACTTTCCCGACCGCGTGGTGCCGATGCTTCCGGAAATTCTGTCGGCAGACGTCTGTTCACTGGTCGAGAACGAGGACAGGGCTGCAATGGCCTGCCACCTGCATATCTCGCCCGAGGGCAAGATAACCAAGTGGCGCTTCACCCGCGCCATCGTGCGGCTCGCAGCCAACATCGCCTATGAAGACGCGCAGAAAGCCATCGACGATGGCAGCGCCGACGAGGTGCTCAAGAACCTGTGGGGCGCTTGGAAGCTGCTGTTCAAGGCGCGCAATGCCCGCGATCCGCTGGATCTCGAACTGCCTGAGCGGCAGGTCCGCCTCAACGACAATGGCATAATCGAGGAAATCGCCATCCGCGAACGCCTCGATGCGCACCGCGTGGTAGAGGACTTCATGATCTCGGCCAATGTCGCTGCCGCCAAGGCGCTGGAAGAGAAAGGCGCACCGGTCGTGTACCGCGTGCACGAGACGCCGAGCCGCGAAAAGTTGATGGCGTTCAAGGAATATCTCGCCAGCCAGGGCCGCAGCTTTGCCATGGGCCAGGTGATCACGCCGGGCCTCTTCAATCGCATGCTCAAGGACATCTCGGAACCGGCCGAAAAGGCGCTGATCATGGAGGCGGTTCTGCGCAGCCAGACGCAGGCCTATTACGGACCTGCGAACTCCGGACATTTCGGATTGGCGCTGGGCAGCTACGCCCACTTCACTTCGCCCATCCGCCGCTATGCCGACTTGCTCGTCCATCGCGCACTGGTCGATTCCTACAAGCTCGAGCAGCCTGCACCGAAGGGCAGGATACCCGAAGGCTCGGGTCTTTCGGACCGTGACCGCACCGCGCTCGGCCAGATTACCGATGCGATCAGCCAGACGGAACGCCGCGCGATGGAGGCAGAGCGTGACACGATCGACCGCTATGTCGCGGCATGGCTTTCGGGCCGCGTGGGCGAGGTCTTCGACACGCGCATTACCGGTGTGCAAGGCTTCGGCTTCTTTGCGACTATCGAAAACCTCGGCGGCGACGGGCTGGTACCTGTCTCGACGCTGGGGCGCGAATTCTTCCGCTATGATGAAGGGGCGCGCGAACTTGTTGGGGAGAACAGCGGCACGACCTATGCGGTTGGAGACAGGCTGAAGCTCAAGTTGGCTGAATCCAATGCGCTGACAGGTGCGCTCAAGTTCGAACTGCCGGATGGAGAAGGTGCACCCATCGAAAAGCGCGGCAATCGTCCGCCCCCGAAGAAGAAGCACTTTAAAAAGGGGCAGGGCGCTCCGCGGCAGAAGCATACGCAAGGCCAGCGCGGACGGCCGGGCAATATCCGCCACCAGGGCCGGAAGAAGAAGTAGGCGGAACGCAGGCGGGGGCCTCGCCATTGAATGAGCGAAGGAGAAAACACCTATGCTCATCCCCGGACAGAAAGTCCCCGACCTCGACCTGCCGCTGACCATCGATGCGCGCTTCGAACTGTCGAAGCAGTCGCCCGATGCCTTCACCATGCTGGTCTTCTATCGCGGCAAGCACTGCCCGATCTGCAAGAAGTACCTTGAGGAACTCGGCACCAAGCTGGGTAAGTTCACCGAGAAGGGGATCAACGTCTTCGCCGTATCGATGGACAGCCCCGAACGCGCCGCGGTCGCACATGTAGATTGGGAGACCGCCGACCTGCCGCTTGCTCACTCGATGACCGAGCAGAAGGCCCGCGAATGGGGGCTCTATATCTCGGAAAAGCGGGAAGGCAGCGAGGAACCCGACACTTTCAGCGAGCCGGGCCTGTTCCTGGTGAAGCCCGACGGCACGCTGCATTTCGCCGTGGTGCAGAACGCGCCGTTCACGCGTCCCGATCTCGATGATCTGCTGAGCGGCCTCAGCTTCACGCTGGAGAACGATTACCCCACGCGCGGCACGCTGACCTGAGCGATCAGGCCAGTTCGTCCAGCTGTTCGCGGCTGAGCTTGCCAGGCACGATATAGAGCGGGCAGGGCAGGCTATTCGCATGCGCGGCAAAATGGGAGACCAGCGGGTCCTTCCCGCCGTCACTCGCCGTGCCGAGCACGAGTGCAGCAATCGAGCCGTGTTCCTCGATATAGCTGCGGATAACTTCGGCAGGTGATCCCGGGCGCACGGTGATCACCGGCATCTTGCCCATCTCGCCGAAGATGTTTCCCGCGGCACTGTTCGCCATCACCTCGGCCCGCTCCCGGGCTTCCTGCTCGATGGTCGCCTGCACCCCGCCGAAGGCGTTGAAGGTCTGCTGCGGCACGAGCGCGAGGATATGCACCGATCCGCCCGTCTTGCTTGCACGCAGCGAGGCAAAGCGCAGCGCCTGCTTGGCCTCTTCGGTCTCGTCCATGACGACCAGGTATATTCTCAACGGTCCCGCTCCCTTATGTGCACAAGCGGTTACCCGCTAATTCGTATTCTGCGCAAGAACCTTGCGGCGCCCGTCCAAATTAGCCAGAGACCCTCGAAACAACTCCCCAGCGAGGACGTAACGTAAATCATGCCCACGCCGATCAAGATGCCCGCCCTTTCGCCCACCATGGAGGAGGGCACGCTCGCCAAATGGCTGGTGAAGCCGGGCGACACGGTTTCCGCTGGCGACATCATGGCCGAGATCGAGACCGACAAGGCGACGATGGAGTTCGAAGCTGTGGACGAAGGTGTGATCGCCTCGATCGCGGTCGAAGAAGGTACAGAGGGCGTGAAGGTCGGCACGGTTATCGCCATGCTCGCCGAAGAGGGCGAGGATCTGGACGAGGCGGCAAAGGCGGCTCCGTCGGGTGGTGAGGCGAAGGCCGAAGAAGCGCGCGAGGAAAATGTCGAGCAGGAAGAAAAGCGCACCGAAGCGCCGGCTCCTGCACCCGCTCCGGCAGCAGCTAAGAGCGACGACGGCACGCGCATCAAGGCTTCGCCGCTCGCTCGCCGCATTGCCGAGAAGAAGGGGCTCGACCTGTCGACCATCAAGGGTTCGGGTCCGAATGGCCGTATCGTGAAGGCCGATGTCGAGGATGCGAAGCCCGGCGCTGCTCCGGCCAAGGAAGCTGCCGCACCCGCGCCCGCTCCGGCCAAGC
>JABDNC010000269.1 GCA_013001165.1 Erythrobacter sp.
ATCAGTTCTTTTACCTGGATGGCGATGCGAAACATCTTTGCGTCCCCCTGTTGCAGTCGAATACTTGCCTAACGCCAATGTATTAAGGCTTTAAGACCGGAAAGATAGCGCAGTTTTAAACATCGAATGCGGTAAAGCTCGAATTTCCTACTCGTGAGGACTTTCGTATCGGATGCGAATGACTTTCGCCGCGCTAACCGATGTCGCTTGCCGAAGATGCCTGGGCAACCTTCGAAGGAGCGGTTTTCGGCTCAGGACCGTGTTCCATGTGCTCCACCCTGAAGGAACCGCCCATGGGCCCTTACAACCTGCGTCCTACAGGGCGCGCCAACGCTTGCATTTGCGCGCAGAATCGCTATGTGCGCGCCTTCCCAAGCGACAGTTCGGGATTCCACGCGGGAGGAGTGCCTAACGGCAAGCCGCTCGACCGCTCAACATGAGGCCGTTTCGAAAGAGACGTCCGACAGTGTGAAAGGAGGCCAGTGATGGCCAAGAAGATTGAAGGCTATATCAAGCTGCAGGTGCCCGCGGGCACCGCAAACCCGTCACCCCCGATCGGCCCGGCACTGGGTCAGCGCGGTGTGAACATCATGGAATTCTGCAAGGCGTTCAACGCCGCCACGCAGGACCTCGAAAAGAACGCTCCGATCCCGACCATCATCACGGTGTATGCGGACCGTTCGTTCACCTTCGTCACCAAGACGCCGCCGGCGTCGTTCTACCTCAAGAAGGCTGCCAAGCTGAAGTCGGGCTCGAAGGAGCCGGGCAAGGTTTCGGCCGGAACCATCAAGAAGAGCGCGGTGAAGGAAATCGCCGAAGCCAAGATGGTCGACCTGAACGCGAACGATATCGACCAGGCAATGAAAATCATCGAAGGCTCCGCGCGTTCGATGGGCCTCGAAGTGGTGGAGGGCTAAGAACATGGCCAAGCAGACCAAGAAGCAGCAGACCGTTGCCAAGCTCGACAATGAAAAGCTCTACACCGTGGACGAAGCTCTCGCCACGCTGCGCGAGCACAAGGGCAAATTCGACGAAACCGTCGAAGTCGCCATGAACCTCGGCGTCGATCCGCGCCACGCAGACCAGATGGTCCGCGGCATGGTTTCGCTTCCGGGCGGCACCGGCAAGGACGTTCGCGTCGCAGTCTTCGCACGCGGCGACAATGCTGAGAAAGCCACTGCAGCAGGTGCCGACAAGGTCGGTGCCGAAGATCTCATGGAAGACATGCAGAACGGCAACCTCAACTACGACCGCGTGATCGCGACCCCGGACATGATGGGTGTCGTCGGCCGTCTCGGTAAGGTTCTCGGCCCCAAGGGCCTGATGCCGAACCCGAAGCTGGGCACGGTTACGCCGAACGTGGAACAGGCCGTGAAGGACGCCAAGGGCGGCCAGGTCGAATTCCGCGTCGAAAAGCAGGGCATCATCCACTCCGGCATCGGCAAGCTGTCGTTCAAGGATGCCGACCTCAAGGCGAACTTCGAAGCGCTTACCGGCGCGATCGTCAAGGCGAAGCCTTCGGGCGCCAAGGGCAAGTACGTCCGCAAGGTCACGCTGACCTCGACGATGGGCCCGGGCCTCAAGGTCGACCTCGGCGAAGTCGAAGGCGCGTAATTCTCGGCGCTACCGCGCGTCGCGCTACTTTAGCGCGTAAGAAACACCTTTCCTACTTGGATAGGACTTGAAAGGGCCGGGGGGAAACCTCCGGCCCTTTCTCATTGTGCAGGAGGCGTGGCCTTCAATTGACGCGAATAGAACCAGCCGATCCCGATCAGGCTTCCGCCCAGTGCCACGAAGCTGGCGATGCGGATCAGTCCTTCGAGGCCGGCCGTATCGAAGGCGAATACCTTGATCACGGTCGCGGTCATCAGCACCAGTGAACCGACCCGCCATGTCCTTTCTTCACGGCGGCTGCCGATCAGCAGGAAGACGATCGCCATCACGATCCCGACGAGCGAGCGGAGCAGGTCCTCTGCCTGCGTCATCGGTTCGGGCGGCAGGATCGAGCCGGCAAAGACCTGCCGCAGCAGGGTAATCGCGGTTAGCAGCGCGACCAGCATGATCGCCCCGTCGAAAGTCACGCGGAAGCGCGGCATCCAGATGCGGAGAGAGATCAGCGTACCGATCCCGACTGCTCCCGAAAGCAGGGCCAAGTTGGCCAGCGGCGCAGGGCCGACAGCTTGCGCATCATACAACGGGTTGTGCAGCAACAGCCCGAACCAGACGAAGTGAGCGAGCGTCAGGCTGCCCAGCATGGCCGCTGCCCGAAGGTTCGATCCGATCTTGGCAATGCCTCTCGCCGCGAGCCAAGCGGCGCCGAGCAACAGAGATTGCCATGCAGTCCGCTCCGCGAGGCCAAAGTCGCGGAAATCGGACATGCTGTCGATCGCGAAGGCCTGCTTGAAGAAGACATGCAGGGCGATCACCGCGACGGGCACAGCCGCTGGCCACAGGGCCACGGCACGGTCGCCCGACAGGCGGACCACGAGGGGGATCGCGCCTATCGCGATTGCGAGGGGCAGGAGGAAACCGAAAGTCTCGCGCGCGCTTGGCAGGTCGGCGAGGATCATCGGCTTGCTGGCCAAGGCTTTCAGTCCGTTTTCCAGCCAGAAGAATAGCGGATCGAGCGCCCAGAGCGCGATGCATATCGTCAGTGCCACCATCGCCAATTCGCGCGTAGGCAGGCGCCAGCGCAGCGCGAGGATCGCAACCAGCGCCAGCCAGACGAGGGCAATCGGCGGGAGAAGCTGGGCGAAGGTCGCAAAGCCGAGGAGCGCGGCGACGAACTCGGCCCCGAGGCGACGCTTTTCAGCCGGGTCGAAGATTGCCAGCGCGGCGAAGACGGCTGCTGCTGCGAACCAGCGCAGAGCCGAGGCAAAATCCGGGACACCGCTACCGGTGAAAAGGCGTTCTACCTCGCGGAAGCCTCCGTCGCTCGGCACGAGGCTGATGACCGTGGCGACAGAGAAGAGGATCGCTAGCGCGCCATAGGCATGGCTCGCGTCGAGGCGGGGGCGCATGACTGCGATGAGACCGAGCGTGATTGCCGCTGCGGCAAGCGGCGTCATCCAGTCGGGGAGGATGCACAGCGCGGCGAGGAACAGGAGGATTGCCCCCGATGCCAGCCCCGCGACAGTCTCGAACGGGCGCGTCTCGCCCCAAAGCAGCCGGGCGGCGTAGAGCGGGGCAGCGGCGAGCGCGATGAGGCCCAGTGCCTCGGGCCACTGCAGTGCATCGGTTGCAAGGCTGCCGAACTGGGTCAGCACGACCACACCGACCGCCAGCGGGATGCCCGCCGCCATGGCCGGTTCGACGAGGCTCTCACGGTCGCGATGCAGGTGGAGGAGCGGTACGCCTGCGAACAGCAGGACGATGGCAGCTGCGATGAGCGAGAACTCGAGGGTGCCGAATTGCGGCCACAGTGCGAGCAGGATCATGGCGATAATTCCCGCCATGACATTGCCCACCCGCATTTCGGGCCGTTCCCACGCAAAGTAGGCGAGCGCGGCCCCGAGAAGGAGATAGAGGCCCCATGCCAACAGCCCGAAGCCCGCCGATTCCACGAGGATCGCCAACTGGATGCTTGCCACCGCCGCCGAGATCAGCCGCGCCGGGTTCTCGTGGACCTTGGACACCAGCATGGTCGGCAGGATCGCGCCGAGAACGATTGCATAGATACCGACTGCCGCAACATCCGCAGAGTTCATCCCGCCATCCATCAGCAGGAGGAAGCCCCAGCCAAGACCCGCGACGAGAGCGGCAAGGCCCAGCCACGGACGGCCCTGCCGATTGCCGGTATAGGTTAGCCCGCTCGTGACGAGGCCAAGGTAGAGCGAGAGCAGCGGCAGGTTCGCTTCGTCCCCGCCAACCAGCAGGGGGGCCATGAAGCCTCCGATCAAGCCGAGGATCGCGCTGGGCAAGCCGAAGCGGAAGGACACGAAGATCGCCATTGCTGTCACCGTCGCGAGGCCGAGGAAGGCGAAGGTCTGTCCGATCAGTCCATATTGCGTTCCCGCGAGGTAGAAGCCGGCATAAAGCGTCGAAAGGCCGGCGCCCGACAGCGCCTGCCGTACGCGGTCGTCTCCCACGCGCTCCCGGAAGCGATAGGCCGCCTCCGCGCCTGCGAGCAGGACAATGCCGAACAGGAAGGCGAGTGCGACGCGAACAGGCGGGGTCAGCAGCCCTTCCTCGATCGAGTAGCGCACACCCAATATTCCTGCGACTGCAAGCGTGATCCCGCCCACCCAGATAGGGAGACGGCGGCCGAAGATCTCTTCGAAATCGAAGCCGCGAGCAGCAAAACCAGAAGGCTCGACGATCTTCTCGTCTTCTTGCCCGAATGCTGCCTCGCGGGTGACAGCTTCAATCTCTTCCGGCTCGTCAGAGCGGGACGAAAGCGTAACGGTCGACGCGGGCGGATCGACTGTGACCGCGAACTCCGGCTCGTCTTTCGGTTCGTCAGGCAGGATCGGCCCTGAGACGGCAACCTCTGTATCGGCTGGCGGTTCTACGCCGCGCAACGCCAGGTCCATCAGCCGGGCATCAGTATGCGATTGGCGCAGTTCAAGTTCTTCAAGGCGCAGTTCGGCCTTGTACAGGCGCTGGAAGAGCGCTGCGCAGGCCGCCATGAGGCCGAGGACCAGGATCCAGAGCATTGTGCGGGAAGGCTAGCGCGCTTCGCGTCCAGCGCAAGCCGGCGTCAGATTCCGCCGTGGGTAAAATCGAAGCCCGCTTCGGTGAGCCCTTCGCACAATGTCTTCAGGCACTTGTCGAGATCGGCCCGGTCCGTGGAGCGCACGACGAAGTTGGAACCAACACGCCCGTCGCGAAAGAAGGGGTAGCTACCGATCTGGCAGTTCTCGAAGGCGTTTTCGACGTCGCGAAGCAGGATGGAGACTTCGCTTTCGGGAATGAAGCCGCCGACCGTTTCCGAAATGAGCGGAGCGCCGCCTTCGAGGCTGCCGGTGAGCGCATCGAGCATTCCGGCCGTGATGTGCGGCACGCCTGCCATCAGGTGGACATTGCCTATCCGGATACCGGGCGCGCCGGACATGCGGTTGGGGATCAGCTCCGCACCATCGGGTACGCGAGCCATGCGCAGGCGCCCTTCGGTAAGGCCACCCTTGTCGGCATAGTACTTCTCGAGGATGGCGCGCGCTTCCGGATGGATGATCACCGGCACGCCGAGCGCCTGCGACACCGCATCGACGGTGATGTCGTCATGCGTCGGGCCGATCCCCCCGGTGGTGAAGAGGTAATCGTTCGCCTCGCGCAGCGCGTTGACCGCCTCGACGATACGCTCGATCACATCTGGGACGACGCGAACCTCGGAAAGGCGGATGCCCTGCACCTGCAGCCAGGTGGCCACCTGCGCGATGTTCTTGTCGTGAGTGCGGCCCGAGAGGATCTCGTCGCCGATAACGACGAGGCCCGCAGTGTAGATGCGATCAGTCATGGCGGAACTCGTAATGCGGCTGGCAGCGGAAAGCTACTCTGCTGCTTCGAGTTCTTCTTCCGCTCCGCGTGCATTCGCGCCCTTGCGGCGCAGCGACAGGATGCCATCATCGACCGGGTCGGTGCTCATCCGCTTGCGATCGAGCACATATTCCTGATTGAGCCGCCACGGGTAGTTCACCGCGTTCTTGGGCATGATGTGCTTGGAGCGCTGGATATAGCCGGATGAGAAGTCGAAAATATCGTCCTCTTCCAGCCCGTGGTTTTCGGCAAGGATGGGAACGGCGATGTCCGCACCCTCTGCCTTCATCTCGTTGAGAACGCGGCAGACATACTCCGAATTGATGTCGGCGCGCAGCGTCCAGCTGGCATTGAGGTAACCGAACACAACCGCAAGGTTGGGCAGGTTCGAGAACATGCAGCCCTTGTAATAGAAGCGATCCGCCAGATCGACCGGCTGGCCTTCCTGCGACAGCTGGATCTTGCCTGCCACGGCGAGTTTGAGCCCGGTCGCGGTGACTACGATGTCGGCAGGCAGGAAAGTGTCGTCGGTGAGCCGCACGCCGCCCTTTTCGAACGCCTTGATGTGGCCGGTCACGACCTCGGCCTTGCCGCTCTTGATCGCCTCGAACAGGTCGTCGTCCGGCACGAGGCACAGACGCTGGTCCCAGGGATCGTAAGGCGGAGTGAAGGGCGTAAGGTCGAAGTCCTTGCCCATAATCTTGCTGATCTTCTTGTGCAGGAACTGCTTCACCTTCTCGGGCTTGGTGCGTGCCCGCTTGAAGCCGATGTCCTGCAGCTTGATGTTCTTGAAGCGGGTGATGCGATAGGCGAGCTTCTCGGGCAGGATCTTGCGCAGGAAGTTGGCAAATCCGTCCTTCGCCGGGCGCGAGAACATCCATGTCGGCGTGCGCTGGAGCATGGTGACCTTGTCCGCCTTGTCCGCCATCGAGGGGACGATCGTGACAGCCGTCGCACCCGAACCGATCACGACGACATTCTTGCCAGCGTAATCGAGGTCCTTCGGCCAGAATTGCGGGTGGATCACCTGCCCTTCGAATTCGCCGAAATCGAAGCCCGGATCATAGGGCTCGTCGTAATCGTAATAGCCCGAGCCGAGATAGAGCCAGTTGGCGGTGAGCATCTTGCGCTCGCCATCATCGGTTTCGAGCGTGACGTGCCAGCGCGCGTCCGCCCCGCGCCAGTCGGCCGAAATGACCTTGTGTCCGAAGCGGATGTGGCGGCGAATATCACGTTCATCGACAATGCGGTCGAGATATTCGAGAATGGCAGGGCCATCGGCGATCGATTTCTCGTGCTTCCACGGCTCGAAATCGAAGCCCAGAGTGTGCATGTCGCTATCCGAACGGATGCCGGGATACCGGAACAGGTCCCATGTGCCGCCAAGGTATTCGCGTCGCTCGACGATCGCGAAACTGTGATCGGGCGCCTTCTCCCGCATGTGCGCTGCCATGCCGATGCCGGAAATGCCGGCACCCACGATCAGCACATCGAAATCGGTGGCGCGGTTGCTCGTTGGTCTCTCTCCCATGTGAATCAGACTACCCCAAGCGGGCGGCGAGGGGAAGTGTAAGTTGCGCGGTGCAACCTATCCTGCGGTTCAGGGCGCTTTGGTGGCGAGCGACCGACGCCTTTCGGCAGGTGTCTGTTCGAGAAAGCGGGGGGCATTCGCTTCTTGTGCAAGCAATACGTCAGGGATGCCGGCCGGCCGGGAAATCCTCACGAACAGCAACGCTAGGAAGAGCGGCCCGAAATAGAAGGGCAGGGTCCGCAGGAGGGTCAGCAAGGTGCCGTCGCGGAACCCCAGCACCGTCATGGCGATTGCAAGCGCATAGGCCAGCCTTGCGAGCGGGCCATCCCGACGCATCAGCAGCAGCCGGTAGATCCCTCCGAAGATGAACGCGAAGACCGAAGCCTGGATCACGATGCCCGGATAGCCGAGGCTCATCCAGCCGATCCCTGGCATCGAAGCGGTCATTCCGATCGGGCGACCATAATCCCATAGCGAGAAGTGCTGGATGGGCGACCCGACCGGCTTGCCTTCCCAGATCGCACGCGGGACAGGCTCGGTGAATATCTGCAGGACATGGGCGAAGTAGTCGTAAGTGCCGGTGCGCTGGGGGACCGCATAAACGATGTATTCGAAGTACTCGAGGCTGGCGAAGTCCATATGCTCGAGCGGATCTAACGTCTGTTCGTCGATGTATCCGTCACCCAGGTCCTCGGCCACGATCGAGCGAACGGCTCCGCCGCGGTCGATCACGATCTGGTTGAAGGCGACGGCTGCGACCAGCGCGAGCGCGACCGCCCGCCAGTCGAACCATTTGCGGCCCTTTTCTAGCAGCCAGCAGATGGCGACCGCAGCGGTCGCGTAGATGATCGCATGGCGTGTTCCGGTGCCGGCCTGCAGAAATGCGAAGCCGGCGAAATAGGCCCATCCCCACCAGCGATAGCGCGACAGCCAGACCGTCATGACAGCCATTGGCGCCATCATCAGCGCGGCATCGGTGAACCAGCCATTGCCTTGGATATTGACCATGTTCCCGGTCGCCGCATCGCGCACCATGGTCTCGAAATTGTTCACTCGCAGCACCCAGTTACCGATCTGCGAATAGGCGGCGACCGGGGTGAGCAGCGCTATCGCGGCGAGGAACGGCTTGAATACCACCGCGCGCATCCTGTCGCACGCCTCGCGCGGTTGTGCTTCGGGTGCTCTTGAGCCGATGCCGAGGGTCAGCGCGACGAAAACAAGCATACCGAGGTTCGCGCCAAGGATCACCGTGATCTTGTCGGACATCGACGGCTCGAAATCGTACAGGCGGTAGACGAAGTCGAAATCGTACCAGCGCGCGACCAGCGGCCGGAAAACGAAGATGAAGCCGTGGAAGACGAGGTAGAAGCTGGCCGGATGCGCCAGCGCCGCTGCCGGGTGCCGCATGTATGCGGTCACTGTCGCCAGAAAGACGATGAGCGAGGCGAGGAGCAGGAAGTCGTACACTGGCGATGCTTCTAGCGCCGCGGATGGCGAGAAAACAGGCCCGTCATGGCTTGGCTCTGAGAAGGCCGATCAGGTTGCGCACATCCTCTGCCCGTTCGCGGGAAATTACCTGCGCGCAGTAATCGGCCCATCTCCAGTCCAGTGTCTTCAGCGCCCTTGTGAGAGCCGGGATGAACTGGCTGGCCTCGGCGATTACGAGCGGCAGGACGAGGACATGGAGAGGCACGCCCACAGCTAGAAGCGCGACTCCCAGAAGCAGAGCGGCAACGGAGCCGGTCAGGTAGATGCCGATGAGGCGCGCGTGCCGATTGTCGGCTGCGAGTACGGCGACTGGAGCTGCCGACAAGGCGCGCAAGGTAGCGGCCATGATCAGGATCACGGCGACAGCGGGGTTAAATGCTGTCTGGCCCAGCGTGTAGAGATCCTGCAACCAAGCTCCGACTGCCAGCAAAGCGGAGCCGAACAGCACGGAGACGACGAACGAGACAAGCGTCATGGTCGCCAGTAGCCGGCGCTGCAGGTCTCGCTGGTCGCCCTCCAGATAGCCGCTCTCGTAATATTGCATCGCGTAGGACATGTTGGTGAACAGATCGAGCAGGCGCGTCAGCGTCCGTGTCGCGACGAAGCCTGCGAGCACGACAGCCCCGAAGCCCGCTCCGACTACCAGGACATAGCCTTGCAGGTTGATGCCGAATACCAGCGGCATCAGCATGAAGGCGAGCGAGGGTTTCCATATCTCGGCAAGGCTTTCGCGCGCCGGCTTGCGCGGGCCGTCGAACAATTCGGGGCTGGCTTTGCGGGCGGCGAGAAAAATCACGGCTGCGGCTAGGCAGCGGGTGAGGGCGAGGCACATGGCAAGCGTGGCAAGGCTGTCCGAAAAGGTGACGGCAGCGGCAATCACCACAATCTCGACGAGGCTCGCAGCGTTGTAGAGAAAGATGTGATCCGGATAGCGCCCGGCCACTCGGAACGGAATGTCGAACGCCGCCATCTGACTGGTCGCGAAGATGTAGAGCCCGAGCCATGCTGCGGCTGCTGCGACATCCATGATTGCAACCGTATCGCCGGGATCGATGAAGGACGGTGCGGCGAACATCGCCGTGCCTGCGAAGAACAGGGCCAGCATGGCGGTTGCCACCGCTCCTATCGACCACGAGGTGCGGAAATCGCTGCGCGCACGCTCCATGTCATCGTTGCGGGCGGCGGCCAGCGCAGCTGCTCCGCCGGCACCTGCGAAACCCGTTCCGACAAGCGCAATATAGGCCGGGACCGAAAAAACGATCAGCCACGTACCGACGCGCTCCGCGCTCCAGCTGGCGAAGAAGATCGGGAGCGTCGCGAACTGGACGAGAATGCGGGTGGCGATCGAAGCGAGATTTGCGGAAACCCCGCGCAGGATGCGGCGACGGTCGCTCATCGTTCGTATCCGCGGCCGAGCAGCTTCCTGCCTACAGTCTTTGCCGCCTCGACGGCCGATTGCGCGGCACCGTATGCGAGCGTGCGATTGCGCTCGCGGCGCGGATGCGCGGCCCACTGCTTGTAGCGCGCCGATATCGGCCCTTTGAGCAGGCTAACCCATTGCTCGATCAGTCTGTCGGTCGCGAAGGCCTCGGCCTTCTGATGTCCGGCGCTGACGATCGACTGGTAGAGAAACGCATCGCTGCGCAGTCGCTCGACCTGCATCAGCAATTCCTGCCGATTGGTGGCAAGCAAGTGGTCGATCCCCGCAGTGCCGACCTGCGCGAAGGCGGAATCGGCCCCCCCGATGAAAGGCACACCTGCAATCCAGGCATTGATCATCTTGTTGGCGGGTTTGCGCGAATGGCGCGCATTGCCGAAGCTACGCAAACCGATCGCGACGTCGATATCGGAGAAGTCGTGCCAGCGGTCGGCAGGGCGGGCGACGAACTCGAGACCGCGCTGCGCCATCAGCTCTCGCCATTCATCTTCGCTTGCCGCAAGGTTGCCCTCGACATTGCCGAGGAAGCCGATCCGTTTCACGCCGTCACGGGCCGGGTCGCGCGGAATGATGCCCGCCTGCGGCCAGAGATATTGCAGCGCCGCGTCGTCGCACAGCAGATCGGCATTTTGCTGGATATGGAACTGCGCCCAGAGCACGCGCGGATAGTCGGCCTGGATCGAGACCTGGAATAGTCCTTTGCCCGGCCCCGACCTACTGAGTGTCTTGGCCTTGGCGATGTTTATGCGACCCTCGGCGGGCTCTGTGGCGATTTCGATTCCGCCAAAACCGGCATCGCGCAGCCGGCACCATGTCTGCACTGTCCAGCACAGGTCGCCGTTTTCCGCGAAGGAACTCATGATGTCGGGACGCTGCAGGAGCAGGGCCTCGAAATCCTCCGATGCGATCGCCTCTCGCGCGCCGAATCTGTCGTTATGCACGAAGCGGACCGGGACCTTCGATCCCAGCTCCTTCTTGCCCTGTGAAACTGTGAAGCCGCTCATGGCGTGTCAGAGGGGACGGTTATTCGTCATCGCCCTTTTCGGACATGAACTTCACGATGTGGTCCAGCACCCCGGGATGCAGCGTGTTCTCGAAGGAGGCGCCGACGATGTGTCCTTCGCGCCAGCGCACCTTGGCGGGGATGGGGCCGATCTTGCCAATCCTGACGAAGATATCCTTGTCGACTTCGAGGACCGAGAAACGGTCATGGAAGCGGCAACCGCTTTCCGAAATGTCCTTGATCCAGACATCTCGCGAGTAGTTGTTCCGCTGGCGCCAGGCTCCGGCGACCTTGACCTCATGTCGTTCGCTACGACGGTTTTCCGTGTCCCCACCATCCTTCATGAGACCTCTTTTCCACGCGATCTTGCTACAAGCAAGAGCGCTCGCAATCTTGTCTACCTTGGGTTAGTGCCTCTCATCGTGGCATCCGGGGGAGGGTTGAGCAGGAATGACCAAGAATTCGAACGAGCGCCCGCATCGGGTAACTTCCATCGATGTCGCCGAACGTGCTGGTGTCAGCCAGTCGACGGTCAGTCGTGCGCTGTCCGGATCCGAAACGATTACCGAGGCAACCCGCCGCCGCGTCGAACAGGCTGCGGCCGAACTGGGCTATCACGTCAACATGCGTGCAGCGGGCTTGCGCAAGGGCGAAACCGGCACCATCGCCATCGTCGTCATCGGGCGCGAGGGGCAGGGGCCGGCAGCGATCAATCCCTTCTATTACAGTCTGTTAGGCAGCACCTGCGCGGCCGCCGCGGAGCGTGGATATGAAGCGCTCGTTTCCTTCCAGGCAAAGGAAGACGAGCTTTTCGGCCATTACGTCGGGCGCCGCCAGGCGGACGGGGTCGTCGTGATCGGCACAGCGACGAACGGACCTGCGTGGGATTACTTCCGCGAGGTGGCCCGGTCGAGCAAGGCAATCGCATTCTGGGGCTCGCCCTTCGACGATGCGGTCTGGGTGCGTTCGGACAATCGCGATGGCGGGCGTATCGCGGTACAGCGCCTGATCGCCAGCGGCGCAAAGAATATCGTCTTCGTCGGTGATACCAACTCGTCGCAAAAACAGTTTCGCGAGCGTTTCGAGGGATATCAGGAAGCTATTGCGGCGGCTGGTCTCGAAACGCGCGACCCGATCGTGTCGGAAGGCGAAGACCGCGTATCGCAGGGCCGCAATGCAGCGGCGCAGCTGGTCGAGACAGGCGCTGAATTCGACGGCCTTTTTTTCGCCTGCGACGCCATGGCGCTCGGTGCGATGGAGGAATTCGCAACGCGCGGTGTCGATGTGCCGGGGAAGGTCGGTGTGGTCGGTTTCGACGGATTGGGATCGGGGGAATTCAGCAACCCGCCGCTCACCACGGTCGAACCGGACTTTGCCGAAGCGGGTCGTTTGCTGGTGGAGACCGCGCTTGCGGCAGGTGAAGAGCAGCCCGAGCGGCGCGTTCCCGTGCGACTGGTAGAGCGTTCGAGCGCTCGCTAACGTCTTTCGTCGATTGGCGGTTTGCCAATCGCCTCCCGCCGCGTCTAAGCCTCCCCCACATCTCATTGGGGAGAGACTTTCATGAAGACCAGCATCGCTTCCGCCCTCGCGCTCGTGTTGTGCGCAGGCTCGGCCCACGCACAAAATCAGGAGCCCGAACCGAGCCCCAACCCGGTCGAGGAGCAAGAGGTCGATGCTTCGCAGGACGAACTGCCGCCCGAAGGCAGCGGCGAAGAAGTCGATGCCGCGGAAGCGACCGTGCCCATTCCCGGTTCGGAAAAGAAGGACGAGGGCTGGGACGTCACCGCACCGCGCGGTTCGGTAATGCGCGAAATCGCGATCGATACCGACGAAGGCACCTGGATGGATGTGGACGTCTCGCCAGACGGCCGCACGCTCGCTTTCTCGATGCTGGGCGACATCTACACCATGCCCATCTCAGGCGGCACGCCGACCCGCATCGCAGAAGGCCTCGCTTGGGAAATTCAGCCGCGCTTCTCGCCTGATGGCAGCCGTATCGCCTTCATTTCCGACCGGGGCGGCGGCGACAATATCTGGCTCATGAATGCAGACGGTTCGAACAAGCAGCAGGTTACGAAAGAGACCTTCCGCCTTCTGAACCAGCCCAGCTGGTCGCCTGACGGACGCTACATTGTCGCCAAGAAGCATTTCACCACTCAGCGCAGCGCGGGTACGGGCGAAATCTGGCTCTACCACGTGTCGGGTGGCGGCGGCGTCCAGCTGGTCAAGCGTGCGAGCGATGCCGTGCAGAAGGAACTCGGCGAACCGATCTATGCTCCCGATGGCAATGCGATCTATTATACGCGCAACGTCACTTCGGGTCCGATCTTCGAATATGCGCAGGATTCCAACGCCGGCATCTTCCGGATCGAGCGCTACGATATCGACACCGGCGAGGTGACAACGGCAGTCGGCGGCTATGGCGGCGCGGTCCGCCCGACGCCTTCGCCCGACGGCAAGAGCATTGCCTTCGTCCGTCGCGACAAGGACCAGTCTCAGCTTTGGATCAAGGACCTGTCCAGCGGTCAGGAGCGCATGATCTACGGCGCACTCGACCTCGACTTGCAGGAGACCTGGGCGGTCTACGGCGTCTATCCGATGATGGACTGGATGCCGGACAGCCAGAGCATGGTCGTCTGGGCGGGCGGCAAGCTGCGCCGCGTGGCCGCCGATGGCTCGGGCGCGCAGGACATTCCTTTTCGCATCACCGATACGCGAATGGTCGCAGAAGCGCCGCATCCGGTGATCGATGTCGCGCCCGACAGCTTCACTGCCAAGATCCCGCGTTTCGCAAGCGTGTCGCCCGACGGGCGCACGGTGGTCTTCGAAAGCCTCGGCAAGCTCTACACCAAGCCGGTCGGCAGCAGCGCCGAGCCACGCCGCCTGACGTCGGGCGGCGGTGACAGCCTCGAACTCTGGCCGGCATGGTCGCGAGACGGCAACCGCATCGCCTTCGTGCGCTGGACCGACAGCGGGCTGGGCAACATCGTGACGGTCGATCCGCGCGGTCGCGGCGAACGCGTGGTGACCCGCCAGCGTGGTCACTACGCGGTCCCGCAGTTCTCGCCCGACGGGGATACGATCGTCTTCGAAAAGCGCGGTGGCGGCTACCTGACTTCGCCCGATTTCTCGGAGAACCAGGGAGTCTATGCGGTTTCCGCCAGCGGCGGCACGCCCCGCCTTGTGGCACGCGACACGGCAACGCCGCAGTACGGCGCCGATGACGACCGCGTCTTCATGCTGGCGCGTGCAGGCGGCAATCTCCAGCTGATCTCGGCCGATCTCGATGGCGAGAAGCGGCGCGTCCATGCGCAGGGCGATCTCGCGAATGACTTCCGCGTGTCTTCGCGCGGCGATTACATAGCATTCCGCCAGAATTACGAAGTCTTCGCCATGCCGCTGCTTCCCGGCGGCCAGACGGTGACTGTTGGCGAAAAGGCCAGCTCGCTACCGGTGACCAAAGTCAGCAAGGGCGGGGCGGACTATATCGGCTGGGCCGACAATGGCTCGACGCTTCACTGGTCGATGGGCCCTGTGCTCTACCGCGCCAGCACCGGCGCGCTGACGCCAAATGCACCGGGTGACGAAGCTCCGAAATTCACGCCCCCTGACACGGGAACCTCGCTGGCGCGCACGGTCGCGGCCGACAAGGCAACCGGCACGGTGGCGATCACCGGCGCGCGTATCCACACGATGGCGGGCGAGGGTGCCGGGACCATCGAGAACGGCACGATCATCATCGAAGGCGACCGCATTGCCGCGATCGGTCCGGCATCAAGCGTGCAAGTGCCGAGCGGGGCGACGGTGATAGATGCGGGTGGCCGCGTCGTCATGCCCGGACTTGTCGACGCCCATGCACATGGTGCGCAAGGCACGGGCGACCTGATCCCGCAGCAGAACTGGTCGCAGGTCCAGAACCTCGCCATGGGGACGACGACGATCCATGACCCCTCGTCTTCGGCGAGCATGATCTTCGCCGCTGCCGAGCGTCAGCAGGCGGGCACCTTGCTCGCCCCGCGCACTTTCTCGACCGGTGAGATCATCTACGGCGCAAAGGCGCCCAGCGTCTATGCGCGGATCGACAGCTACGAGGATGCCCTTGCCCACGTGCGCCGCATCAAGGCGCAGGGCGGTATCAGCGTAAAGAACTACAACCAGCCCCGGCGCGAACAGCGCCAGCAGGTCGTGGCCGCTGCGCGTGAGGAGAATATGCTGGTGGTCGCGGAAGGCGGTTCGCTCTTCGGCATGGACATGAACCTGATCGCCGACGGCAATTCGACCGTGGAGCATAATATCCCAGTCGATGTGATGTACGAGGACGTGCTGCAGATGTTTGCCGGTTCGGACACGAACTACACGCCGACGTTGACGGTAACCTACGGCGGCCTTGCCGGCGATCCCTACTGGCGTCAGGCCACCGACGTGTTCGACAATCCATTGCTGGTCCACACGCCGCCCAAGATGCTGATCGCCTCGACCGCGCGCCGCACCAAGGCACCCGACTGGGCATTCGTCGACGACAACGCCGCGCGCGAAGCCAAGAAGCTTGCGGATCGCGGCGTGAAGGTCAGCATTGGCGCACATGGCCAGCAAGCTGGCATTGCGGCGCATTGGGAATTGTGGAGCTTCGTACGCGGCGGCATGTCGCCGGTCGAGGCGCTACGGGCGGGCACAATCGAGCCTGCCAAGTCGCTCGGCATGGACCGCGATATCGGAAGCCTTGAGGTCGGCAAGCTGGCCGACCTCGTGATCCTGACTGCCGATCCGGCAGAGGATATCCAGAACTCGGATGACATAGCTCAGGTAATGCTGGGCGGCCGTCTCTACGATGCCAAGACGATGAACGAGGTCGAGACCGGAGACGAGGAGCGCCTGCCGTATTGGTGGGAGTGATTTCGCTTTGGAATCAATTTGAAAGGGCGGCCCGGGATAACCGGACCGCCCTTTTCTCTTGGGGAATTCTATTCGGCTCAGCTTGAGCGGATGCGGGCGAGGAACTGCTGGCATTCCGAGCGCATCGTCGAGGCCTGGCGTTCCAGCTCCGAAGAAGAATTCAGCACCTGGCTCGCCGCAGCGCCTGCCGAGATGCTGGCGTCTTTCATCTGTCCGATGTGACCGGCGACCTCGTCCGTACCTCGCGCGGCAAGATCGATGCTGCGCGCGAGGTCCTGGCCTGCGACGGACTGCTGGTCGACCGCGCTGGCGATCGAGATGGCTGTCGTTTCGAGCTGCTTGATCTGGTCACCGATAGAGCGCAGCGCGTTGACGCTGGCACCGGTGGAATTCTGCATATTGCGGATCTGGTCGGCGACTTCTTCGGTCGCGCGGCTGGTCTGCGCGGCCAGTTCCTTCACTTCACTGGCCACGACTGCAAAGCCGCGTCCTGCTTCTCCGCCGCGTGCAGCCTCGATGCTGGCATTGAGTGCGAGCAGGTTGGTGCGCTGCGCGATCGACTGGATCAGTTCGACGATCTGGCCAACCTGTTCTGCCGAAGCGGCGAGGGTGGAGATAGTCTCGTCCGCGCCTTCGGCGTCGTCCGCGGCCTTGCGGGCGAGTTCCGCCGAATGCGAGGCCTGGCGGCTGATCTCGCCGATCGACATGGCAAACTCGTCCGATGCGGCCGCTGCTGCGGTAACGCCGCCGCTGGCCTTCTCCATCGCACCCGAGACGTCGGCAGCTTGCGAAGCGGATTGTTCTGCGGCGGCAGCCATGCTGGAGGCAGTCGAGCTGAGTTGGCTCGAAGCGCTGGCGACAGTGCCCGCAATCTCACCGATGCTGCTTTCGAAGCCTTCGGCAAAACTCATCAAATCGTGCGCGCGCTGCTTCTCGGCATCATTGCGCCCGGCGAAAAGTTCGTCGAGCTTGTGCCCCGATTTCGCAAACACCTCGAGCGAGCGGGCAAGATCGCCAATTTCGTCAGCTCGACCGGTGTTGCGAATTTCTACGTCGCGCCCGCCCTTGGCAAGATGCGTCATCTGCGAGCTTATTTGTTCGAACGGCTCGATCACATGGTCGATGATCACGACGAGGCTGTATAGCCCTCCGGCAAGGCAGAGTCCGAAGACCGCCGCGACCAGCCAGAAGGCTGTGTCCGCGTATTGGGGAAAGGAAAGGCCGACGAGCGCCGCAATCGCGACGGTTGAAAGACCGCCCAACGAGAAAAGCGACGCAATCTTGGATTTTGCCGTCAGTGATTTCGACATGAACCAGCGAAAAAGCGCAGATCCAGATTGTTCTTCGGAGACGGTTGCCATCTCCACATTGTCGATTTCCCGCGTCAATTCTTCCAGCGCAAATTCCGTATGAGCATTCATGCTAGGCGGCTCCCCAAACCTGAAATTCTTACATAGCCGTCTATAGTTAACAGATTGCTATGCTGCCCTTACATGCTGCAAGAATTGATCGACCTGATGGCGTAGGACCGATGCCTGGGCTTCGAGCGCGTCTGCACTCCCGAGTACCTGCGTTGCCGCAGCGCCCGTAGCGAGGCTCGCTTCGCGAACCTGGACGATGTTTGAGGAAACCTCGTCGGTCGAACGCGCGGCAAGATCGATGCTGCGCGCAAGGTCCTGGCCTGCGACGGACTGCTGGTCGACCGCGCTGGCGATCGAGATGGCTGTCGTTTCGAGCTGCTTGATCTGGTCACCGATAGAGCGCAGCGCATTGACGCTGGCACCGGTGGAATTCTGCATATTGCGGATCTGGTCGGCGACTTCTTCGGTCGCGCGGCTGGTCTGCGCGGCCAGTTCCTTCACTTCACTGGCCACGACTGCAAA
>JABDNC010000088.1 GCA_013001165.1 Erythrobacter sp.
ACGACGGTCTCTGCGAACGACGGCGCGGCGCTTCTTGCATACGGTGCTGCCGGATCGGTCGAGGAATGGGTCACGGCGATGAATGCCAAGGCCACCGAGATCGGCATGCGCGACAGCTATTTCGGCACACCGAACGGCTGGATGGACGAAGGGCGGACATTCGTCACGGCAAGGGATCTTGGGTCGCTCGCAACCGCCATGCTGCGGCGTCATCCAGTCAAATATCGCCATTTCGTAGGCAAACCTTCATTCAGTTACGGAGGCATTAGCCAACCCAACCACGATCCGATCAGCGGCGTAGTCCGCGGTGCTGACGGGATAAAGACCGGTTTCACCAACCAGTCGGGATACGGTTTTCTCGGATCGGCATCGCGTGATGGGCGGCGTCTCGTGCTGGTCGTCGCTGGCAGCCCTCGCTCGCGTCTGCGCGACCAGGCCGCTCGTGACCTGCTGGAATGGGGCTTCGCAGCATTCGAACAGACAGCGCTGTTTGGCGTGGGAGCGCGAGTTGCCGAAGCCAAGGTCCAGGGTGGCTCGCAAGGATCAGTAGGCCTCGTCGCACCGGATGGCGTGTTTATCGACTTGCCCAAGGACGACCCGCGTGAAGTCAAAGTCCGCCTGCAATATGAAGGCCCACTGAAGGCGCCGATCACAAAGGGCGAGCTGGTCGCCCGTTTTCTCGTGTCGATCGAGGGTATGCCGGATTACCAAGTGCCCTTGGTTGCCGAAGAGGACATCGATGTGGCGAATGCCTTCGAGCGCGCGTTGAATGGCTTGAGGAGCTGGGTGTCGTGAGGAAGGGCAA
Organism: Erythrobacter sp.; assembly: GCA_013001165.1. Taxonomy (GTDB): domain Bacteria; phylum Pseudomonadota; class Alphaproteobacteria; order Sphingomonadales; family Sphingomonadaceae; genus Qipengyuania. The sequence continues at coordinate 806 of JABDNC010000088.1, forward strand.
ATTCATTGCCCTGGAAGGCGGGGAGGGTATGGGCAAGTCAACTCAAGGAAGGCTCCTCGCCGAAGCTCTCCGAGGGAAGGGCCTCGAAGTCGAGCTGACCCGCGAACCGGGCGGAACTCCCGGAGCGGAAGCCATACGTTCGCTCTTGCTCAATCCGCCGGGTGAGGGCTGGGGGCCGCAGACCGAAGCGCTGCTGTTCGCGGCTGCCCGATCCGATCATGTCGCAGGTCTCATCGTTCCTGCAATCGATCGCGGAGTATGGGTAGTGTGCGATCGCTTCCTCGATTCGAGCAGGGCCTACCAGGGCGCAGCGGGCGAATTGGGCGATGATCAGATCCGTCAGCTCCATGCGGTCGGTAGTGGCGGGCTCCTGCCCGACCTCACCATCGTCATCCATGCGCGGCCGGAAGAGGTAGGGCAGCGCCTCCGCCAGCGTGACGGAGAGACTTCGGATGCGATCGGGGGCAGGAGCGAGGATTATCACGCGGCGGTGAACGAGGCATTCCTCGACTTTGCCAAAGATGACCCCGAGCGCTTTGCCGTAATCGATGGGAGCGGAACGGTCGAAGAGGTCCACTCTCGTGTGATGGCGGCAATCGAACCCCTCATCGCGGACCAGCCCGAATGAACTTTGTTGGACATGATGAGGCATGGGCCGAATGGCGCTCGGCGCTATCCGGCGAACGGATGCACCATGCATGGCTGCTCGCAGGCAAGAAGGGGGTGGGCAAGGCCAGCTTTGCGCAGGCTGCGGCGCGCGAATTTCTCGGCGTGCGTATCGAAGATGGCGCACATCCCGACATTATCACGCTGACCTATGGGCCCAAGAACAAGGACGAAGCCAAGAAGCGCGATGACGGAAAGCCCTTCGAACTCGCACGCGGCATAAAGGTCGAGCAGGTGCGCGAGATACAGCGTAGATTGAACACCCGTCCGACGATGGGGGCACATCGCGTCGTCATCATCGATCCGGCCGACGACATGGAGGTGTCCGCCTCTAACGCGCTACTCAAGAGCCTGGAGGAACCTCCTGCCGGCACTTTTTTCATGCTTGTGGCTCACAGCCCGGCTCGGCTGCTTCCGACAATCCGGTCACGCTGCCGGACCGTCCGCTTCCCTGCCATACGCAGGGATCGGATGGATGAGCTCCTGCGCAATCTCGCACCCGAGGCCGATATCGCGACGCGGGATGCCGCCATTTCCGCCGCTGCAGGATCACCGGGCGCCGCTCTTTCCTTCGTGAACCTCGATCTCGGCAAGGTCGCTCAGCTGATGCGTCGCATTGTGGAAGAGGGCGATCGGGATTTCTCGCTCCGCGGCCAGCTTGCTGGTGCCATCGGCGCGAAGCAGGACATTCCGCGCTTGCAGGCGGTACTCGACCTTGCGCGCGCAATCCTTGCCGAACGGATCGAGGGAGCAGGCCCGGACCCTCGCCAGCTCGTTGGCACCCATGCCCAACTTGTCCGGCTGACCGGCGAACAGCCTACCTATAATTTCGACCCGGGATTGCTCGGAATGGAAATCGGAACCTTGCTCGCGCAGGCAGGCGCGGCTAGCGAGCGCGGCAATGGCTGATCCTTTCTATATTACCACCGCGATCCACTATCCCAATGGCAAGCCGCATATCGGCCATGCCTATGAGACGATCGCTGCCGACGTCATCGCGCGCTTCCAGCGCCTGATGGGGCGCGATGTGCGCTTCCAGACCGGCACTGACGAGCATGGCCTCAAGATGGCGCAGAAGGCCCGCGATCTGGGCAAGACCCCGCGTGAACTCGCGGACGAGATGTCTGGCGCGTTCAAGGAGCTCTTCGACCGTCTCGACATCACTTATGACCGTTTCATCCGCACGACCGACGAGGATCACCACAAGGCGAGCCGTGCGATCTGGGAAGCGATGGAAGCCAAGGGCGACCTTTACCTCGACCGTTACGAAGGTTGGTATTCGGTTCGCGACGAGGCCTATTACGACGAGAAGGAACTGAAAGAGGGACCGAACGGCGAGAAACTCTCGCCTCAGGATACCCCGGTGGAATGGACCGAGGAAGAAACTTGGTTCTTCCGGCTCTCCAAATATGCCGAGCCGCTGCTCGAATTGCTGAACAAGCCGGGCTTCCTCGAGCCGGCAAGCCGCCGCAACGAGATGATCGCCTTTGTCGAGGGTGGGCTCAAAGACTTGTCGGTCAGCCGCACCAGCTTCGACTGGGGCGTGAAGGTTCCAGGGCATGACAATCACGTCATGTATGTCTGGGTCGATGCACTGACCAACTACATTACCGGTGTTGGTTATCCCAATGGCGGAGAGATGTGGGACAAGTATTGGCCCGCTAGCCTGCACCTGATCGGCAAGGACATCGTCCGCTTCCACACGATCTATTGGCCGGCCTTCCTGATGAGCGCAGACATTCCGGTGCCGCAACAGGTGTTCGGCCACGGCTTCCTGCTAAATCGTGGCGTCAAGGAGTCGAAATCGGCGGGCAATGTCACCGACCCGAACGAGCTGGTCGACCTCTTCGGCGTGGA
>JABDNC010000206.1 GCA_013001165.1 Erythrobacter sp.
CCTTTGGATACGTTCTCCGGCGCACCGGAAGGCGAAAACCTGCACCGCATGGGCTTCGGCTGGCTGACCGACCCCGATGAAATCGGCAAGGGTCACATCACGACTTCGGGCATCGAAGGCGCATGGACCCCCAACCCGACCCAGTGGGGTGGCGACTACTTCCGCCTGCTGTTCAAATACGACTATGAACTCGTGCAGAGCCCGGCAGGTGCGAACCAGTGGCAGCCGGTCAATCCGGACCCCGAGGACATGGCGCCCGATGCGCGCGATCCGTCCAAGAAGGTCCCCACGATGATGACTACCGCCGACATGGCGCTGAAGCGCGACCCGGAATATCGCAAGATTTCCGAGCGTTTCCGCGACGACCAGGCGGCGCTCGACGATGCTTTCGCCCGCGCGTGGTTCAAGCTGTGCCACCGCGACATGGGGCCCAAGGTGCGTTACCTTGGCCCGGAAGTGCCCGAAGAAGATCTGATCTGGCAGGACCCCGTCCCCGCCGGCACGCAGGTTTCGGACAGCGATGTCTCGGCCTTCAAATCGAAGGTTCTCGGTAGCGGTCGGACCGTCTCCGAACTGGTCAAGGCAGCCTGGGCCTCGGCTTCGACCTACCGCAACTCGGACCATCGCGGCGGCGCCAATGGCGCGCATATCCGCTTCGACGAGATCAGGAACTGGAAGGTCAACGATCCCGAAGAACTCGGCAAGGTGCTCACCAAGCTCGACGAGATCCGCGGCGGCATTTCGATGGCCGATGCCATCGTCATCGCCGGTTCGGCCGCAGTCGAGAAGGCAGCGAAGGATGCTGGTTTCGACATCTCCGTCCCGGTCACAACCGGCCGCGGTGATGCGAAGCGCGAAGACTTCGATGCCGAGAGCTGGGAACCGCTGGAGCCGTTCGCCGACGGTTTCCGCAACTACCTCAAGACCAAGGCTTCGGTGAAGACTGAAGACAAGCTGGTCGACAGGGCGCACCTGCTCGGTCTCTCGATCCCAGAAATGACCGCGCTGGTTGGCGGGATGCGCGCCATGGGTGCGGTGACCAAGCACACGACCCATGGCAACCGTATCGGCGTTCTCACCGAAACCCCGGGCAAGCTGGACAACAGCTGGTTCGTCAACCTGCTCGGCATGGGCGTGATCTGGAAAGAAGTCGACGACAGCGGCGACGAGGAATTTGTTGGCACCTGCCGCAAGACCGGCGAGGAACTGTGGCGCGCCACGCGCACCGACCTCGTCTTCGGCTCCAACTCGCGCCTACGTGCGGTTGCCGAGGTCTATGCCGAGAACGGAAACGAGGAAAAGTTCGTTAGCGACTTCGTCAAGGCCTGGACCAAGGTCATGGACGCTGACCGCTTCGACCTCACCTACGCCAAGTACCACCGGTAAGGCGGTAATCTGACCCTTTGTGGTCGCAGAGGGCCCCCGGCGGAAACGTCGGGGGCTTTTTCTTGGGTTTACGGGTGCTCGAAGCGCGTTAGGGAGAACGCATGATCGTTACCCATTCCTCCCTCTCGCGCCGTGTCGCGGGCACCATCTCCATCGCGGCATTCATCGCGATCGGTGCGCAAACCGTGATCAACGAGGGCAACAACCCGCTGCTCAATCTCGGGCTAATGCTGCGCTATTTCACGATCTGGAGCAATATGGCCGCCGCGCTCCTGCTGGGCTGGGTTGCGCTGCGCGGAAAGTTGGATGCGCGGATTGCCTTTGCCCTCGCCACCGCGCTGGCGATGGTGGGCATCGTCTACCACCTGCTGCTGTCGGCGGACCATCATCCGGTGGGCTGGGACTGGTACACGAACCAGATGCACCACACGGTTGTGCCGCTGGCGACCGTGTTCTGGTGGCTGGCATTTTCTGGCGTGAAGGCGACCGGCTGGCGCTCGCTCCCGATCGTGATCGCGGTTCCGATCCTCTATACGGGCTTTGCACTGGTGGTGGGCGAGACGACCGGCTTCTACCCCTATTTCTTTCTCGACCTGCCCGCGCTTGGCTGGGGCCGGCTGCTGCTCAATGTCGCTGGCTTCGGACTGGTTTTCATGGCTTTCGGTGCGCTGCTCATGGGCATGCGCAAGCTGATCACCGCTCGCGTCTGAGTACGATGTAGAGCGCGCCCTCGCCTCCGTGGCGGATGTGCGCGCGGCGCACTGCCGCGATGGCCGAGTGGTGGCTCGATGCGGCCAGCCAGTCGAGAACCTTGGCGCGGATCGCACCGCGCTTGGCGCCCCGGTCGGCAGGGTCGACAGGACGAGGCTTCCCAGTGACAAGGAGGATCGTGCGCGCACCCATTGCGCGGGCTTGCGCCACGCCGCTCATCAGCCGGTTATAGGCCCCGTCGAGATTGTGCCCATGAAGGTCTAGCGTAAAGTCGGGCTGGATCGCGCCGGACTTGAGCCGTTTGTCCCAGTGCCCGTCGAGATTGTTTTGCGGGGTTTTCGCTGGAGGCGGAGCGGGCCTGGCAGGCTGCTTGGGCTGTTGAGGTTTGAGCAGGACTTTCGTCGGCATCACCGGCTTGGGCGCGACGTCCTGCCGTGCCGGCTTAGGGCGCGCGTGCATCGGCTTCACCGTCGCGGCGACCTTTTCCCAAGCTTCCGCTTCTTCTGTCGAGAGTCCTCGCGGCGCGCTCATCGCTTGAGGCGCGCGAGCGTCCCTTTTGGAAGCAAAAGGTAAGCCTTGCCGCCGGAGCTCATCGCTCCTGCAATCTCGCGGGCATCCGCGCCATTGCCCCAGAAGGTGTCGAAGCGGTTTGCCCCTTTGATCGCGCCGCCGGTGTCCTGTGCGATCCACAATCCGTCGGCGACGTCGGCTTCCATGTCGAGCCAGACGGGAGCGCCATAAGGAACGAATTTCGGATCGACCGCCACGCTGTCTTGGCGGTAGACCGGCACTTCGAGCGAACCCAGCGGCCCGTCGGTGTCGAGCTCGCGGAAGAAGATCCAGCTCTTGTTGAGGTTCAAGATCTCATCGGCGCGTTCGGGATTGGCACGCAGCCATCCCATCAGGCCCTGCATCGAAGTCGGGTATTCGGTGCCCTCGCCGATCAGCCCCTGCTCGCGCATAGGCCGCCCGATAGCGACATATTCGCGCCCATTCTGACCCGCATAGCCGATGCGCATGACATCGCCATCGGGCAGGCGCAGCAAGCCGCTACCCTGGATCTGGAGGAAGAAGAATTCGACCGGATCGGCGGCCCAGGCGATCACCGGCACCTTGTCGTCGAGCGCGCCCGCCACGATCTCGGAACGCTCGAAATAACGAACGAACTCGCCCGCCTCGTTATAACGACCAAGCGGAGGCCGGCCGGTGCGCTCGTCTGCGGGTACATCGGCAGGCCACGCCCGCTCGAGATCATCGGGAAGCGCATAGACAGGCACTTCGTATCCCGGCTGGCGTGTGCGGCTGCCGAGGATTTCAGGTTCGTAATAGCCGGTTGCAAAGGCCGTCCCGTCCCCGACGATGACCGTATCGAACTGGCTGCGGAAGAACTCTCCCGGATCGCCCGACCAGTTCACCGCCGCGCCGCAGGGCGCCTGCCAGTCCACGCGCCGCGTGAGGCCGGTGGTATCGTCACGGAACAGGATCTTGTCACACGAGCGCTTGAATGCCTCGAGCGCGGGCACGGCGTCGAAATCGACGAAAGGCATGGTCTCGATATCGGGTCCGGGCATGAGCATGGCCGCAGAGGCCGTCTCGACCGGTGCAGGTTCGGGCGCCTCGACAATACCGAGGTCTTCGGGCGGGCGCGCATCGGGATTGGCCGCGCATCCGGCAAGGGCAAAAGCTGCAACCAGCCCGGCTAGACGTTGCATGCCTTTCTCCAGCTTTCGGGAGGGCTTAGCCCTGGTCGGTCTCGTCGAGCACCCAGTTCGGGTCCATCGCATCGACATTGCGGGTGAAGGTCCAGATATCGCGGCTCTCGACGGCATCGTCGAGCGATCCGGCGACCACATTGCCGTCCCTGTCACGGGTGACCGAAGCGATATCGGCAACGAACAGCACGGCGATGCGGGCAGTGCGCTTGTCGAGTTCGGCCGAATGGATGGTCGCGTCCTCGATCCGGATCAGGCGGTTGTCGAGCGTTTCGCCGGCCGCTTCGCGTGCATCGATTGCGGCCGAGAAGCCGCCATAGACATCATCGTCAGTCAGTTCGCGCAAGGTATCCTTGTCACCGTTCCAGAACGCTTCGAGGATCATGCCGTAAGCGGCCTTGGCACCTTCGAGGAAGCCGAGAAGGTCGAAACGCGGATCGGCCGAGGCGATGGCGCGCACGCCAGCTTCGTTCGCGCTCGAGCCGTTGTCGATGCTGCGCAGGCGGACGGGTTCGCGGACCGGCTCGCTCGGGCGTTCGGTCGCGGGAGCAATGCGGTTTTCCGGCGAATCGTAGCGATGCGAGATCGGCTCTTCCTCATGCTCCGACCTCTGGCCGAGCACGGAATAGAGGCGCAGGCCAAGGAAGGCTGCGATGGCGGCGAGGATGACGATCTCGGTGATCACGTGAAATTTCCGTTCAGCTTGTATGAGAGCTACGCCCGGCGGGCTCTCGAAGTTCCAGTCCTGTCTGCCCTAGATAGGGTCGAATTACAAACGGGCAATGAACCATTCTCGGCGCATCGGCTGGTGCTTGCGCCGGGGCGCAGCCTGCCAGCCGCATTGCCCAGCGCGCAAGGCGGTGCTAGGCGCGCCAGCGAACCGTGGGACGGTGCACGCGCCGTCCCTGCGCAATTTTTCAGATTCTCGACAAGAAGTGACCAAAATGGCTGACGACAACAACGTTCTGACCGATCTCGACATGGATCCCGCAGCCGGTGCCAATGGCGCCGACAACCGCCCCTCGGTGGGCCTGTTGAACCAGTATGTGAAGGACTTCTCGGTCGAGAACCCGAACGCGCCCAAGTGCTACCAGTGGAACGACCAGCCCAAGGTCGACATCCAGGTGAACATCGGCGCAAGCCAGATTACCGACGAAGTGCACGAAGTCGAGCTCAAGCTCACGGCACGTGCCGATGCCGAAGAAGGCAATCTCTACATCGTCGAGCTGGCCTATTGCGGCCTCGTCGGCATTCGCAACCTGCCCGAAGAACATGCGCACGCCTTCCTCTTCGCTGAAGCACCGCGCCTGCTCTTCCCCTTCGCTCGCGCGATCGTTTCCGATGCCGTGCGCGATGCCGGCTTCCCGCCGCTGCTGCTCGACCCGATGGATTTCGGTGCGCTCTACCAGCAGCAGCTCCAGGCCCGTGCGGCGCAAGCGCAGGGCGAAGGCGCCCCGGCCGCGCCGACCGGCGACGCCTGATAGCGCGAAGCCAAGGCTAGGCCATGAGCCTGCTCAAGCACGTCGGGACGATCGGCTCGCTCACCATGGTGAGCCGCGTCGCCGGCATGGCGCGCGAGATGATCTTCTCGCGCGTCCTCGGCGCCAATGCGGTGACCGATGCGTGGTTCCAGGCCTTCATCATACCCAACGTCTTCCGCCGCCTGTTCGCGGAAGGCGCCTTTTCGGCCGCGTTCGTGCCGATGTTTTCCAAGCGCCTGAATGGCGAAGGCGGGCTCGAAAGCGCGCGCAGTTTCTCGGACGATGTGCTGAGCATCTTCCTGCCGGTACTGATCCTGCTGTGCGCGGTGATGATGGTGGCCATGCCGGGCGTGATCTGGCTGCTGGCCGAAAAGCCGATCAACGCCGAGAACTTCGATCTAGCGGTGACGTTTGCGCGGATCATGTTCCCTTACATCCTGCTGGTCAGCCTCGTGACGCTGTTCACCGGCATGCTCAATTCAGTGAGCCGTTTCGCGCCGGGCGCCAGTTTCCCGATCATCCTCAACCTCGTGCTCATCTCGGCCCTGCTTGGCGGCGAATATGCCGCCGGGAAGCTGGGCTGGAACGTGGAACAGGTCGGCTATGCCGTCGCGTGGGCCGTGCCCATTGCGGGCGTCATGCAACTGGGCTGGCTGTATATCTGGACGCGGGTGGAAGGCTTCCGCCCGCGCGTTTTGTGGCCGCGGATAACGCCGGAAGTGAAACGGCTTTCGATCATTGCCCTGCCCGCAGCGATCGGTGGAGGTGCCTACCAGATCAATACTCTGGTTCAGCTCTACTTCCTGAACCAGCTCTACGAAGGTTCGGTCAGCCACATGAATTATGCCGACCGGCTGAACCAGCTGCCGCTCGGCATTATCGGCATCGCCTTGTCGACGGCCATCTTGCCGACGCTGTCGAAATTCGTCGGGAGCGACAACAAGGAAGGCGCCGACCGCATCCAGTCCGACGCGATCGAATTGTCGATGCTGCTGACGGTCCCAGCAGCGGTCGCAATGGCGATCTGCGCAACGCCGTTCATCACGATGATCTTCCAGGGAGGGCGCTTCACCATGGAAGATGCCGCCGCCGCCGGATCGATACTCGGCGTGCTGGTGCTCGGCCTGCCCGCCTATGTGCTGGTGAAGGTGCTGGTGCCCAACTTCTACGCCCGCTCCGATACCAAGACACCGGTCGTGGCGGCCTTCATTTCGCTGTTCGTATTCGTTGCAAGCTGCGCATGGAATATCGGCTTTGCCCTGCCGGGGGTCGAGGTCGAGCCGCTCGGATACGGCGTGCCAGGCATCGCCGCTGCCAGCGTGATCGGCGCGTGGATCAATGTCGGCTATCTATACCTCATTCTCCTGAAGCGCGGCTACTACACGATCCCGCTTGCACTTGTCGGCCGGATTGCCCGCCAGCTGGTCGCAGCAGCAGCCATGGGCGCCGCCTTGTGGTTCGCGCGCGATTTGCTAACCGGCTGGTTCTCCGCCGGACTGTTCGAGCGCCTCGGCGCCCTGCTGGTTCTCGTGCTGTGTTCGGCGGTCGTCTATTTCAGCGTGGCCTTCGCGGTCGGCGCGATCGACAGGCAGCGCATCGCCGCACTCACCAAGAAGCGCGCAATCGATGCAAAGGGCTAACTACCTTCGCCTCTACAGGTCGGCAAAAGCCGCCGTTCTGGTCGGCATGGCCGTCGCGTTTCTATTCTTCGGATCGTTCATCGCCGATGGTGAATACTACTGGGTGGGCTATCTGGCCGTTCTGCCAGCCTTCCTCCTGATCGGGAGACTGGTCTTGGTGAAGTGCCAGAACTGTCGCAAAGGCCCATGGTCGGGCTTCAGCGAGAGCGCCGCAGAAATGCAAACTCCCGACAAACTTGACATCTGCCCGCACTGTGGCGAGCGATTTTTCCATACCTCCAGCAAAGCAGGATCATAATGCGTGTAGTCTCCGGCATCCAGCCAACCGGCAATCTCCACCTCGGTAATTACCTGGGGGCGATCCGCAATTGGGTGCGGATGCAGGACGAGATGGAAGATGGCTCGCAATGCCTGTTCTTCCTCGCCGACTTGCACGCGATCTCCATGCCGCATGACCCGGCAGAGCTGAACAAGGGTACGCTGGAGATGGCCGCGGCGCTGGTCGCTTGCGGGATCGATCCGGCGAAGAGCGTCGTCTTCAACCAGGCGCAGGTACCGCAGCATGCGGAACTGCAATGGCTGCTGGGCGGCACGGCGCGCATGGGCTGGCTCAACCGCATGACGCAGTGGAAGGACAAGGCAGGCAAGAACCGCGAGGGCCAGTCGGTCGCGCTGTTCACCTACCCTGTGCTGCAGGCCGCCGACGTGCTGCTTTACCAGGCGACGCACGTACCGGTGGGCGAGGACCAGAAGCAGCATCTCGAGCTGGCACGGGACATCGCGCAGAAATTCAACAACGACTTCGCATCCGAAGAGGCACCAGTCTTCACCCTGCCCGATCCGATCGTTCCGCCGCAGGCCGCGCGCATCATGAGCTTGCGCGACGGCATGGCAAAGATGAGCAAGTCCGATCCTTCGGAGATGAGCCGCATCAACCTTGCCGACGATGCCGAAACGGTGATGAAAAAGGTCAAGAAGGCCAAGACCGATCCCGAGCCGCTTCCGAGCGAAGAGGCCGGGCTGGCCGGCCGCCCCGAGGCGCTCAACCTGGTGACAATCTATGCCGCGCTGACCGACGGCAGTGTCGAAAATGTTCTGAAGGATTTCGGCGGCGAAGGCTTCGGCAAGTTCAAGCCCGCGCTGGGCGAAGTGCTGGTCGAAACGCTGCGTCCGATTTCGGAGCGCTTCACCGGCCTGCTCGAAGACCGCGAGGCACTCGATGCAATCCTTGCCCGCGGCGCGAGCCAAGCACGCGAGATCGCGGTTCCGAC
>JABDNC010000208.1 GCA_013001165.1 Erythrobacter sp.
GGCTGCTCGATGTGCGTACGACGCGGCGCAGAATGGCGAAGGCAATCCAGTGAAACAGGAATGCGACGAGCAACGCAGCGCCGAGCGTGATCAGCGTGTGGATCAAGCCATCATAGGAGATAGGCCAATTGCGCGGGTCGTAGCGGTCCAGCATTCGACCGCTTGTCTATGAAGCCGCAGCGGTGGTGGCAAGGCTTGCGGGATCGCTTTCCGGAAGCGTGATGGTCACCACCAGCCCGTCGCCCGTGAAATCGCGCGTCACACTGCCGCCGAATTGGCGGGCCGCGCTTTCCATCAGGAGGCTACCGAAGCCCTTGCGATCGGGTTCCTTGTCGAGCTTCACGCCGCTCTCGCGCCATACGAGGGTCACGACGTCATTGGTGCGGGTCCAGCTAACGTCGATCGCGCCGCCGTTCGCCCACGCACCGTATTTCACCGCATTCGTGGTGAGTTCATGGAGTACGAGGCCGAGCGGCGTAATCCGTTTTGCAGGTAGTAGCACTTCGGGGCCGCTGATGGTTGCGGTCTGCTTGGAGGAGCGGTAAGGCGCGAGCGACGTATCGACCAACGCTTCGAGCGAGGCCAGCTCGCGGTCGAGTTCGCCCTGGCTCACCTCATGCGCGGTAAGCAGGGCGCGAATACGCTGGGCGATGGCATCGGTGACGGGCTTGGCCTCCGGCTTGTCGCGCGCGCTCATCTGCACGATCGCCAGCACCACGGCGAAGAGGTTCTTCACCCGGTGATTAAGTTCGCGCGCAAGCAGGTCGGCACGGTCGCGGGCTTCGCCCAAGGCGCCTGCCTGGGCGGCCTCTGCCTCGGCTCTTGCAGCGCGGGTGACAAGCCGCGAACCGAGAAAGATCGCTACCAGCAGCAGAGCGATGAGACCCCCGAGTAGCGGGAGCACGCGCCCTTCGATACGGGCCGTCGCCTCTGCCTGCTGGGCAAGGATACGCCGCTCGATCTCTTCCATTTCCGCAAGGGCACGGCGCAGGCGTTCCATTGTCTCCTGCCCCTCGTCGGTGAGGATTTCGCGCCGCGCATCGAGAAGACGGCCGTCTTCCAGCAGGATGACAGAGCTCTCCAGCTCGTCGAATTTGGCGCGGGAAAGAGCGTCGATCTCGTCGAGCAGTTCTTCCTGCCGCGTCGTAGCATTGTCGCCCAGCAATTCGCGCATTCGGCGCAAGGCTGGATCGATCTGCTCCTCGCCTTCCTGGTAGGGGCGCAGGTAGCGGCGATCGAGCGTGATCAGATAGCCGCGCTGGCCGGTCTCGCCATTCAGCGCGGCCGTGTGCACACGCTGCAATTCCTCGATGATGTCGGCAGTCAACTGTGCCTGTTCGCGTTCTGCACGCTCCGCCTCGACCGTCTGATAGACAAGATAGATGAGCCCAAGCATCGCGCCGCCGATCAGCAGCAACAGCACCGCATTGGGCCAGCGCATGGGCAGGCGAAGGCGATTCAGGACCATCTTAGTGTGCTGCTCCCCAGCTCTTGCCCGTGCCGATCTCCACGCCGAGCGGGACCGAGAGTTCGACTGCTGGCTGTGATGCACCTGCCATCACTCGCTCGATCACTTCTGATGCCTTTTCGACGTCGCCTTCGGGCAACTCGAACACAAGTTCGTCGTGCACCTGCAGCAGCATGCGGACCTTGTCGAGGCCCGCTTCGCGCAGCGCGGGGACCATGCGCACCATCGCGCGCTTGATGATGTCGGCGCTGGTGCCCTGGATCGGGGCATTGATCGCCGCGCGTTCGCTACCCTGTCGTTCGGCCTGGTTCTTCGAGTTGATCCGCGGGAACCACGTCTTCCGGCCGAAGAGCGTTTCCGAATACCCCTTCTCGCGCACGCTCTCGAGCGTGTGGAGGATGTACTTCTGGATGCCTGGGAAGCGCTTGAAATAGGTGTCGATCATATCCTGCGCTTCATCGGGTTCGACGTCGAGACGCCCGGCGAGCCCCCAGCGCGAAATGCCGTAGAGGATCGCGAAATTGATGGTCTTGGCGCGGGCGCGAGTGTCGCGATTGACCTCGCCGAACATCTCGGTCGCCGTGCGCGCGTGAATATCCTCGCCATGCTCGAAGGCTTCCTTGAGCGGTGCGACATCGGCCATGTGCGCGGCCAGTCGCAGTTCGATCTGCGAGTAGTCGGCGGCGAGAAGGACGTTGCCTTCTTCGGCCACGAAGGCATCGCGGATCTGGCGGCCGATCTCGGTGCGGATCGGGATGTTCTGCAGGTTCGGATCGGTTGAGGACAAGCGCCCCGTCTGCGCACCGACCAGGCTGTAACTGGTGTGTACGCGTCCCGTTTCCGGGTTGATCGCTTCCTGCAGCGCGTCGGTATAGGTCGACTTGAGCTTGGCCAGCTGCCGCCATTCGAGCACCTTGTCGGCAATCTCCGCGCCGTCTCCCGAAAGCCGCTCAAGGACCGACTGGTCGGTCGAATACTGGCCGCTCTTGCCCTTCTTGCCGCCCTTGTATCCCATCTTGTCGAACAGGATTTCGCCGAGCTGCTTCGGGCTGCCGACAGTGAACTCCTGTCCGGCGATCCCGTGGATTTCCTTCTCCAGCCGCGAGGTCTCGGTGGCGAATTCCTCCGACAGCTTGGCGAGGCGCGCGCGATCTACCTTGATGCCCTCGCGCTCCATTCCTGCAACGACCGGGACGAGTGGACGGTCGACGCGCTGGTAAATCTTCGTACCTCCCTCGATGGCGAGGCGGGGCTTGAGATGCGCGTGGAGGCGCCGTGTCACGTCTGCATCCTCGGCAGCGTATTCGGTCGCCTTGTCGAGCGTGACCTCACCGAAGGGGATGGCCTTTTTCCCGGTGCCGCAGACTTCCTTGTAGCTCAGGCAAACGTGGCCGAGATGGCGCTGGGCCAATTCGTCCATTCCGTGGCCGCCGCCGATCCCCGCCTCGCCACGGCCGGCGTCGAGCGCGAAGCTGATGATCATAGTGTCGTCGATCGGTGCGACGGCAATGCTCTCGCGGGCGAGTACGTTGAGATCGTATTTGCCGTTCTGGAAAACCTTGAGGACCGCCTCGTCCTCGAGCAGCGGTTTGAGCGCAGCGAGCGCCTCCGCCTTGCCGACCTGTTCCGGCTTTTCGGCGAACATGTCGCTGCCACCATGAGCGAGCGGGATGTAGCAAGCATCGTTCGGGCCAAGTGCCAGACTGACCCCGACGAGCCGGGCCTTGATGGAGTCAAGACTGTCGGTCTCGGTATCGACTGCAACAAGGCGGGCTGCCTTTGCCCTCTCGATCCATTCGGTCAGTCGGTCAATCGACTGCACGCATTCGTACTTGGTCCGGTCGATGGCGGGCATTTCGGGAAGCGGCTGGCTATTACCTTCACTGCTCGCCTCGGCCCCCTTGGTTTCCTGTTTTGCAGGATTGAGATCGTTGGCCCTCGTGGGGCTGCCAGTGCCCGCATCGAGACGGCGGCGCAGGCTCGTGAAGCCGTGCTTTTCGAGGAATGCGGCAAGCGGCTCGGCCGGCACGCCATCGAGCTTCATGTCTTCGAGCGGCACGGGAAGTCCGCAGTCTTCTTTCAGCGTGACGAGGATGCGGCTGAGCTCAGCATCCGCACGATGCTCGATCAGTCGTTCCTTGAGCTTGCTCTTCTTCATGTCTTCGGCGGCATCGAGCGCGGAGGTCAGGTCGCCATGCTCGGCAATCAGCTTGCTCGCAGTCTTGGGGCCGACACCGAAGATGCCCGGGATGTTGTCGACCGAATCGCCCATCAGCGCGAGCACGTCGCCCACCTTTTCGGGCCGCACGCCGAATTTCTCTTCCACTTCCTCGATATAGATGCGCGCGTTCTTCATCGTATCGAGCATGTCGATACGCGCGCCGTTCTCCTCGCCAACGAGCTGCATCAGGTCCTTGTCGGAAGACACGATCGTCACGTCCCAACCTTTCGCCTGGGCGGCGCGAGCATAGGAGGCGATCATGTCGTCCGCCTCGACGTCGGGTTCCTCGATGCAGGGCAGGCTGAAGGCGCGCGTCGCATCGCGGATCAGCGGGAATTGCGGGACCAGGTCTTCGGGCGGATCGGGGCGATTCGCCTTGTATTGGTCGTAAATCTCGTTGCGGAAGGATTGGCTCGATTTATCGAGCACCACGGCAAGGTGGGTCGGCCCGTCGGCCTTGTCGAGGTCGTCGGCCAGCTTCCACAGCATCGTGGTGTATCCGTAGACCGCGCCGACAGGGGTGCCTTCGGGATCGGTCAGCGGCGGCAAGCGGTGGTACGCCCTGAAGATATAGGCGGAGCCATCGACGAGGTAGAGGTGCTTCTTATCGGCCATCACCGGTGGGGTTAGCAGCGAGTCGCGGGCTTGGGGAGCGGAAAGACCGCGAAAATTGTTGGCGCAAAAATGGCGGAATTGCGGCGAAATGCGGCAAGATGATGGCAAAATGTGGCGAATTCGCTTGCTAGGCCACAATCCCGCCACTATTTAGACACTGTAAGGCCCAATTGTCGGACCTTGCGCGGGGGGACGGCCAGCCTTTCCCTTCGCATCAAGAACTCGCTGTTTAAGGATTATCATTATGCGCAAGATCGCACTCGTCGCCGCCGCTTCGGCAGCCGCTCTCTCGCTCGCAGCTTGCTCGGAAGCAACCGAAGACGCAGCTGAAGAAACCATGGAATCGGCTGAAGCCGACATGGAAGCAAACGCTGAAGCAGTCGAAGGCGAAGTCGCCGAAGCCGGCGCTGAAGTTGAAGCTGCTGCTGAAGGCGCTGAAGCTGAAGTCGAAGCTGAAGTTGCTGAAGAAGCTGCTGAAGCCGAGTAATCTCGCTTCGAAAGCGGTTTTACCGTTTTCAAAAGGAAAGGGCGGTGCCGAGAGGCGCCGCCCTTTTCCTTTGCATCTCGCCGATACCCGGCACGTGAATTAAAAGTTAGCCACCGTAATCGGCGTCGACCCAGACACGGCGGTTATCTTCGGGACGCGTGAAGCCGCGGTAGAGCGCTTCGGTGATAGTCGAAATTCGCGCATCGCGCATCTGGCGCGCCTCGAGCTTGCGTCCACGGTTCCCGTTCTCCACCGCCATGGAGGGGCTTTGTCCGGTCACGTAGATAGCGACCGCGATTGCCCGCCCGTCGGGCGTATGAAAGATGCCGATATCGCTGGCGGTCCGGCTAAGTGTGCCGGTCTTGTTCGCCAGCCCGGCACTTTCGGGAAGGGCCGAGCGCATGCGCTTCTTGCCGGTGGTGGTGGCGCGCATGGCATCGATGATGACGGCGCGAGAAGACGGGCTGAGCCATTTGCCCTGGTAAATACCGGCAAGCAGCTTGCCCATGGCTCGCGGCGTTGCGCTGTCCCTCGTATCGACGCTGGAGGCGGGATCGATCCGACCGTCTTCGCGGATCAGGGTCGCGATATCGCGGGTGAGCGTAAAGCCTTCGATCCCTGCATCCCGCATCCACTTGTTGACGACGCCGGGGCCGCCAACTGCATTGAGGATCGCATCGGTGCAGGCATTGCAGCTCTTGCTGATCATCAGGTCGATATGCTCGCGAGCAGTCAGGTAGGCGCCGCCGCGACGCGGGAGTCGCCATTCGCTCGTCAGTGTCCACTTTCCTTCATCGACGCCCGCCAGGTAGACCGCCGCAATGGCGACCTTGCTGGTGCTGGCCATCGGGAAGCGTTGGTCGGCCAGTACGTCCACTTCGAGGCCGCTGCTGAGATCGAGCGCGTAGACGCCGATCCGGCCGCGAGTTCCATCGGCAAGCCGGGCAATCCGTTCCTCAAGGTCGCTGTCATAAACCGCATCGAAATCCTGCGGCGCACGCATTTCCGTGCCGAGCAGGCTGTCGAATTGCGACTGGTACGTTGACTGCTGCGACTGTGCATTGGCCGCACCTGACAGGCCAAGCGCCATCGCGCCTGCTGCAAGCAATGTTCCGATCGACTTCATCCGCATGCCTCTCACATACCAAATTCATGGTTGTTCAAACATTAACGCAATCGCGGAATCATGCGCAAGCACCGTCGCGACAAATTGTGTCTTGATCGCGCCCGATGCTTTTAGCGCAATGAAATTTCTTAAGGGCCGTCAGGCCGAAGCAATCACCTTTTCTATCTGCGATGTCGTTTCGCCGGTCACGGTCTTGTCAATCTCGCCGACGAGGCGTTTTTCCAGTTCGGAATGATAGTGGCGGCGCATCTCGCCGAGTGTCTTGGGGTCCGCGATCACGAGGACATCGGTCAGTTCGCCCGAAATGGCCTTGGCATTGAGCCATTCGGCAGCCGCAGCGCCATGCGCCAGTTCATTTAGGTCGGTGGCGCCGGTCCGTTGGCCCACCTCGTCCTGATGCCGGACGCCTGCGCTGAAATTGGTGGCTTGGAGATCCGGCTTCTGTGCACCCTCGAGCTTGGGCTCGAAAGGTTTTCCGCTGTTGCGCATCACGGTGAAGTTTTCTCCGTCGACTATCGCGACATGGGCCTTGTGCGGCAATTTCATGAATGGTCTCCTTGGTCGATTTCCAGTTCTTGCCACACCAACGTTCAAACCGCACGAGAGGTCCGGCTCTTGCTCGTGTCGAATGCCTCGGGCAAGGTGCCTCCATGGGAGAGAGCGACGGCGCGAGCCGCCTGCACGACGGATTGGAACGCGCCCTTTGCCGCGCGTCGTTAAGCGCGCCTGTAGAGCTCGCCCGGCTGACCGGCGGGGCAACCATGGAAAGCTGGCGGTTCGAGGCGGGAGGCGAGGCCTTCGTGTTGCGGCGCGCACCCAGCCTTGCCTTTATCGACGACCGGCCGTTCGGGCATGACACCGAAGCGGAAGTGATCCGCGCGGCGAGACGCGCAGGCGTCACTGCACCCGAGGTGATGGTCGAACTGGAAGAGGGTGACGACATCGGCAGCGGCTTCGTCATGCGCGCGCTTCCCGGAACACCCGACCCGCGTGCGATCCTTGCGATGGAGAAGCCCGGGCAATTGCTCCGCGAAGCAGCGCGCGATCTTGGACGCATTCACTCAATCTGCCCTTCCGATTTGCCCGGCGATGTCCCGACGCTCGAGTATGCAGAGGGCGTGGAGAAGCTTCGGGAGCAGTTCGAGGAGGCTGGCGGCGACCGTCCGATCATCGCGCTGGGCCTGCGATGGCTGATGGACAATTTGCCGGAGCCCGTTGCGCCTGTGTTGAACCATGGCGACTATCGGCTCGGTAATATCCTGTGCGAGGACAGCCATCTAACAGGCGTGCTCGACTGGGAGCTGGCGCATTTCGGCGATCCCCATGAAGACCTCGCATTCGGCTGCATGCCGGTCTGGCGTTTCGGGGCTTACGACCGGCAGGCTCTGGGTCTGGGCTCGCTGGAGGACTACTTCGCGGCCTATGAGGCGGCTGGCGGCTGCCGCGTCGACCCCACTCGGTTCCGGTTCTGGACGATCTATCGCACGGTGTGGTGGGCGCTCGGCTGCCTCCGCAATGCGCAGATGTGGCGGAGCGGAGATGACCGGATGCTGGAGCGGGTGGTGATTTCGCGGCGGACCAGTGAGCAGGAGTTGGACCTGCTCCTTCTGCTTGAAGATGACATGCCCGACGAATTGCGATCGAGCAGGCTCGAGAAAAACGATCCTGACCTCGTCTACCAGCACAGCGAAAGGGGTGAGGCGACGCTAGGCGAAATAGCAACCGCGGTCGCCGAGTGGCTGGTCCAGATCAAGGACAAGATGTCCGGCCACGACAGGTTCCAGCTCGCTGTAGCCCGAAATGCCCTAGGCATGATTGCCCGCGAGGACGAATGGGGTCGTATCGCTATCGTCGATCGTGAGTTGTGCGATGATATCTTCGCCGGAGAGGTCACGCTCGAAAGCGGCGACCTGCTCAATGAAATGCGCATGGCGGCGCTCGACAAGGTCGACGCCGACATCCCCAAATACCCCTCGCTAGCGGTCGCACGCTTCAAATGGCTCGGAGGCAATTGATGGATTTCAC
>JABDNC010000110.1 GCA_013001165.1 Erythrobacter sp.
ACATCATGATGCCGGGCGAGGACGGGCTGTCGCTGTGCCGCCACCTCGTCGAGAGCCGCCAGCTTCCCGTGATCCTGCTTACCGCCAAGGGCGAGGCGATGGACCGGATCATCGGGCTGGAGATCGGTGCCGACGACTACGTCACCAAGCCGTTCGAACCGCGCGAACTTGTCGCTCGTATCCGCTCGGTGCTTCGCCGGTCGGAGCGCTCGGGGCCGGCCCCATCCGAAGACCTCGCCTATTGTTTCGAAGGCTGGACGCTCGATCCCCTGAAGCGCCGCCTGACCGATCCGGAAGGCACGCTGGTGCCGATCTCGACAGCGGAGTTTCGCATGCTACGCGCCTTTTGCGATCACCCAAGGCAGGTCCTCGACCGCGACCAGCTGCTCGATATGGTGCAGGGCCGCGAGGCACATCTGTTCGACCGCGCGGTCGACAACCAGATCAGCCGCCTGCGCCGCAAGATCGAGACCGATACCCGCAACCCCCGATTCATCCAGACCGTGCGCGGTGGCGGCTATCGCCTCGCCGCCGACGTCACCCGCGTGCCCGCATGAGGCGTTTCCTGCCGAAAAGTCTGCTCGGCCAGGTCACGCTCGCCCTCGGGCTGACGCTCTTCATCGTACAGGGCGTGAATGGCTTTCTCGCCTACAGCATCGAGAAGGACCGCGTCGAAACCGCCCTGGTCAATACACTCAGCCTGCGGCTCGTCGCAGCAGCGCGCTTCGCAGACGATCCGCTGGTCGTAACCATCGATCCGCGCCCCGGTGCGCGCGATGCGGAGGAGCGTCGCCCGCAGCGCAGACCCGGCCCGAACCGCCGCCGCTTCGCCAATACTGATTTCCGGCAGGCGGAGACCTTTGAAATACTTCCCGTGGACGAGCGCCGTCCCGAACTGGAAGAACGGCTGGCCGAAAATCTGCGGGACAACGGGCGTACGTTCTCGGAGATCAGGGTCGTCGAACGGCCGGTCAGCGCCGATCCGGTGTCGCAGCGTTTCCTGCTGCGGTTCGCCATGCGCCGCGGCCTTTCGGAGCGCGACCTGCCCAAGACTGTCGCGCTGGCAGGCATTTCCGAAGGCGATGGCTGGGAAATCGTGCGCGCGCCGGTTCGCGATACGCATCAGCATTTCGGCCCTGTTTTCCCACTTTTGCGGGCCGCGGCGCTCACGCTGCTCCTCTCCTTCATCCTGTGGCTGGTGCTGCGCCGTCTGACAGGACCGCTTGCCCAGCTGACCCGCCAGACCGAGCGGTTCGCCGCCTCCCCCGGCCAGTACGAGCCGATCGAGCCGCGCGGGCCGGAAGACGTGCAGCGGCTGATCACTGCGCATAACGCCATGGAAGCGCGCATCGGTGCCATGCTTGAAGAAAAGGACGTGATGCTCGGCGCGATCGGGCACGACCTCAAGACGCCGCTGGCCGCGCTGCGCGTGCGGGTCGAAGGCGTCGAGGATGAAGTAGCGCGTGCCCGGATGGTCGACAGCATCGAGGACATCACCCTAACGCTCGATGAAATTCTTGCGCTCGCACGGGTCGGCAAATCGAACGAATTGCCAGAGCGGACCGATCTTGCCGCACTTGCCGCATCGGTGGTCGAGGAGTTCGAGGACACGGGAGAGGAAGTCGCACTCGACGCATCCCGCGTAGTCGCTCCCGTCCATCTTACATGGCTGAAGCGAGGCCTCAGGAACTTGGTGTCGAATGCGCTGCGCTATGGCGGGAATGCTCACGTCACCATCGCAAAAGAAGGCGATGAAGCCATCCTGCGTGTCGTGGATAATGGCCCCGGCATTCCCGACGACCGCATCGCCGAAATGCTCGAACCATTCACCCGCGGCGAGGCCAGCCGCAATCGCGCAACCGGAGGGGCAGGCCTTGGCCTGACCCTGGCGCGCGCAGTCGCCGAACAGCATGGCGGCAGACTCAAACTATCCAACCGCTCGGAAGGCGGCCTGCGGGCGGAATTCCGCCTCCCGCTCTAGCGCATCAGGCCGCCGACGATGTTGCGCACGAAGGCATTCAGGCCCGTGCGTACCGGGTCGGCACTCGATTTCTTGCCGAGCGCAGCGGCAACACCGATCGAAACCATCGATCCGGCCGCGGCTTTCACGGCGCTCTTGCCCGCCTTGCCGATGTCCATGCCCCAGAGGCTCGTGGACTTCCGCTCACGCTTGCGGACTTCTTCCTCACCCTTCTCCTCGACTTCCTTTGCCGTCTCCGCGGCATCGGCGGCCTTGGCGGCGAGCACTTCCTCTGCGCTCTCGCGGTCGACGGCTTCGTCATATTTCCCGTCCAGATCGCTCACCGAATTGATGATCTTGCGTTCTTTCTCCGTCACCGGGCCGAGGCGTGAATGCGGCGGCTTGATGAGGGTGCGCTGGACGATCGTGGGCGCGCCGTCTTCGTCGAGCGTGGAGACCAGCGCTTCACCGACCTTGAGTTCGGTGATCGCCTCTTCGACATCGAGATCGGGATTGATACGGAAGGTCTCGGCCGCCGCCTTGATCGCCCGCTGGTCGCGCGGGGTGAAGGCGCGCAGGGCATGCTGGACACGGTTGCCCAGCTGGCCGGCAATCTTTTCGGGAATGTCGATCGGGTTCTGGGTGACGAAATAGACGCCCACGCCTTTCGAGCGGATCAGGCGGACAACCTGCTCGACCTTGTCCTCCAGCGCCTCGGGTGCATCGTCGAACAGGAGGTGCGCCTCGTCGAAGAAGAAGACGAGCTTGGGTTTGTCGGGATCGCCCACTTCTGGCAGCGTTTCGAAAAGTTCGGCGAGCAGCCACAGCAAAAAGGTTGCGTAGAGCTTCGGGCTACGCATCAGCTTGTCGGCGGCAAGGACGTTGATGATGCCGCGACCCTGTTCGTCGGTGGCGAGGAAATCGTCGATTTCGAGTGCCGGCTCGCCAAAGAACTCGTCCGCGCCCTGGCTCTCGAAGCTCAGCAACTGGCGCTGGATCGCGCCGACGCTGGCCTTGGAGACGTTCCCGTAAACGCCCGACAGGTCCTTGGCATTCTCATAGGCGAAGGTGAGCATCGCCTGCAGGTCGCCGAGGTCGAGCAGCAGCAGGTTGTTTTCGTCGGCATAGCGGAAGACGATGTTTAGCACGCCTTCCTGCGTCTCATTGAGGTCGAGCAGGCGAGCGAGCAGCAGCGGGCCCATTTCTGAAATCGTCGTGCGGATCGGGAAGCCCTTTTCGCCGTAGAGATCCCAGAAAACCGCCGCGTTGTCGGCATAGGCATAGTCGTCCATGCCCAGCTGCTTCGCGCGGCCTTCCAGCTTGTCGGCATGCTTGAACTGCGGCGAGCCGGCCATCGAAATGCCGGCTAGGTCGCCCTTCACGTCGGCCACGAAAACGGGAACGCCATTGGCGGAGAAACTTTCTGCAAGTCCCTGCAGCGTCACCGTCTTGCCGGTGCCAGTTGCACCCGCGATCAGTCCGTGGCGGTTGGCCTGCTCCAGAAGCAGGTGCTGGTTCTCGCCATCGGCGCCCAGACCGAGGAAAAGAGTGCTCATTCTTGCCCGTCCCTTGTTTCGAATTCTGTCCGATAAGTTGTCATCCGGTGTGAGGCAGCAGGCGGCCTTACGTCAAGCAATCCCTCGACTTGCGCGGCCAAGGCGCTAAAGGCTTGATGTCTATGGCGGGCCGGACCCCATTCGTATTGCTCGATGATGCGCGCGACAGCGGCGCTGCCGATGCCTTGCTGTTTTCCAACCCCCGCGAGATCTTCGTCGCGCGCCGAGCAGACGAGGTTGCCGACGTTCTCGAAGCGGCCGAGGCTGCCCGCAAGGGTGGCGGCGAACTGGCCGGTTACATCGCTTACGAGGCCGGGCTGGCGCTCGAGGACAAGCTCGCAGGCCTTGCCGAGGCGCGAATAGGGGCAATGGGCCCGCTTGTATGGCTCGGCCTGTTCGACGAGCCTGAACGGATTCCGGCCGCCGACATGCCCGACTGGCTGGCGACCAATGCTGAAGGAGGTGGCAGCGTTGGCCCGCTCGAACCGCAGATTTCGCCGGGCGGTTACGAGGCTGCCTTTGCTCAGTTGCAGGAAGCGATCCGCGCCGGCGACATCTACCAGGCGAACCTCACCTTTCCGCTGGCGGGCAACTTCACCGGCGACCCGCTCGGCCTTTATGCGGCGCTGCGACCGGCGGCGCAGGCAGGTTATGGTGGAGTGATCTTCGACGGGACGCACTGGCTCATGAGCTTGTCGCCTGAACTCTTCGTGTCGCTGAAAGACCGGGAGGCCAAGGCCAAGCCGATGAAGGGCACACGCCCGCGCTCGGCCGAACCGGCGCAGGACGCGGCGCATGCCGAAGAACTGGCGGGATCAGTCAAGGACAAGGCCGAAAACCTCATGATCGTCGATCTCATGCGCAACGATCTGAGCCGCGTGGCCGAGGCCGGAAGCGTGCGCGTGGACGAACCCTTCGCGATCGAGAGCTATCCCACGGTGCACCAGATGGTGAGCGTGGTGCGCGCGCAATTGCAGGAAGATAAAGGCGCAATCGACCTTGTCCGCGCGCTCTTCCCCTGCGGATCGATCACAGGTGCACCCAAGATCCGCGCGATGGAACTGATCGACGCGGTCGAGGCGCATCCTCGCGGCCCCTATTGCGGGGCGATCGGGCGGATCGGGGCAGACGGCGATGCTGCCTTCAACGTGGCGATACGCACCCTGCGCCTGACCGAAATCGAGAATGCCCGCGGCAAGGCCGTACTGGGCGTGGGCGGGGCTATCGTCGCCGACAGCGAACCGCGCACCGAGTGGCGCGAGGCGCTGATCAAGGGCGCCTTCGCCCGTGCATCCTCTCCCGAGCACAAGGCGGCGCAGTTCGACCTGATCGAGACCATGCGCTTCACGCCCGAGGAAGGGTTCGACTTCCTCGAGGAGCACCTGCTGCGCATGAAGACCAGCGCGGCGGAGCTCGGATTTTCCTTCGACCGGCACGAGGCGCGCAACCAGCTTCATGCGCTGTGTTTCGTGCTCGAAAAGCCGAGCCGTATTCGCCTTCTCGTTGCACGCAGCGGGGCAATCGCGCTCGACATCCAGGACATGCCCGCCCCGTGGGGCGAGCCCGCCGAATGTATCGTGCTGCCCTTGCCCGTCGATCCGGGCGACTGGCGCCTGCGCTACAAGACCACCGACCGCAGCTTTTACGATGACGCCCAGCGGATCGCGAAGGAGCACGGCGCGGCAGAAGCGCTGTTCGTGCGCGAGGACGGCTTGCTGACCGAAGGCTGCGTCACCAATATCTTCGTGCGCGATGACGATGGCGTGCTATTGACGCCGCCGGCCGCGCTCGGCCTGCTGCCCGGTGTCTACCGGCAATCGCTTCTCGAAGAAGGGAAGGCGCGCGAGGCCGAACTCACAATTGCCGATCTCGAGGACGGTTTCTTCCTCGCCAATGCGCTGCGCCGGATGGTGCATGCGAAACTGAAGACTGCATGACCGACATTCCGATTATCTTCGAAGACGGCGAAGCGCTCGTCATCGACAAGCCTGCGGGCCTTCCCGTGGATCGCCCGAAACGCGGCGGCCCCTGCTTGGAAGACCATTTCGAGCAACTCAAACTGGGCTTCCAGCGCCCGCCTTCGCCGGTCCACCGGCTCGACACCGATACCAGCGGTTGCCTGCTGCTGGCGCGCAACCCCAAGTCATTGAAGCGCTTCGCCAAGGCATTCGAGGACCGGCTGGTAGAGAAGCGCTATCTCGGCATCCTTGCCGGCATCCCCGAAGGTGAAGAGGGCACGATCGAACTCTCGCTGTCCAAGATCAGCAGCGCGGAAAAGGGCTGGCGGATGATCGCGGCGAAGAAGGGCAAGCCTTCGGTCACGCACTGGCGCAAGCTGATGGAGCATGACGGCAAGGCCCTGCTCGAATTTCGCCCCGAAACCGGCCGGACGCACCAGATCCGTATTCATTGCCAAGCTGGCCTCGGCCTGCCGCTGCTCGGTGATCCGGTTTACGGTACCGGCCCCAATCGAAAAGGCGGTGCGCCGCGCACCATGCTGCATGCCGCCGGGCTGGTGGTCCCGCGCGAGAAAAAGCCCGCGATCGAGGCCGTGGCGCCGCTGCCGCGCGATTTCGCGGCGCTCGGGTTCGCCGATGGGTAGGATTGCCGACCGGGCGCTGGAGATTGCCGAGGAGAAATTCATCGCTTCCTCCGGCCCGGGCGGACAGAACGTCAACAAGGTGGCGACCGCGGTGCAGCTGCGGGTCGACGTGTTCCAGCTGGGCATGCCGCCCGATGCCTTCGAGCGCTTGAAGGAAATCGCGGGTAGCAAGTTCACCAAGGCGGGCGAAATCGTCCTCACAGCGAATGAATACCGGACGCAGGAACAGAATCGCGAAGCTGCTCGCGAACGGCTCGTCGCTCTCTTGGGAGAGGCTCTCACTCCGCCCAAGAAGCGCAAGAAAAGCCGGGTGAACCGGGTCGGCAAGGTCAAGCGGCTCAAGGCGAAGAAGGCGCGCGGCGAGGTTAAGGCCAATCGCGGCAAGGTCAGTTGGTAGCCGGACTGCCCACTGGCGCTTGACTTTTTTCCGGGAATCACACAAAGGGCGCGCCACACGGCGGTGCAGCTCGCGCCGCCCTTATTATTTCGGCCTCAACTCTTGAGTGGGTGGGGCCTCTACCGAAAGATCTTTAGGAACACGCCATGGCGAAGCCCGCAACCGTCAAGATCAAGCTCGTCTCGACCGCCGACACGGGCTTCTACTACGTGACGAAGAAGAATCCGCGTAACCACACTGAAAAGTTCGTCTTCAAGAAGTACGACCCGGTTGTGCGCAAGCACGTGGAATTCAAGGAAGCCAAGATCAAGTGATCTGGCCGGGCACCGGTTTCGGTGCCCGAAAAGCTGAACGGCGGGAACGCCATTAGTTCAGTGACAGTTCAATGCTCCGACTGTAGATCACGGAGCATGAACACCTTGTCCCTCTTCAAGAACCGACCCATCCTCTCGGCCGTGGCATTCGCCATGGCCGTTGGCGTACCTGCAAGCTTTTACGCCGCGCCCGCGCCGGTGGAGGCTGCCGCAGGCGATCTTGACCGTGCGGTCGATGCGCTGCGTGGCATTTCGACCATGAAAGCCGACTTCGTCCAGACCGACCGCAATGGGAATTCGGTCACCGGCGTCATGACGCTGAAGCGCCCCGGCAAGATCCGTTTCGAATATGAAAAAGGCGCCGACCTCCTCGTCGTGTCCAACGGCAAGTCGATGTACATGATCGATTATGCGGTGAACCAGGTCCAGCGCTGGCCCATCAAGAATTCGCCGCTCGGCGCGCTGCTCGATCCGAGCCGCGACGTGAAGAAATACGGAAAGCTCGTCCCCACCAGCCATGACGATGTCGTCAGCATCGAAGTGCGCGACAAGAACCGTCCTGAATTCGGTGTCATCACGTTGATCTTCGCGCGTGATGGATCGGCCCCGGGCGGCCTCCGCCTGACGCACTGGGTGGCCCTCGATTCGCAGAATCACCGCACAACCGTGCGCCTGCGCAATCATCGCTACGGCATGAGCGTGGCTGACAGCGCATTCACCTTCCGCGATCCGCGCAGATCGTCCCGTCGTCCGGGATAAACGCTTCGGCGATGAAACGTTCGAATATTGCGGCTTTCCGCGAACGAATGTTCATTGAGCAGCAAGTCGAGCAAGCGTAGAACAGAACTTACGAAACGGCGGGCGGCAATTTCCCCCCTGTTGATTGCCAGGCCCACCAAACCGCTTCGTATCCAAGCGTGACGAACGCTCACAAGGAACCCTCGAGCCAATGCCCCCGGCTCGAGGGTTTTTTGTATGGGACCTGTTCGCCTTTCGAAGCCGCGTCCGCGGCTTCGTCCTCGCTAGACGTGCAGCAAGCTGCACCCGCTGCGGGCGGGCGGTCGCCCTTTGACTGCCGTGACCAAGCGTCGACAATCCCTTCTCATCCCTAGACCGTTGCGCCCAAGGCCCCTATCTCCGCGCCATGGTTTCTGTCGCTACCTGGAATATCAATTCCGTCCGCCTTCGCATGCCCATCGTCGAGCGTTTCCTGAAGGAGACGGCTCCGGACGTGTTGTGCCTGCAGGAGATCAAGTGCCAGGAACACCAGTTCCCCTACGAGGCGTTCAAGGCGCTGGGCTACGAAAACGTCGCGGTCCACGGGCAGAAGGGCTACCACGGCGTCGCAACCGTCAGCCGTGTGCCGCTGCGCGAGTTTTCTCGCCACGACTGGCAGGCCAATGGCGAAGCGCGCCACGTCGGGGTCGAATTGCCCGACCATGACGGCATGATCATCGAGAATGTCTACGTACCTGCGGGCGGCGACGAGCCGGACCGGGAGATCAACGCGAAGTTCGGCCAGAAGCTCGATTTTCTCGAGCGCATGACGCAGTGGGCCGACAAGGTCGACCGCCCGACGCTGATCGTGGGCGATTTCAACATCGCTCCGCTTGAAAGCGACGTCTGGAACCACAAGCAGCTCCTGAAGGTCGTCAGCCACACGCCGATCGAGGTCGAGAGCCTCCAGCGCTTCATGGACGCGCACGGCTGGTCGGACATCGGGCGCGAGCACATCAAGGCTCCCGAACGCTATTACAGCTGGTGGAGCTACCGCGCGAAGGACTGGAAGGCGAACGACCGTGGCCGCCGCCTCGACCACATGTGGGCGAGCCCGGAGCTCGCGAAGCAGGCGAGTGCCCATTCGGTCCACGAATACGCCCGCGATTGGGAAAAGCCGTCCGACCACGTTCCGCTGGTCACGGAGTTCTCGCTCTGAGCGAGCAATCGCCTTCGCGCCGCGCGGCACTGGCGGTGGACGCGCTGCGTCACGGCTGGCCGCTGGCGATCGAGGGCGCTCCGCTGCTGCAACCGGTGGAGACTGCTTTCTCCGATGTGTCGGGCGAGGCGATGCTGATATCGGCAACGCGCGCCGCGACGCTCAAACTTGCCAACCAGCGCGAGGCCGCAGCCCCGCGCCAGCCGGTCCTGCTCCGCGGCGCAGACACTTTCGACCTGCCAGCCGCGCTCGGCGTTGCCGATCCCGCGCTCGACTTGCAAAACCCGATGAAGGGCCCGTTCAAGGCGCTTGCGCTCGACTGGGAAGAGCAGGCCCGCACCGCGCTCGAATTGGCGCGGATCGCGGGGATACTGCCTGCCTTCATCGTCGATCCACGCGGAGCCGGCGAGGCAGCGGAACTTAAGGTCGGCGACCTTGCCGCCTTCACCGACCCGAAGCGCCTGCGCATCGCGACGCGTGCAAAGCTTCCGGTGGCGGCTGCTGAGGGCGCTCATATCGTGGCGTTCCGCAGCCCCGACGATACGCGCGAGCATGTTGCGCTGGTGATCGGCAAGGAGCGCAGCGACCGCGCGCCGCTCGTCCGCCTGCATTCGGAATGCCTGACGGGCGATATCCTTGGCAGCCTCAAATGCGATTGCGGCCCGCAGC
>JABDNC010000138.1 GCA_013001165.1 Erythrobacter sp.
GGCCGGGGTAGGCTTCCTTAGCCACATCATTCGCGCCCACGCCGATCGCGTAGATCGGTTCGGCGGTCAGGACGTCGTCCTGTTTCTCGACCTTGAAATAGCTGTCGTAGGCAAAACCGAGCGCGTCGCCATTGCCGGAGAAGCCTTCGCCCAGCCGCTTCGACAGCGGCAGCCCCTTATCGCGCGAACGCAGCAGGATCTCGGTCGAGCCGATGGCGCCAGCGCCAAGTATCACGTGGTCGGCCGAAATCGACTTCGGACCATGTGCCGCGCTCTTGCCATTGGCCTCAAGGTGGACACGCCAGGCATCGCCCTCTCGCTCGATCCAGAGCACCTTCGCCTGCGTAAAAATGTCCGCGCCATGGTTTGCCGCATCGGGCAGGTAGTTCATAAGCGTGGTATTCTTCGCGCCGACATTGCAGCCCGAAACGCAGTCGCCGCAATTCGTGCAGGCCGGCTGCGGCACACCGAAGCGGTTCGTCTTGTCCTCGAAGGTGACGTTGATCGGCGTCTTGTAGAAGCGCTCGCCCATCGCCTTTGCAGAATGCTCCAGCGCCTCCAGCTTGCCGAGCTTGGGATAGCTGTCGGGATAGGGATTGGGCGAAAGCATCTCGCGCGCACGCTCGTAGTAAGCGTCGATCTCGTGCGGGTTCTCGCGGAAGGCTGCCGGCCAGTGCTTTTCGTCGAGCAGGCGCTTGTCGAACTCGAGCGCGACATTGGCGTTAATTAGCGACGTCCCGCCGAGACCGCAGCCCACCAGCGCGTACTGATCGTCGTTCACATGCACTTCGAACAGAGCGTCGGGCTCGCCGATCCGGCCGCCCTTCGCATTGAACTGCATCGCGCCTTTCGCGTCTGCCAGCTTATCCGGATACTCGCCCGGCAGGAACTCCTTGCCGCGTTCGAGCACGCAAACGTCCTGCCCTGCCCGGGCTAGACGACTTGCGGCGACACCGGCGCCATATCCCGAGCCGATCACGAGGACGGTATAGTGCTTCTTCGCCTCGGGATGCGGCTTGGCGATGCGCTTTTGCATGGTGGTCATTCCGCGGCCTCCCACATGTCTTCGGAACGGTTGAGGAACCGCCGGACGCGCTTGTCGGCCTCGCTGAGGATGCGGTGGTGGACGGCGCGCGAGAAATCCTGCCAATGGGCGGACGCGGCCTCGACGGCGGCAGAGGCTTCGCCGACGAGGCGCGTCTCGCGCCCGCTTCCCTCCACGCGGACGGGCGCCATCACGTCGTCGACCGGATCGTTGAACAGCCTGAGCGATGCAACTTCGAGCTCATCTGACACGAGCATCGCAGCGCAGCCCTGCACAGGCATCAGGCCAGGCTCGTCGAGCACCCAGCCGCCCGTATTGAACACGCCGACGGGCAGTTCGTAGCCATCGACCGTGAGTTCGTCCTGGAAGGGTTTGTGCGTGTGCCCGAACACGAACTGAACCTCGCGCGGCAGTGCGCCGAGTTCCTCGCGCAGCTGAGCCGCCATCGGTGTCGAGAGATACCAGCCGATATCGTCGATCTCGTCATCGCCGAGAACCCGCGCATAGCCTTCGCGCTGCTTTTCGGCGCCGCGTCCGGCCGTCAGGTCGACGGCTGCCCGAATGAGATTGTCGAGCGTGATGCCGTATTTGATCTCCATCTTGGGATTGATGCCCAGCTTGGAATGCAATCCGCCCGTCACGCGGCATGCGATTGCTTCAGCCATGTCGTGGCTAGCCCCGGCACTGAGCATGGTCTGGTAGAGCGTCCCTGCCTCGCCCCCGATTTTCCCAGCGCTGCCAAGGTCGGACCAGAGGAAGTCGATCCACGGTCCGTTCTGTTCCTCGAGCTCGCGCATCGTGTCAGGCCGCAGATTACTGCCTTCCAGAAAGCCGCGGAAGTTCGACAGCGCGCGGTACATGGAATCGAGATAGTGGCCGTGGTGCATGACCACCGCACGGCCTCGTTCGCGGTCGGCGATACCCCAGTTGGGATAGGCGATGTGGACATGCGCACCCGCCAGATGCGGCCGGTGTGCGATGAGCGATTCCATCATCCGGCAGCGATGCTTCGGCGTGCCTGTGATGGTGGTGATGTGCTCCAGATCGCCCGGAATCTTGCCGTCGATCACCGCGGTGACGAAGCAATGGTCCTGCGCCATGCGCCACAGATGATGATCGTGGTTGCCGGCGACATAGACGATCTCGCGGCTGAAAATCTCGGTGCCGCCTTCAGGAAAGAAGGCGTCGATCAGCTGCAGGAAGCTCTTGGACACATCGCCGAACGGCGAAAGCCCCAGGTCGAGCGCATCGCCGAGCAGCACAAGCTGCGGCTTGTCGCCGTCCTTCAGGGTTTCGCGCAAGGCGTTGGCGAAGCTCGCAAGCACTTCGCTGGGTCCGTCGGAGATCTCGTCAGCGCCATTTACATGGGTCAGCAGGCTGTCGCGTGCGCCGAGGTGAAGGTCCGACAGGACAATTTGCGCAATGCTCACGAAATCGCCTCGAGGCAGCGATAGAAGGCATCGCGCACGATCTTCTCGCGCGGATCGTCCCATTTGCCGGTGCCGAGCTGGTTCGTGATCCAGGCATAGGCGACCTCGTCATCCGGATCTGCATAGGCCAGCGAACCTCCGACCGCGAAACTGCCGAAGGCGCTGCGGGTCCGGGCAAATTCCCATTCGTCGAAGGGCTTTTCGAAGCCGAGCGAATAATACATGTCGGCTGTCAGGACCTGGTCACGAAGCCCCTTGCGCGGGTGTGCATGGCCGCGCTTGAGATAGTCCATCACCTCTGGCGGGACGCCCAGTTTCTCGCCCCCCTCGGCAAACGCCTGGTAGATCGTCGCCAGGCCATCGGAGGTCGCAATACCACCGGCGCCGCCCTGCCCGACCCGCCAGAACTGCTCGCAATCCAGCGCGCCCGGCCCTTCGAGGAGGAGTGGATTATTAAGCGTACGGAACGCCAATGTTCCCGGCAGGCACATGGCGAAGGTCAGCGGCCATGGCATCGTCGTGTGACGGATGAAGAGGTCCTGCATGTGGAAGCCTTCGATCCGCGCCAGCCGATCGCGATCGACGCTATCTGGCAAGCCGAGCCAGACGTCCACGCCAAGCGGGCCTGCGACTTCCTCTGCAAAGAACCGGCCGAGCCTGCGTCCTGCTGGGTCCCGCCGGTGGATGAGCTCGCTGGCAATCCAGCCGAGCGAGTAGGCATGGTTTCCGGCATGGTCGCCGGGCTTCCAGTTCGGCTTCTGTGCAGCAATGGCCGCGCAGATCGCTTCTTCGTCACCCATGTTTTCGAGCGTCAACTTAAAGTCGATTGCCGCCAGTCCGGCCTGCTCGCTCAAAGCCTCGCCGACGGTCATCCGGCCTTTCCCGTGCGCCGCGAATTCGGGCCAGATATCCGCCACAGGCTCTTCATAGGCGAACAGGCCGCGCGAAACCGCGACGGCGGCGGCCACGCCGGTGAGGCCCTTGGTCAGCGAATAGACGAGAGCGGCGGTATCCGCGCTCCAGCAATCGGTGCGCGTTTCCTCTTTCCAGCCGCCCTGCAGATCGACGACCTTCTCGCCGCGATGGAAGATCGTGCAGGCTGCCCCCAGCGCTGCCCGCGCCTGGATCGGTGCCGCGAAAGCATGAACAACCGGTTCGAAGCCCGGCGCCACATGCCCTGTGACCCGCGACTGAACTCCGGAAAAGCTTTCGGCCACGGGTTTCAATGCTGTTTGCGACACGTCGGGCAACCTTCTCTCGTCGGCCAACGCCCCCTGCGGTGACCAGTCGGTTCGGTGCTATCGAATAATGGTTAACGCGGCCCTTAGGGCAGACGCGAGGGCGCGACTTCGAACGAGCCGGGCTTCCTGCATGTCATTGAATAGGCGGGTGGTGGACAGGGCTGGATTCGAACCAGCGTACGCTTGCGCGGGCAGATTTACAGTCTGCTGCCTTTAACCACTCGGCCACCTGTCCACACGGGCTCGCCTGATCTCGTCTTTGAGATATAACGTAGGAAACCGCTTGGGGTCCCTCGCCGAGAGGCGCCCCTTTGGCGAAGCGACGCTTGCCTGTCAATGCCCTCACTGGCAGGAGCGCAGC
>JABDNC010000150.1 GCA_013001165.1 Erythrobacter sp.
CGCAACGAACCGCATGGCGCGCTCCACGGCCTGATGCGCGTGCGCCAGTTCACGCAGGACGATGCGCATATCTTCTGCACCGAAGCGCAGGTCGTCGAAGAGGTCCGCGCCTTCTGCAAACTGGCCGAAGGTGTCTACAAGGACTTCGGCTTCAAGTTCGCGATCAAGCTCGCGCTGCGACCCGAAAAGCGACTCGGTTCGGACGCGGATTGGGACAAGGCCGAACAGGAACTGCGCGATGCCGTCGAAGAAGCCGGCATGATGAACGAGGAGTTCGGCTGGGAAGAACTCGAAGGCGAAGGTGCCTTCTACGCGCCCAAGCTCGAATGGCACCTCACCGATGCCATCGGGCGCACCTGGCAGGTCGGCACGATCCAGGGCGACCGCGTGCTGCCCGAACGTCTCGATGCGAGCTTTGTCGGCGAGGATGGCGAGAAGCACCGTCCGGTGATGCTCCATCGCGCGATCTTCGGAAGCTACGAGCGCTTCATCGGTATCCTGATCGAGCATTATGCTGGCCGCATGCCCGTCTGGCTCGCCCCGACTCAGGCGGTGGTTGCGACCATCGTCTCCGATGCCGACGAGTATGCGAAGGAAGCGGTCGCAAAGCTGGAAGCCGCCGGTATCCGCGTGGAAAGCGATCTTCGCAACGAGAAGATCAACTACAAGGTCCGCGAGCACAGCCACGCCAAGGTCCCGCACCTGCTGGTAGTCGGCAATCGCGAGGCCGAGGAAGGCACCGTTGCCGTCCGCACGCTCGGCCAGCAGCACCAGAAGGTGATGTCGCTCGACGAAGCGATTACGATGCTCAAGGCCGAGGCGACTCCGCCGGACCTTCGCGAAGGCTAGGCACACGCAATGGAGCTGATCGCAGGCTACGGCTGGGCGGCTATTCTCGCCGCCTTGTTGGCTGCGTTCGGCTCCGCCTTCGTGCGTGGACTGACCGGGTTCGGAATGGCGATCCTGATCGTGCCTGTACTTGCGCTCGCGCTCTCGCCGGTCGATGCGGTGCTGTTGACGAACTTCTTGTCGCTCTTCATCGGGCTGTCGGAAATCCGGCGACTGCTGCGCGGCGCGGAAAAATCGGCTTGGGCCATTATTGCGCTGGTTGCGGTGACAACGCCGATAGGACTGTACCTGCTCAGCATTACATCGCCCGCCCTCGCGCGCGTGGTGATTGCCTTCATCGCCCTGTCGGCCTTCGTCGCCATCCTGCTGCCTCGCCGTGGCGCGCTCGAGCACCACCCCGCGACGACCGGCGGTGTCGGCTTCCTGAGCGGGCTGATGACCGGATATGCCGGCATGCCGGGCCCGCCTGTCGTGCCCTATTACGTCGGCCGCGATATCCCGCGCGAGACCGCCAAGGCCTCGATGCTACTCATCTTCACCTGCGCGTCGACTACTGGGCTGGTGAGCGGCGCGGTGATCGGCGTGCTCGACTGGTCGCTGCTGCTGCTTGCCGTGCTGCTGTTCCCAGCGGTGCTGCTGGGTAACTGGCTCGGCAACAAGGCCTCGGGAAGCATTGAAGACCGGACTTGGCGCATATGCGTTGGTCTCGTTCTCGGTGCAGCTGCGCTCGCGGCGCTGTGGAAGGCATTCGGCTAGATGCTCGGGCTGCCTCTCGAAGCGGTTGCCATCGCGTTGCTAACCGCGCTCGCCGCAGGTTTCGTACGGGGGCTCGCGGGCTTCGGCCTGTCGGTGGTCATCGTACCGGTTCTCGCGCTTACGATCGCGCCACGGGAGGCGGTGCTGGTGGGCAATATTTCGCTATTCCTGATCGGACTCACCGATATCGGGCGTATCCGGCGTGATGCCGACCGGTCGGCCATTCCGATCATGCTGCTTGCCCTTGCATGCATGCCGCTTGGCCTCTGGGCTCTGGTAACGCTGAGTGCCGACTGGGCTCGGGTCCTGATTGCGCTCGTCTCGCTCGGGGCATTCGTGCTGGTCGTCGTGCCGCTCGGAAAGGTTGCCATGCCTCGCAAGCCGGCGATGGGCCTGTCGGGCTTCTTTACCGGCTTCTTCGGAGGCTTTGCCGGTATGCCGGGACCCGGCATGGCACCGTTCTACCTGCGCGGACGGCTCGAGCCGCGTGCCGCGCGCGCCTCGATGATGGCGATTTTCCTTGTCCTGACCCCGCTGTCGTCGATCCTGTTCGTTGCCCTTGGAGTCGGCGGATTACGCGAAGTGCTACTGGCCCTATTGCTGTTCCCCGCTGTGCTGGTCGGCGACCTGTTCGGGCATGCCGCCTTCGGTCGCGTCACCGCACGCCAGTGGCAGGTAAGCGTCGCCCTCGTACTGGGCGGAGCAGCGGCAGGTGCCGTGTGGAAACTGTTAGAAGGGTAGCGCGGGACCGGCGAGGACCAGCGCGAGGCCGCAGCCGCTCACGATGGCAGCGCGCGCGATTTCAGCCAGCGAGAGCGCCGGGACATGCGTGCGTGCGAGAGCGATAGCTTTTGCCATGCGGCCTATTCTCCGCGTGAAACCCTAACGAAAGGTTAAATGCGTGCGCGGGCGGCTGGCATCTGCTGGCTGGCGCAATGAAACCCGCCTCCGCCTGCGAGGACGGCATCGCCCCTGATCCCTACCGTTGCACGATCCGGGAAAAGGTCTGCAATCGCCGCCACGCCCTCGTCGTCATACGGGCTGCCGAAGGTCGGCACGACGACAAGATGGCTCGTAATCGCGAAATTGGCGTAGCTCGCGGGCTCGATCCGGTCGCCGCTGGTGATCCGGCCCGGTGACGGGATTTCGACCACGGCGACGCCGGCTGCTTCCGCGCGGGCCTTGGCATTGGCATAGATACCGGCATTGGGATCGTCGCTTCCGGTCGCTCGGGGCAGGGCGAGTGTGTTCGCGCCCACGAAACGGGCGAGATTGTCGACATGGCCGTCGGTGTGATCGGCGATCAGCCCGTCGCCCAGCCACAGCACGCGGTCGAAGCCGAGGTCGGATTTGAGCCGGTCCTCGATTTCCTCGCGGGTCAGCTGCGGATTGCGATTGGGATTGAGCAGGCATTGCTCGGTCGTCGCGACAAGTCCTGTACCGTCGCCATCGATCGCCCCGCCTTCCAGGATCCAGTCGGCGACGTCGACGTGCAGGCCCTCGGCTTCGGCCAGCTCGGTCCCGATGGTCTGGTCGCCTTCCATGAGGTATTTGCCACCCCAACCGTTGAAGCCGAAGCGTTGGGCAATTCGGTGGCCCGTCGCATCGGTCAGGATAAGCGGTCCGGTGTCGCGCAGCCAAACATCTCCATAGGCGCGCCGCTCCAGCTTTACCGCCCCGCTGACGAGATCGCGCGCGCGTTGTTCGTTATTCGCATCGCGGACCAGCAGGCGCACTTCCTGCCCGCTCTCGGCGACCGCATTGGCAAAAGCGGCTATCTGCTCTTGTGCTCGCGGCAGAACCTGGGGCCATTCGTCGGCATCGTGGGGGAAGCCGATCCAGAGCCAATCCTGCGGCGCCCATTCGGGGGGCATGGTCCATCGGGGCGCGTCGTTCATGGGGTGCGGTTAGGCTCATCGCCCGAGGAAGCGCAACACAAACCTGCATCCCGGACTACGCCGAGCCGAGGCAAGCCTCTCTCTTCATTGAATATTTATTGACCACCATGCGCTATGCAGCGGCGCATGTGGCTCAAGACCTACCTCACTGTCACCGGGATCGGCGCATTCCTCGCGCTTGCGTTTCCCTGGCTCGTCATCATGGGCATGTTCATGCTGGTTATCCCGGGGCTGATCCTCGGCATGATGCCGACGGCCTTCCTGTACGGCCTGGTCTTCGCTGCTATCCGCTTCCTGCTGAGCACGGTGCTTTCAGGCGCGCCGCTCAATATCGCGGCGGCCGTTGCGACCCTCGCCGTTTTCTGGGTAATTCCCCAGCCTGCCAAGCTGGCGGCGAATGCAGAGCTGGAGGCGCTCCGGCTGGAACAGGTGTTGCCGTCCTCGCCAGTCAAGCTCGCGGGTAACATCCTGGTACAGCGCCCCTTCGAAAGCCGCTGCGACGATCTGTGCGCAGCCTTGCTCAAGACACCGGGTGTGACTTCGGTCACACTCCATTCGAAGCGGGGGGAACCGGTAACCTACGTGATTGCCGATGAGACGGCAGAAGGCGAAGCGGGCAAGTCTATCGGTTACGGGCTTCTGGAGCCCGGCGGATACAATGCGCGCGATCCTCTCGCCGGGCGTCGCGCTCTTGAGGCCGAATGGAACCTGATGCTGACGCAGGGTGGCAAGATGCTGATGAAGACCAAGGCTGCGCCGACGCCCGATTTCATCATCTCGATCGTCGACGGGCCTGCAGGCGGAGGGGAGCGCATTGGCGCACTGGTTGGCAAGTGGTCGCTGCAGCCCTCGGGCCCGACCGAGAAATCGCTCGAAATCTCGTCGGATCGGGGCGAGGTGCTCTTGCGGCAGGAGCTGCTTAGTATTTCGACGCCTTCCGCGCCGCTACTTGTAGGGACGAGTGGTGGGCTGGAAGACTTCCATGTTCGCTGGGAGCGGCAGCGCATCGGTACGGGCGAGCGATACGCCGACATTCCCGTGACCCAATTGCTGCTCGATCACACCAGCATCGCGCGCGGTGTCGATATGGCGGCAGCAGAACGGCGGGCGCGGGACGAACTTGCCGCGGCACTCAACGATCCTGCCAGGCCAGATAGCGACCCGGCCTTTTCGCTCGCCAACCAATGGATGGAATCGCATCGCGCAAGCGACGGTCCGCTGAGCGACGAGGACCGCGTCTTGCTCGCACAGGTCATCGCCGATCCCCGCGTAACCAGATCCGACGGGCTGTGGGCGGCGGTCGGCAGGCTCGAGGGCGATGCGGCCGATCTGAGGCGTTTGGCGGCACTGCGATATCTCGCGGCGGAGGACAAAACGGCAGCTCGGGGCTGGGTCAATGCTTTCGGCAGCCTGCCCGCCGGCGCCTATTCTGTAATCGTCCCCGAAGAGCAGCGGATCCTGAGCTCGGTGGAAGACAGCCTCAAGGCGACCGGCCTGATCCGTCGACAGGGCGACCGGGGCGTCGAGGCCGTGCCCGATCTCCTGCGCATGTTGCGCGCGTTCGCCACCCATGACCCGGGCAAGCGCGGCTATAGCGACATCACCGAAGCGACCCATGGCGTCAGAAAGGCGTTCAGGATCATCGGTCCGGACGCGTCTTTCGCCCGCGAGGAGATCGAGACGATCCTCGCAATGGAAAGCATGCAGCGTCGCTATCGCGTCATCGCCAAGTCGGACTGGGACGAGCTGCTATACGTCTTGGGGCGCCCGCTCGACACTATCGAAAAACCGGAAAACCTGTCGGGCACGGTAAAGACATACCGCGAGCGGATCGTCCAGCGCACCTCCAAGCCGTTCGACCCGACGCGCAACTGACAAAAAAGGGGACGCCGAAGCACCCCCTTCCCGTTTGCCTTGAGCCTTGAGGTCAGGCGTCGGCGGTTTTGTTGTCGCCGTCGGACTTGCCGTTCGCCGGAAGCGCCTTCGGCTCTTCCTTGGCTTCGACTTCCTCTTCGACTTCGAACCCGCCGGTATGCTCGGCCGGGCCCTTGACGAGGCTGTTGAGGCTCGAGCCGTCGAGGCCCAGTTCCTTCATCAGCCCGTCGAGCACGGGAGCCTGGGCCCGGTAGGCAAGTGCTGCGCTTACCGCGTCGGTCGCGAGGTTGCCCGATCCGCCGCCGACACTGGCCGCTCCTCCGGAGCCTCCCTTGCCGCCGTTGGTAAGGCCGTCGACCTGGACGATCTTGATGCTTTCGATCGCTTCCATCGGCTTGGCGCTTTCCTTGACCAGTTCGGGAAGGACCTTGAGCAGGGCCATCTTGGTCTGCAGGCTGATCTGGTCCGAGGACAGGATGTTCGCTGCCTCGTTGATCGCCTTCTGACCGGCTGCCTCGACTTCGAAGCGGACGCGTGCAGCTTCGGCACGCAGCTTCTCGGCCTCGGCCTCGCCCTGCGCTTCGAGGCGAAGCGCTTCGGCGCGGTTGGTGGCTGCGTCCTTTTCGGCTTCGGCTTCCACTTTCACCGAGATGGCGTCGCGCTCTGCCTGTTTCGAAGCTTCGATCAGCTGGATGCGCTTGTCACGCTCGGCGATCTCGGTTTCGCGGCTGGTTGCGACCTGTTCCTCGGCAGCGACAGCCTTGGCGCGGGCTTCGTCGGCTTCCGCCTTGGCCTGGCTTTCCTCGCGGCTCTTATTCTGGACCGCGATCTGCTGCTCCTGCCGGGCGATTTCGAGCGCACGCTGCTGGTCGATCCGAGCCTCTTCGACGAGACGGTCGGCTTCGATCTGCTGCGCATCGACCTGCTTCTTTGCCTCGATCTTCGCTGCATCGGCTTCACGCTGGCGTTCGGCCTGTTCGCGGGCAATCTCCGCCATCTGCGCGGCACGGCGCACCTCGACTTCGCGTTCCTGCGCAAGCCGTGCGTATTCCTGGTCACGTCCGATTTCGAAGCTCTTGGTGTCTGCTTCGAGGTTCTTCGTTTCCATCTGGACGCGCGTATCCTGCTCGATGTCGTTGCGCAGTTTCTTGCGCGCTTCGATCTGCTCGGTCAGCTTGGTCAGACCTTCGGCGTCGAAGGCGTTGTTGGCGTTGAAGTGCTCGATGCTCGTCTGGTCGAGACCGGTCAGCGAGACCGATTCCAGCTCGAGGCCGTTCATCGCGAGGTCGTTCGACGACACTTGCTGCACCTTCTGGACGAAATCCGCCCGCTGTTCGTGCAGCTCGTTCATCGTCATGCCGGCAGCGACGCTACGCAGCGCGTCGACGAACTTGCCTTCCACGAGGTCCTTTAAGGCTTCGGGCTGCATCGTCCGCATGCCCAGCGTCTGCGCTGCCATGGCGATCGCTTCCGCATCGGGTTTCACACGCACATAGAACTCGGCCTTCACGTCGATCCGCAAGCGGTCGAGCGTGATCAGTGCTTCGCCGTCCCGACGGACAACCGAAAGCACCAGCGTGTTCATGTTGACCGGCATGGTCTCGTTAAAGACCGGCAGGACCAGCGCGCCACCGTTCATGACCACCTTCTCTCCGCCCATACCGGTCCGCACGAAGGCAATTTCCTTCGAGGCGCGGCGATACATCTTGAGAAAGAAAGTAAGGATGATGAGCCCGAGGACTGCCAGGCCCCCGACCATTATCAGCGATGTTCCAAATAGACTTTCCATTGCTCCTCCTTGTTATTCGGCTGTTGGCGACAGGCGGCGCTCGGCGAGCGCGGTCGCGTAGAATTGGTTGCCCTCGCGGCGGACGAGCAG
>JABDNC010000155.1 GCA_013001165.1 Erythrobacter sp.
TCCGAAAAGCGGGGAGGTCTGGGCCGGACTCGAATGGGCGCAGCAGATCATCCGCTTTTCGCCCCGCCTGCAGATGCGCGCGCAGGTCCGCCCGGACCAAATGAAGCGCTGGGGCGGTAATTCGGGCCCCGAATCGCTGGACCGGCTCAAGGACGGCCGTTTCGTCGTCATCGAGGAGCAGGCAAGCGGCGAAGGCCTGCACGAAGCGCTTGTGTTTCCGCGCGATCCCACCACGGGCATCGAACCGATGCGATTCACCTTCAAGGCGCGTCCCGGCTACCGCCCTGCCGATGCCGCGCTCCTGCCCAATGGCAAGATGGCCGTGCTGCTGAGGGGCTTCCGGCTGGCGCTGCCACCCCGCTTCCCGGCGCTGCTCGTCATCGCGGACCCGCAAGCGATCCGCGAAGGCAAGGTGCTCGATAGCCAATTCCTTGCGCGGATCGACCGCCCCTACCCGAGTGACAATTACGAAGGGCTGGCGGTGACCGCGGAACGCGAAGGTATTTGGAACCTGTGGCTGATCTCGGACGATAATTTCGCCAGCTACCAGGACACGCTGTTGATCAAGCTGCGCTGGGATGTCGGCGGCGGCAGGAAATCCGCGCAGGCACGGCAAAAGGCGCGCAGGTAGTCCCCACGCGCCTTTTGGTTGTCCCGAAGGGGAGAGCGCCGAAGCGCCGCTGCGCTTAGGAAGCGGCGGCAGCCTTCTTCAGCTCGCGCTTCACCTTGAGCGCGTTGGCCGACAGCTTCTCGTCGCTGGTCTTCATGAGCCAGTTGTCGAGGCCACCATTGTGCTCGACCGAACGCAGACCCTGCGTCGAGACGCGGAACTTGAAGCTGCGGTCCAGCTTTTCGCTCATCAGCGTGACGTTCTGCAGGTTCGGCAGGAAGACGCGCTTGGTCTTGTTGTTGGCGTGGCTCACATTGTTGCCGACCTGGCGGCCTTTGCCGGTGAGTTCGCAAATACGCGACATGATAAGTCTCTTCGTTCGAATGGGCGGGCGAGTTCCCTTGGCCGCAGATGCGGTGCGGGGCTCATTATTCCCGGAAAGCGGCGCGCATAGCGGTGAGGGTGCGAATCGTCAAGCACGTTGCGCCCCTGCAGCCTGCGGGCTAGCGAGACGCTGGTATGACAGGCTGGACGTTACCGCAACCGATGAAGCGCGCACTCGAACTGGCGGAAGCCAGCGCGGCAGCGGGCGAAGTGCCCGTGGGTGCGGTCGTCACGCGCGCAGGCGAGGTGATCGCGGAAGCGCACAATGCCCCGCGCGACACCTGCGATCCGACCGCCCACGCAGAGATTCTCGCGATTCGCAGCGCTGCCGAGGCATTGGGGCAGGAGCGCCTCACCGATTGCGAGCTATGGGTGACGCTGGAGCCTTGCGCCATGTGCGCGGGCGCCATCGTCCACGCGCGGATCGGCAAGCTCTATTACGGCGCCAGCGACCCCAAGGGCGGCGCAGTCGAACACGGCGGGCGCATATTCGAGCAGGAGCAATGCCTGCACCGGCCCGAGGTCTATGCAGGGATCGGCGAAGCGCGGGCGGCGGAAATGCTGCGGGAGTTTTTCAAGGAGCGTCGTTAGCGAGGACTAATGTCGGCTAACGACCCGCTTGCGGATTTTGACCCGAGCTTTTTGCAGTAAATTATCCTGCGGGATTGCTAATCGGTTTTCCGGCTCTACCTTAAGTCTTGCTACCAGTCGCAATTGACGGTTTCGAAGGCCTTTTTCGGCCCTCCCTTCTCGCTATTTCGCCTCTTAGCCCGCTTTCACGCGGTCGCTACTGATCGCCTGTGGCCTACAGAAGGATCCTTGTGATGAGCAATGACGGAAGGGACCAAAGCCACGATGGCAGTAAAGGTCATGGCTCGATGCCTGCCAAAGAGGGTAGTGACGCAATTGGTGTCGCAGAGGACAGCAATCAGCACGCAAGCAAAAGCGAGGAGTTTGGGAGCGTTGAACTGCTCAAAGACGCCAACTACTACGAAAATCTCGCCAAAGAAGATCGTAGGATGGTTGCCGCCTGCACCGATCCTGACCTTTCGATACGACTACGAGAAGCCGCTATCCTTCACGAGCGGGAAGCAAGAAAACTTCGCCGTGAGGAGCGAAAAGGCGTCAGATTAGAGTCATCGAGAAGACCATGGGCGAAATTCCGCTAACCACCCAGCTTCGGACATGGGTTTCTCGTCTACAACCCCCGCCAGATCTTCGCCGCTTTGTCATTGCGCGCGCCGAAGCGCCTGCGGTCGCATGCCTCGGGCATGAAGCGCTTGTCGTAGCATAGACGCAGTTCCTCCAGCCATCCGCGCTCGTCGAGCACCACGCCGACCGCCTCGGGAAACCAGCCCGGATTGGCGTCGGCAAAGCGCGTACGGACGGTGCCTGCCGTGAGGTCGTCCTCGCGGCTGATGCGCACGAAGTCCGGCCATTGCAGGCCGTTGTAGAGGATGCGCGTGACCTTGAGATAGGTCGACGGTCGGCGGGCCATGCAGGTGCCGTGCTTTTCCCATTGGCGCGCGATCAGCCGGGCATCGGGGCTGATGCAGAGGTTCTTGCGCAGCTCGACCGCGCGCATGTCGCTGCCGCCGCACCATTGCGGCCAGCTGCGTCCGCTATCGGGCCAGAGGCCGTGGACCACGAAACCGAAGCGCCCGCTGTCGCCCGAGCACTGGCGTGCATCGCGGCGGTTGTTCTCGCGGAACCGGCAGTATTCGGGTGCCCAGCTGAGCGCCAGTGTGTAGCCGGTGACGGGCAGGCGGCGTGATGCCTCGTTGCGCACTTCGGGCACGGTGACGCGCTGCGGCAGCGTACACTGGAACGCTTGTGCCTGCGCGATCGCGGGCAGGGCGGCGAGCGCCAGTCCTGCGGCGAAAGCGCTAGATCTGATCACTGATGTCCGGACCGGGTCCCGCAAACCAGGCGCGCGCGCTGGGGGTGAAGGTGAAGATGATCGCGATTGCCTGCAGCACGATGGTCGCAATGGCGACTACGTCACTGGCGCTGGTGCCGTTCGAAAGCGCCTGGGGCAGCGGCCAGGCCTGCCAGGCAAGCAGCGCGATCAGCAGGAACCGCACGAAGCCGATCTGCAATCGTGCGACCATGAACCACAGCGCCAGCATCAGGAAGACGGTGAAAGCGATGCCCGCGATCACCAGCGTCGCCGGGTCGATGCCGCGGCGCGAGAGGTCTCCTTCGGCAGCGGCAATCAGCGCGCTGAAATCGTAGATTGCACTTGCCGCCACCAGCGCGATCGCACTGAGGTACAGCATTTCGAATAGCCTGATTGATCTTGGACGCATCGCCCCCGTTTCCCTCCAAACGACGATCCCACGCAGACGTGCTGCCCGAAATTCAGAGCGGGGTAAAGTCCAGACCGATGTCTGCGGCAGGTGCGCTCTGGGTAAGTCTGCCGACGGAGACGTAATCGACCCCCGTCGCAGCTTTCGCCTTAATTGTCTGCAGGTTGATGCCGCCGCTCGCCTCTGTGGGCACGCGGCCTGCCACCAGCGCGACAGCTTCGCGCAGCGTAGGGGGCTCCATGTTGTCGAGCAGCAGGCGGGTGGCACCTGCTTCCAGTGCGGGCTCGATCTGGTCGATCCGGTCGACTTCGCAGATGATGTCCTTCACGCCCGCTTCGACCGCGCGGCGCACGGCCTCGCCGACGCTGCCCGCCACGAGGACGTGGTTGTCCT
The DNA here is from genome assembly GCA_013001165.1 of Erythrobacter sp. Lineage (GTDB taxonomy): Bacteria > Pseudomonadota > Alphaproteobacteria > Sphingomonadales > Sphingomonadaceae > Qipengyuania. Next base: position 3,697 of record JABDNC010000155.1, read on the forward strand.
TGATCATCGCGGCATCCCACAGGCCCATGCGGTGGTTCGCCCCGCCACCCATGCGCACGGCGTATTTTTCGAGATGGCGCAGGCCGGGAATGGTCTTGCGCGTGTCGAGCAAGGTGCAATCGGGATTGTCCATTGCTGTCACGTATTCCGCGACCATCGTCGCAATGCCCGAGAGGTGCTGGACGGTGTTGAGCGCTGCACGCTGGGCGGTGAGCATGGCGCGCGCATTGCCTTTAAGCCGCATGAGATCGGTCCCGGCAGGCACCTGCGCGCCTTCCTCGACGAGGATGTCGATCTGCATGTGGGGGTCGAGTGCCCGGAAGAAAGCCTCGGCAACCGGCAGACCTGCGACGTGGATCGCATCGCGCGTGTC
>JABDNC010000195.1 GCA_013001165.1 Erythrobacter sp.
GGGTTGGCACGAGGGCATAAACAGACAAGGCTTCAAAATAATGGACGCTGCCGCGCCGCTCGACGCTATGAGGCTCGATGAAAGCGCGGATGATTGCGCAGGCCGTGGAGCCTATATGGTCTCGAAACGGAGCGATTCTGCACCCTTGCTCATTTCAGCTCCGCATCGAGCAGCAGACCGCCACACCGGTACGCTCGGACTTCAACTCTTCGCGGAAGGAGATCTGGCCGCCGCTGCCTGGAACTCCGCACCGCGCCGGGCGAGCGACGCCTGCGCGCATGCCGCAGACCTTGCGCGCAGCCCACTGAACCACTTCACCGCATTTTCGCTGGCTTTCGCAAAAACGTACCCAGCCGGACGCGTGGTGCAATTGCACGGGTTCGACCGCGAGGTCAGGCAGTCGCAGGCCGGGTCCGATGCTGACATCATCCTGAGCAATGGCACGGAGGAAGCGGGTGACGATTTGCTGGACATCGCCGATTGCCTGAGCGCTGCTTTCGCCCATCATCGGGTGATGGTCTATCCCAATGACGTGTCCGAGCTTGGTGCGCTTACAAATGCGCAAGGAAGGGCGCTGAGGGAGAACGGATTCGCTTCCTTCGTCCATGTCGAAATGTCGCTCGGCATTCGAGAGGCCCTTATTGGCGAATCTGATGCACGCAGGAAGTTCGTCAGCTGCCTTGTGCTGGGAGCGGGCAGCTGAGCGACATCGATCGCCTTTTCCGACAGGGTCTGGATGCTGGTATCAACCCAATACGCGCGCGCCTCGACTCTGACATCATGGCAGAGCTGGAGGCTTTTGCTCGCGCTAACCCCTTGATGCTAGAAAAACCGGGTGAACTAATTGGTGTGCCAGCCGGTTTCGCTATGTCTGTGGTGCAGCGCCTCGAGGACTTGCAACAAGCTCGCGATTCCTTCGGCGTTCGCTACGACAAAGCGCTCGACGAGAAAGAGCGGAACGCGGCGATCCTTCAATTCGCCGAGATAATGGGTTCGTCAGGCCAGCAATATCGCTCCGACGAAAAACGGGTCGGCGAACCTTTTGACATCGACGCAGTCCTCGAACGTTTCCGTCGCCGGCGCGGTCATGGCGAACGCTCGCTTTCATTCGCCGCCGATCGGCTCGCGGCGATGGCCACGACAGTCCTACCGCACATGGAGATGAGCGCTTGGCATGCTGCGCTTTCGAAACACGCCTCGCCGATTCTGGCGCGGCTGCGCAGTCACGCAGGAGACGCGCGCGTTCGTGCGGCAGCCTATCGCTGCTTGTCGCGTCTAGGAAAAGCTGCTGTGCGCGACAAAGAGAGCTTCTGGATCGATGCAGCACTGCGCGACATTAGGCGAGCCTCGCTCGACAATCGGGAAGATTGCTGGGTTCAGTGCGAGGCAATGGAGGCGCTTTTTCATCTCGCCCCGGATTCAATCGACGGTATCGTCGAACGGCGACTCGCGGCGCCCAGCACGATGGGTCGGACGACGCTCGACGACAATCGTATCTTCGTCCGGCGTCGGCTCGCCTTCCTTTTGTCGACACATCTCGCCAACCACCCACATTTGGAGCGCCATCAGCTGCGGCTGGCAGAGGACAACGACGGTGCCGTCCGGCAGGCAGTTGCAGAAAGTTTGCCACTCCTCCCCAAACCTTTTGCCTCAAATATCGCGGAAAAGCTCGTCCCGGATTTCGACGCGCAGGTACGTGCGACATTGCTGGCCCGCGTCGGGCTGCTAGCTCCTGCGCTGGGCGGGCAAGAAACGTTCGACATCGTCGCCAGGCTCCTGCCGAGCGACAATGACGAATTTGTAACCCGCTGCGCGATTGCCGCCAGCAGCGATTTCATCGACTGGGCAGAGCTTGCCCAAGAACCGCAACTCGATGAGTGGGCGAAGGAACTGCGCAGCTTGCTCGGAGGATTGCGACAGACAGCTTCCAAGCCCCGCGTCCGCCGTTGGGCCGGTGAATCAAGCGAAAGGATCTGGCTGAGCTGCGACGAACGGGGCCGAGAAATTGCTGGCGTATTGATCGATGCGATATCGGGCATGGCAGAGGGCGAAACCAAGCGTGTTCCAGCGCTCGCGCCGTTTCTTCGAGAGGATGAAGCGTGTCTCGGCCGAGTCATGGCGGTGCTCACCCAGCAGGAGTTCTCGCTCGCCATCGAATCCGGCAACGTGCCCAGCATTACGCGCGGTGAGGTGTTCGAACGGCGCGCATGGCGTGCTCTTTACGAGTTGAAGCGGGGGGCCACCGACAAGCGGCAGGCATTCTTCCATACAATCGGACGCGTGTTCCGGGGGGAGATTGTCGCACCATCGGCACATATCGCCGAGCTAGCGCCGACCGCAGTGCCGGGTGAGCCACTGCATATCGCCAGCGAAGGCGGCTGGCGCAATTACCTGCCATTGCTCGACCTTGTGCTTTCGGCGGTAGATCGGGGCGGTGATACGCGCATCTACACCAGCGAAGGCATTACCACATTATCGATGCCCGAGGCGCTGTGGGATCGTGCCAAAATCTGGTGGCAGATAACACGCGGCTTCGCTGAGCTTGCAGACCTGCGCAACAGCGATCCGGCCGCTTATGTGAAACGTCTAGGTGAGCTCGGCATAGAGCTCGATCATCGGCCCTATCCAGAGGATACGCAGGGAGAGACCGTCGCCCGGCGCGACGCTGGCGTGACGAAGTTGTTCAACGTCGGCGGACTGGCCCTGGGCATCCCGTTACTGTGGGACGAGGTCGCGGCCTATGTCGCCACCGTCTACGAAAATTCGCTCGAGGATCTTGCGATCTTCCTCGTTCTACTCACGGCATGGTTCTTTGGGCGCCATATCTGGAAAGCACGACGGGTGCGCCGCGTGCGCAAAAGCATAGCTCTCTCCTTTGGCGGGTGGGGAACACGCGGCAAGTCGGGGACTGAGCGGCTCAAGGCGGCGCTAATGAATTCGCTGGGCGCCCCCTTGGTATCGAAGACTACCGGCTGCGAGGCGATGTTTCTTCTCGGGGAGCCATATGGCGAGCTGACCGAGCTCTTCCTTTTCCGCCCTTATGACAAGGCCACGATCTGGGAGCAGGCTGATCTGCTCGCGATTGCCGAGGGCGTTGGCGCGCGCAGTTTTCTGTGGGAGTGCATGGCGCTCAATCCCGATTTCGTAAAAATCCTTCAACGCGACTGGATGAGGGATGATATTGCCACTATCACCAATACCTTCCCCGATCACGAGGACGTGCAGGGTCCGGCAGGGCGCAATGTCGCCGAGGTGATGTGCGAATTCGTGCCAGAGGCTTCGATCCTTTGCACCTCGGAAGAGGAAATGCTGCCCCTGCTTGAAGCGAGGGCGGACTCAGTGGCCACGCGGGTGGAAACAGTGGGCTGGCGCGATGCGGGCTTGTTGCACACGCGCCTGCTCGACCGTTTCCCATACGCCGAACATCCCTACAACATCGCGCTGGTGAATGCGATGGGGCGTGAGCTTGGTCTCGACCGCGATTACTGCGTAAAGGAAATGGCCGACCGGGTGGTGGCGGATCTCGGCGTGCTGAAGGTCTACCCACGCGCTAAGGTCAGTGGTGCGACGCTCGAATTCGTCATGGGCATGTCAGCCAATGAACGTTTTGGCGCGATGGGCAACTGGACCCGTATGGGCTTTTCCGATCACGGCCTGTCGAGCGATCCGGGCGTTTTCGTGACCACCGTTGTCAACAACCGCGCCGACCGCGTGCCGCGTTCCCGTGTGTTCGCCAGCATGATCGTCAACGACGTCAGCGCGGATCGCCATTTTCTGATCGGATCGAACATCGAGGGTTTGCTCGAGTTCATTAGGCAGGAATGGGACGAATATGCCGCCGGGATCGATTTGTCAGCGGCCGAGGGCGGCGTTGACGAAGCTTTCGATGCGCTGATGAAGCGCCATCGCCTGCCGCGATCGCTCAAGGAGATCGAATGGCGCCTGACTGCTATGATCATTGAGTTGGGAGAGGCCGACCCGGGAAACTTCGTCGAGGCGTGGCAGGCAGGCAGGTTAGACCAAGCGCTCGAAGCGGCATTCAAGCCCGATATCGCCAAGCGAGCGATGTCACATATCGATGCGCTGGAAAAGTCGCTGGAGGAGTGCAAGTCATTGCGGGGCGAGCTCAGCAGAGACCTTCCTGCAGCGCAGGTCCGCATTCAGGAGGTTCTGCGCAAGAAGTTCATGGCCTCGCTGGTCCCGGTGCGAAACTACTACACCAAGGGCGATATGCTGGTGCGCCAGATTGCACGCGAAACGCCGCCTGGGCTCCTCAACCGCATCATGGGGCTTCAGAACATCAAGGGCACCGGGCTCGACTTTGTCTATACTTGGCAAGCGTGGGATGCAGTCCATACCGCTTGCGAGGCTCTTCTGAGCGAAGATGCGGGACGTGCCGAAGCGGGTTTCCAGACCATGTCTGCGTTTCAGGAATATGGCGCTCTTTCGGAAGCAAAAGTTCGCGAAACCGTCGCATCGATGCTGAAACGAGGCGATGCGTCGGCGACCATCACCTCGCGATCGCTTGCGACGATCATCCAGCGGATGGATGCGCAGCTCGCCCGACGCGAGGCCGATTTCGCTGACTTATGGGGTGAGGAGGAACCCGCCTCGGAAAACTCGCTCGGGAAATGGCTGACCGATTTCGGCGAGAGCTTCCTCGATGCCAGCGATGCGATACGTAGGCGCAAAGCCGCGGAAAAGGTCTACCGCGCAGTAATGGCCGAACAGATCAGCAGCGCCCGGGCCGCGCTCGAGCTCAAGCGGCTGACCATTCGCCAAAAGGGCGGCTGGCTCGGTGGCTGGTTGACCGAAACGGGCAATCGTCTGCGCGACCTCCCCGCAAGGCTCAAGCGCAAGGGTTAGAAGCGATAGCCGAGCTCGATGGCGAAGCGCGGCGTATCACCAGTGAAGCGCTCGTCGTTGCTGTTACGTAGCTGGTAGCCGAGGCGGACATTCCCGCGCAGGCCTCCGCTGCTCTTCCCGTAGTCCAGGCCGATTTCGGGCGCGATGTAACTATCCTCGCGCCGGTCACCATCCGGATCACCCTGTGCGGTGCGACCTGGGAACTTCCAGCTTCGAACGTCGAGATTGGTCCTGAGCCGCAGGTATTTTGCGATCGGACGACTGTAGTCGATCGAGCCGGATATGCGATTGTAGTCGCGCCGGTTGTCCTCGCTTTCAATCCTGTCTTGGAACACCCGGAATCGAAGCCAGTGGTAGGAGCCGTAGCGGCGATTGTATTCGGCAGAATAGCGCATGCCGTTGCCGGTCGCTTCCACATCTTGGTCGTATTGCCGTTCGCGGTACTCGGCATAGACGCGCACGCGATCATCTTCCTTTTCCCATTGGCCCTGCACGCGTGCTCGTTGCTGGTCGGCCTGAAGCGATTCTACGAAAACGAGATTCTCGATGTGAGAGACTTCGAACGACATTTCGATGGTTTCGTTCAGGTCGTAGGCTAACCCGAGTTCGCCGCGAAAGGTCTCGCGCGTGGTTCGACCCTCGTCGATATAATCGAATATCCCCACCGAAGTATCGACCCAATACCTGAGCTTCTCGCCTTCCTTCTCGTGTAATAAGCGCAGGTCGGCGCCGTAACCGGTGCTGTCGAACTCATCATTCTCCACTACGTCGCGCTTTGCAGCGACACCACGTGTCGAAACATCGACGAAAGTCTCGGATTCCGCAAATGCGGCTGCGGGGAAGAGCACCGCGCTCGAGCACCAAAGTGCACCGACGGCGGCAAGAGTCTTAGTGCAATTCTGCAAAGTCATGATCGACTGTACCTTCGTGTTTTCCGAGCATTGCAGTGAGGGCCGCGAAGCCCTCCTCTTGCACCGGATCTGAACCGTCTCTGATTGCTTTCTCTAGGCGCATGCACGCCAGGCCGAGATCTGCTTCACCGAACAGCCCGGCCACACCAGCAAGCTGGTGTAGTTGCGAAGCAAGCTCCACGAAGTGCGCTTGCGTATTGTTCGCCTCCTCCTGCGCCGCGAGAAGGAGGGCGTGAGTGGCTTTCTTGCGATCTGCGTATTTCTGGGCGGCCGAAGCGCGCCTCTTCGGTATTCTTGGAGAGGTTGCCGCTGCCGCATCGCCGGCCAAGTGCTTACTGATCACTGCAAGCAAATCATCCCTCCGGAATGGCTTCGCCAAGTGCCCCTGCATTCCCGCCTCGCGGCAGGCAGCGATATCATCGCGATAGGCGTGAGCGGTGAGTGCGACGATCGGCAAAGTCGGGGCATCGATACCCGAGGCACGAATTTCCCGAGCGGCGCTTAGCCCGTCGAGAATGGGCATGCGAATGTCCATCAGAACGAGGTCAAATTTATCCGCATTCGCCCGCGCTTCCATGACGCGTTCAACAGCCGCGCGCCCGTTTTCGACGAGTTCGAAACTAATGGCAGCATCCTCGAGGATATCCGAGATAAGTTCTTGGTTGATGTCATTGTCTTCTGCCACGAGAACTCGCCAGCCTTCAAAGCCTTTCGGCAAGCTGGCAGGAGTATTGCTCTGCGGTTTTGCGGAAGGCTCCTCGCAGGCGACAAGGGGCAGCTTCAGATGGAAGGTGGAGCCTTCGCCGAGCGTGCTTTCCGCGCTCAGCGAGCCGCCGAGCATTCTTGCAAGCTGCATGCTTATCGAGAGACCAAGACCGGTACCGCCGTAGCGTCGCGCGATGGTCGCCTCGGCTTGAACGAAATCCTCGAAAATACGCTGCAGCTGGTCTTCTGAGATACCGATGCCAGTGTCCGAGACCGCGATCTTGAGGATGCTGTTGTGCGAGTCTGCATCGACCCGAACGGAAACCTCGCCTTCATCGGTAAACTTCAGAGCATTGCCGAGCAGGTTGAGCAAGATCTGGCGCACACGCAGCGGATCGGTAAGGAGCCACTCCGGAACATCTTCACTGATATCGACCCTGATAGCGAGGCCTTCTTTGCTGCGCGCAGGTTCCATCATGATTGAGACCGATTGGATAATCTCTCTCAGATTGGTCGGCTCGCTGACGATCTGCATGTGCCCGGATTCGATCTTCGCGAAGTCAAGAAGATCGTTGAGCAATTGGAGCATGATGCGACCGGATTCGGCGACCTTCTCGAGGCTGCGGCGAAACTTTCCATCCGGCGCGCGCTCTAATGCGCGTTCCGTAAAGCCCAACAGACCGTTCATAGGGGTCCTGATTTCGTGGCTCATATTGGCGAGAAAAGCTGTCTTGCTTTCAACTGCCTTCAGGGAGGCGTCACGTGCTCTGATGAGCTCTGCCTCAAGCTTCTTCATTTCGTCGATGTTTCGGAGCGATGCGAGAACTTCGACCGGCTCGCCGGTATCCTCGTCTCGGACGAGCCCGCAGTTGGCCTCAATCCATTGATATTCGCCGGGCTGGGTCAGGATCTCTGAGCGGAAGGCGACGCGCGCACTATCGGCATCACCCGCAGTCAAGCGTCGAAATACCTGGTTGACGGTTCGGTCGTCATCCTTGTGGAAACCAGTAATCACCAATCTACCGACCAGCGATGAAGGCTTGATGCCGAAAACGTGGCGGGCGGAGGGCGAGGCATAAATACAGTAGCCCTGTAGATCGAGACGCAAGACCGCATCGGTTGCGTTATCGGCAAGCAGGGCCAACTGATGCTCGCGCTCTGCCAATTTCAGCCGCGCTTCGACTTCTCTTGTGGTATCGCTCAGGACGCCGATGTAACCAGAAACGGAACCGGCCTCGCCGAATTCCGGACCGAAGGTTGCATGGGTCCAAACCACTGAACCATCTGGTCTCAGCCACCGAAACTCCTCTTCGCCGTTTCGCTGGGCGCTTACCGCCTCACCCCAAACCATCTTTACTCGGTCGAGATCTTCAGGGTGGACCGCATTAGCCCACCCATTACCTTCCCACTGTCGGCCCTCCAGCCCTGTTAGCCGCTTCCAAGCCTCATTCACATAAGTGCAGCCTCCATTGGCATCTGTGCGGAAAATTCCCGCAGGCGCCATATTCGCAAGGGTTTGGAAACGTCGCTCGCTTTCAAGCAAACGCTCAACAGCGAGACGTTGCTCGGTAATATCGTGGGCTACACCTACGAATCCGCAGATATTACCGAACTCGTCGAACTCTGCAGTGTTGATGGTTTCCCACCAGAACTCCTCCCCTTGTTTGTTTCGAAAATTCAACACGCGATGCCGGACGTCTCCCGGGCTATCGAAGCCAGTGAAAGCTGGGTCGTCTTTGAGCTCCTCGCCCGTTGCTAGGAGATCTTTCCAGCCTTGGCCGATAAAGTCTTCTGCGTTCAGCCCGAAACGTTCTACCCATTGCGAAGCAACGTAAGTCATCTCACCAGCCGCATTCGCTTGAAAGATCCCGACAGGCGCAGTTTCCGCAAGTCGTCGGAAGCGCTTCTCACTCTCTGACAAGGCATGTTCGCGAGCTAGCTTTTCCGTTACGTCGGTGGCCACTCCGATGCCTCCGGCAAAATTGCCTTCGTTGTCGAATTGAGGGTTAATGCTGACTGCAAACTGGAGGGTTCGCTCGTCGGCCGTCGATATTTGCACCACAATGCGCTCGCCAAAATCGCGTCCCGTCTCGATCGCTTCCTTTTGCGATCTCAAGTCGACAGCGTGACGATCAATTACGTTCTGGAACGGATTTGCACCAACTAGCTCTTCGGGGGTGAAACCCGTCAGGTTCTTCCAACGTGGATTGGCATAAGTGAAACGCCAATTTTCGTCGACACGAAAGACGAGATCTCCCACGCCGGCGAGGATTGATTCCACGAAATCACGACTATCTTGCAACTCGTTGCGAATGGTCATCTTCGCGGCAAGCTTGACGGCTACGGGAAGGCCAATTGCCAGAGAGGAAGCAAGGAAAGTTTGCAAGGCAATCATTTGCTCGCGCGCACCGCCTCGTACAAGCGAAATTGGGCCGTGCCCGTTCAGAGTGGCGATTACAGCGACCAAGGACAGTATTGCGACGACCACCGCAGTGCCTAGTCGACCGGTAAGGAATGCCGCCAGCACAACCAACGGCATCGCTAGAAAAAGGAACGGATAAGTGTCTTGGGCGAATATGATCGTTGCACAGACTATGGTTGCAGCCAGAAGGACAATCCAGTTACGCACTGGATATTCCTCACGTGAGGCCCGGCTTCCGACTGAATTTCGTACGATCAGTATCAACGAAGTGAAAATCGGGATTTGCAAACTGTGCGCAGCAAACCACTGGGCATATATTGAAAACCATGTTGCTTCACTGAGAGTCGCAACCGAAGTGGCGGCAAACAATCCCGAGACGAGCGGTACCGTGGTTCCGATTGCGGCCAGCTTGAGAAAGAGTCCGAGATTGTCGAAGGTTTTCGAGCGGGTTATGAACCGGTCGAGAGCGTACAAAGCCAACACTATCTCCATCATGTTCGATGCAGAAAGCAACGCCGAGAATACGGGCTCAAACCCGCCCAACAAATTTACCGCGAAATTGGAGAAGAGGCAGAGGCTGATTGCTGCAACGCGGCAGCGCGTCCCGCGGCCCAAGAGCAGGCCGACGGCCATGGCATTGCCGATCCAGAATGCTGAGACCGGGCTGGAATCGGCCATAAGCTGCATGCTTAGATAAGCGAGCAATCCGTACAAAACGCCTATGGCTGCTGCGCCAGCGAAGCTTTCACATACCTTGATCGCAGCAGGTCCGTGCGTTGCAAATGATATGTTCTTATCCATCAACACAGCAATAAGAGATTCACGGTAAATAAGTCATTAGGTTTGCCCTACGTGTCGCACGGCACGTGCCGGAGGTTCGGTTGAAGAGGTTAGCATACGGGCGAGATGTAGCTCCGAAAATCCACCCGATCATGCACAAGCGAAGTGCAGGCCCAACGACCAACGACGCGCAACAAACTTTGCTTTCGAACGCGAAGGCGATTGACACAATACATCAGGTGCGGGAAATTTTTGCAGATTTTGCCTACGACAACGCCAGCTTCGACAACTTCGGGTCGCTCCCACACTGCTCCGTGGCGGGAATCTGCACCACAATCTATGTTCGCAAACGAAGTTACAAGCTAGTGTGTTCGGGACCTTAGCAATGCCCTTGCCGGACGATGCTTGGTAGCCTCCTTAGAGGCCCTCCCAGGCACACCCGGGTCGAGGCTCTTTCTTCGTTTCCCATAGCGCATCCACCCACGCGTGAATTGTCTGCGCCTCCCAAATTGGGCGCAAGAAAGCCCCTCGTCCGGAATTATGGTATGTTACGAACATGGCAGTCGATGCCCGCAATCGGGTCATGAACGGAATGGCGGCTCTTTGCCCACCCGCAATCAGAACCGATCTATGACCCATTCTCAGCCCCGCCCGCCTTCATTACTCTGGCTCCGGAACCTCTGAGATTGCAGATAAGGGTCGACGTACTTGTCATAAGCCGATGTAAGCGCCGTACCATACCGAAAACGTCATCTCGGCCCTTGGGGCAAAGGAAGACCTTCTCCGCAGCTGCATTCAGTTCCGCCGTAGGGGCTTCCGCGCGAAGTAATCTGGCGAAATCCGCCACGACCTTCGTATAAATCCTAGCGGGTTCGGGGTATTTTGACGTTTTTTCTCTACGACCTGTGAGTGTGCCGTTCGAGACCGACGACGAGTTGACATTATAGGGATCCAGCCTCTTAGGTTCTGATGATTGCTCGCTCGCCGCTGCGATGCGTCGGTCGTTTTCGGCGCGGACGGCAGAGAGCACTTCAGGATGCCGCCCCCAGTTTCTCAGCAGTGTTCGAACAACCGGTCGAACATTGCCTAGCTTCGCGGTGCGCCCCTCAATGATGAGCTGCTTGGGATCATGGCCTTCTTCTTTGATCCAGCGCGCAATACGGCGAATCTCTTGTTGCTGGTGGTCATATATCGCCTCGAGGCGAAAGGGTGTCCTGTATGAGAAACGCTTAATCTTGAGTGTAGCCTGATCGTCCTTACCAAGGCTCGGCACGCTAAGTTTCTGACGGCCATTTGAATGGGTCTCAGACCTGATCGGAATACGAATCCTGCGGATACGTTCGACGAGTTCATCCCAACGCTCGTGCTCGAATATCTTGCTCCCTGTAACAGCAGGTTCGGCTTGCTTGGCAGGCTGGAGCTATTGAATATCGCCATCATCAGGCCCAGCATCTCGTGACGCTTCCTCGGAGAACTGCTGATCGGGCTTAACTTTGGCGATTAGCACGTCTTTTCTTGTGGCTCGCGGCGGAGCGGCCTCGAAAGATGTTTGGGCCGAAACCTCTATCTCCGGCTGCTGTCCGATGCCGATGTCTTCGAGGATTGTCTCTGGCTCTGAAGCCCTCGTGGGC
>JABDNC010000196.1 GCA_013001165.1 Erythrobacter sp.
GGGGTTCAAATGGTCGCGGCTCTGGTCGACGAAGCCGAGGTGGACGGTCGAACCGATTTCCACCGTGCCGCTGTCGGGTTCTTCCTTGCCGGTCAGGATCTTGAACAGCGTGGACTTGCCCGCGCCGTTCGGCCCGATCACGCCGACGATGCCGCCCGGGGGCAGCATGAAGGAGAGGTTTTCGAAGAGCAGCTTGTCGCCATAGGCCTTCGAGATGTTCTTGGCCTCGATGACTTTGCCGCCGAGACGCTCGGGCACCTGGATGACGATCTGCGCCTTGCCGGGCTTGCGGTCCTTCTGTGCGTCCTGGAGCTGTTCGAACTTGCGGACACGGGCCTTCGACTTGGTCTGGCGCGCGCTGGGCGTCTGCCGGATCCATTCGAGTTCGCGTGACAGGGCCTTCTGGCGGCCACTTTCCTCGCGGCTCTCCTGTTCCAGACGCTTGGCCTTCTTCTCGAGGTAGGTCGAGTAGTTGCCTTCGTACGGATAGTAGGACCCGCGGTCGAGTTCGAGGATCCACTCCACCACATTGTCGAGGAAGTAGCGATCGTGGGTGATCATCAGCACCGCCCCCGCATATTCCTTGAGGTGGTTTTCGAGCCACTGGACGCTTTCCGCGTCGAGGTGGTTGGTCGGTTCGTCCAGCAGCAGGATCGAGGGCTTCTGGATCAGCAGGCGGGTAAGCGCGACGCGGCGCTTCTCGCCACCCGAAAGATCGGTGACCGGCCAGTCGCCCGGAGGGCAGCGGAGCGCTTCCATCGCGACTTCGAGCTGGTTGTCGAGCGTCCAGCCGTCGACCGCGTCGATCTTGTCCTGCAATTCGGCCATTTCGGTGCTGAGCGCATCGAAATCGGCGTCTTCCTCGGCCATTTCCATGCCGATCGCATTGAAGCGTTCGACCATGTCGGCGGTCTCGCGTGCCCCGTCCTTGACGTTCTCAAGCACGGTCTTGCTCTCGTCGAGCTCGGGCTCCTGCTCGAGATAGCCGACGGTGATGTTCTCGCCCGGCCATGCTTCGCCGGTGAAATCCTTGTCGATGCCGGCCATGATCTTGATCAGCGTCGATTTACCCGCGCCGTTCGGACCCACGATGCCGATCTTGGCACCTTGGTAGAACTGCAGGTTGATATTGCTGAGCACCGGCTTGTTTGCACCGGGGAAGGTCTTGGTCATGTCCTTCATGACGAAGGCGTATTGCGCGGCCATCGGGCGAATCCTTGAATCGATCTTGCGAGAATGGGAGAGTTGGTGGGGCAGATAGTGGCACGGTGCCCTCGGGGCAAGGTGGCACTGGCATTTGGCACCGGGCTGTCCTAGGCGAATTTCGCAATGAGCGAAAAGCCGGGTCAGTCAGGAAAATTGCCGCAGGTCGCGATCCTGTTTTCGCAGTTTGCCGCCTATCATGTCGACCGCGTCGAAGCGGCGGCGCGGCGCTTGAAGGGCAGGGCCGAGGTTCTGGCGGTGGAATATGCCACCACCAGCGCGACCTATGCGTGGGAGCCTGCCGAGGGGATCGAGCATGCGCGGCACATCACCCTGTTTGCCGGCAAGAGCTATGACGAGGTCGGCCACCTCGCGCGCTATCGCGCCGCGATGAAGGCACTGCGCGGGGCCGACATGGTCTGCAGCGGCGTACCCTATTCCGAACGCGACATGATCGCGCTGTCATGGCGCATGGCGGCGGCGGGCAAGGGCATGGTCATGATGACCGAGAGCAAGTTCGACGATTTTCCCCGCAACCTCGTGCGCGAAACCGCCAAGGCCAAAGTGCTCTCGCCCTACAAGGCGGCGATTGTCGGCGGGTTGAGGCAGCGGGATTACCTGCAATTCCTAGGCTTCGGGGACAAGCCGATCCTGCCGGGTTACGACACGGTGGGTCTCGACCGCATTCGCCAGCAAGGTGAAGGCGAGCAGGTGCGCTGGGATGACCGTGATTTCCTCTTCGTCGGGCGCTTCGTCGAAAAGAAGAACCTGTCCGTGCTGCTCGCCGGATATGCGCGCTACCGCGAGCTTGCGGGCAGCGCTGCGCGCAAACTCGTGCTCGCGGGCGACGGCGAGCTGGCCGATCAGTTGAAAGCGCAGGCGGGCGAAGGGGTGGAATTCACCGGTTTCCTGCGGGCCGAGGACGTATCGAAGCGCCTGGCGCGCTCGCTCGCGCTCTGCCTCGTCAGCACGGAAGAGCAGTGGGGGCTGGTCGTGAACGAGGCGGCAGCATTCGGCGTACCCGCCATCGTCAGCCATGCGGTCGGCTCGCGCGATGCGCTCGTGCGCAATGCCGTGACAGGTTACGTGGTCGAGCCGCAATCGGTGGAAAGCATCGCGCGCTCGATGCTGGCGGTTTCGCAGAGCGAACAGGCGTGGCAACGCTATTCCGACGCGACGGTTGAGCGCGCACACCTTGGCGATACCGAGCGCTTTGCCGATGCGGTCGAGGCCTTGCTCGATCCGGCGAGCGAAGGCGCCGCGCGGGCGCAGAAATTCTGGCAGGAGATTTCCGAGACATGAGTGACGCGAAACCCGGCGCACTGGCGCGCTATTCGCTGACCAAGCGCGTGCTGGTGACGGGCGGGGCGGGTTTCCTCGGCTCGCACCTGTGCGATCGCCTGCTTGCAGACGGGCACGAGGTGCTCTGCGTCGATAATTTCTTCACCGGTGCGCGGGCGAATATTGCGCACCTGCTGGGCCACGAGCGTTTCGAGCTGCTTCGCCACGACATCACCATGCCGCTGTCGGTCGAGGTGGACGAGATCTACAATTTCGCCTGTCCGGCGTCGCCGATCCACTACCAGTTCGACCCGGTCCAGACGACCAAGACCAGCGTGATCGGGGCGATCAACATGCTTGGCCTCGCCAAGCGGCTGCGGGTGCCGATCCTGCAGGCCTCCACCAGCGAGGTCTATGGCGATCCGGAAGTCCATCCGCAGACCGAAGACTATTGGGGCAACGTCAATCCGATCGGCCCGCGCTCCTGCTATGACGAGGGCAAGCGTTGCGCAGAGACGCTGTTCTTCGACTATCGCCGCCAACACAATCTCCCGATCAAGGTCGTGCGCATCTTCAACACCTACGGCCCGCGCATGCATCCAAACGACGGGCGCGTCGTCTCGAACTTCATCCTGCAGGCGCTGCGCGGCGAGGACATCACCATCTTCGGCGACGGCGAGCAGACGCGCAGCTTCTGTTATGTCGACGATCTGATCGACGGCTGTGTGCGCATGATGGGCACCGATGCGGACACGACCGGACCGGTAAACATAGGCAACGAGGGCGAGTATTCGATGCTCGAACTGGCCCAGACGGTGCTCGACATCGTCGGCGGCAAGTCGCAGCTGGTGCACAAGCCCTTGCCGCAGGATGACCCGCGTCGCCGCAAGCCGGACACTACGCTCGCATGCGAGATGCTCGGCTGGGAAGCGACCACGAAACTGCGCGATGGCCTTGCGAAGACCATCGCATATTTCGAGCAAAGCGGGCACGCAGACGCCAATCGGACCGATTGAGGCTTGGCATAACCGCTGGCGCTGTTAGCAAGCGCCGCCATGAACAAGTCGCTCCTCGCGCTCGCCGCGCTTTCGCTCTCCGTCCCTGCCTATGCCGATCGCGCCGACGATGCGCTGGAAGGCGATACGATCGCTTGGGATTTCGTCGAGGGGATCACCACCGAGGTTGGCCCGCGCATGCCGGGCACCGAGCAGGAGACGCGCGGACGCGTCTGGGCGATGGATTGGCTCCAAGCCAATGGCTTTGCCAATATCGCCGACGAGCCTTTCGACATGCCGACCTGGGTGCGCGGCATCGAAACCGCGGAAGTGACCGCGCCTTTCGCGCAGCCGATGGCGGTCACGGCACTCTCGACGACGACGTCCACCGGAGCAGACGGGATCGAGGCCGAAGTGGTCTATTTCCCGACCTATGCCGATCTCGTCGCAGCCGAAGACGGCAGCCTTGAAGGCAAGATCGCTTTCGTGAGCCACGACATGCGCGCCGCGCAGGATGGCTCGCATTATGGTTTCGCCGGACCCGCGCGCTGGATGGCGCCGTCGCTTGCTTCGAGCAAGGGCGCATTGGCCACGGTGATCCGCTCGGTCGGCACCGACAACCACCGCGTGCCGCACACCGGGACCACGACCTTCGCCGAGGGCGTGACGCCGACTCCGGCTGGCGCGCTCTCCAATCCCGATGCCGACAATCTCGAGCGCATGTTCGAGCGCGCCGAGGGTACACCGATCCGCATGAAGCTGGTCATGACCCCGCGCGATCTCGGCACGACGCGCAGCGGCAATGTCGTGGGCGAGATAGTCGGACGCGATCCCTCGCTCCCGCCGGTGCTGCTCGCCTGCCACCTCGACAGCTGGGACCTTGGGACCGGTGCGATCGACGATGGCGCGGGCTGCGGCATCATTGCGGCAGCTGCGAGGCATGTGGCGGCGGAAGGCCAGCCGCTGCGCACCATCCGTCTCCTCTTCGCAGGAGCGGAAGAGACCGGCCTTTGGGGATCGAAAGCCTATGCCGAAGCCCATCTCGACGAGCCGGTCTATGTCGGCCTCGAAAGCGATTTCGGCGCCGACCGCATCTGGCGCCTGGAAAGCAACTTCACCGCCAGCGATCCAGCGCTTTACCGTGAGCTGGCCGCTGCAGTCGGCCGCTTCGGCGTTGCTCCCAGCCGGATCACAGCGAGTGGCGGTGCGGATCTCAATCTAGTCCGAGAGCAGAAAGGCCCGCTGATCGACCTGCAGCAGGACGGCACGCGCTATTTCGACCTGCATCATACCGCGGACGATACGCTGGACAAAATCGATCCCGTCCAGCTGCGCCAGAATGTGGCTGTCTGGACCGCCGTCGTGGGCGTGCTGGCCAACCGCGAAGAGCCGATCATGATGCCCGACGCGGAATGAAAACGTTACATATGTGACTGCTTTGCAATAGTAAGAACGCATAGTGCGAGCGGGACTTGTAACCGTGCGACACCCTAAGTACCCGTTAACCTTCTCTGCCTAATAGGGGGCAAGGAGGTTCGGGGCGGACCCATGAGAGAACAGATTATCGGCTTGATCACGCCTACGATGGCGGTGGTCTTCATGCTCGTGTTCCTGGTGATGTGGAACCGCGGGAAGATGGGCAATTACGTGCTCGCTTTCGCCGCGTCCTACCTGTTTTTCTGCGTCGGATTTGCGGCAACGCACCTGCTCGACACCGGTACTTTCTACATTTTCCATGTAACCCAGTTTTTCTACACGCTTTCGGTCGTCACTGGCTTGTGGGGTCTGGCGATGCGTGTGGGCCAGCCACCCTATCTGGGAGTGCAACTGACCGTTTATGGCCTATCCGCGGCGACGCTGGCCATCGCTGTTGTCCTGTCCACCGACATCGCGCCGCGCCTGATCATCGTGAACACCGGCTATGGGGCGATGTACCTCATAGGTGTGATGACGCTGCTCGGCGCTCATCAGCGCGAAGCGATCGACAAGCTGATCATCGCCGTACAAGCCCTGCTGGCAGCCCAATTCCTGATCCGCCCCGTGCTGACATTGCTGGTTGAATCCTCGATCGCGGCCGACGCCTATCGGGAATCGCTCTACTACTCGGTCGTGAACCTGTCGCTCTCGCTGATCTCGCTGATCGCAGCGATGGTGCTGGTCGGGGCTTGCGTCTACGACCAGATCAAGGCCGTGCGCGAGCGCGCCGAACTGGACATGCTCACCGGTTTGAGGACGCGCCGCGCATTCGAGCAGGACGTCGTGGCACAGATCGAGAAGGCGAAGCTGGAAGGCGTTCCGGTCTCGCTGGTGGTTGCCGACATCGACCACTTCAAATCGGTCAACGATGTCTGGGGGCACCAGGTCGGCGACAAGGCGATCGCGGCTTTCGGTCGGGTTATCGAAGACACGATCCGCGATACCGACATTGCCGGGCGCATCGGCGGCGAGGAATTCTGCGTACTTGCCTGGAATTGCCAAGGCGATGCAGCTGTCGCAATGGCGGAACGCATTCGCAAGAAATTCGGCGCGGCACAGGTCGACGGCATGCCCGAAGACCACCGCCTCACGGCAAGCTTCGGCGTTGCCGGCCGGAAGGAAGGCGAAGGCTACGGCAAGCTGTTCGCCCGCACCGATGCGGCGCTCTATAAGGCCAAGGAGGAGGGGCGGAACCGCACCTTGCGCGATGGCAACCTGCGCCGCGAGAAAGCCAGCGTCACACCGCTCCCGACTGCGAACAACCAGAAGCGGGCTTAGGCCTAGGCGATCAGTCCGTCTATTGGGCGATCCGTCCGGCCGGGGTAAAGCGAGCGCATCACCTTTTCGGCATCCAGTCCGAAGTGGCTCGCCAGCGCGCCAGAGGTGAGCGCCTCTAGGGACATGGTCGGCTTGAGGTCGCGTCCTTCGTATTGCTGCGTGGCAGCAAGGCCCGGCCAATCGGCCATCACTCGGCCACCCCTGACCGCGCCGCCCAACAGTAGCGCAGCACTGCCGGTGCCGTGATCGGTCCCGTTGGTCCCGTTGATCGCGACCGTCCGACCGAACTCGGTGACGACCAGAACCAGCGTGTCGTCCCACACAGGATTGATCCCTGTGCGGAATGCCTTCATCAACTCGTCGAATTGCGTGAAACGCCGTTGCAGCATGCCAAGCTGGTTGGCGTGACTGTCCCACCCGGCGAGATCCATCATCACGATACGCGCGCCTTGCGGATCGGCCAGCATGCGCGCTGCAAGCGTTCCGGCATCGCGCGCCCGGCCGAGCGAGTCCATGTCGGAAGCATCGGCAATGGCTTCCGTCTGGCGTGCCTGTTGCCACAGACCGGCCAGCTGCGGATCGCCCGCATAGAGATCGGGGAGCCGGTCAAGCAGCGCCTCGCTAGCCTTGGGCAGCGTCGTCGGCGCGTAGGTGGAAGCAGGGTTCGATCCGCGCAGCGCCAGCGGGAGAGCCGATGCCAGCGCGATCGCCGGGCTTTCGCTGCCCTTGAGTAATCCGACAAAGCGGTTGAGAAAACCGTCCCGCCTCTCGAACGGCCTCGTGCCCCCTGTCTCGAGCAGGTTCTGCGCATCGAAATGCGAACGCTCGCGATAGCTTGTCGCAACAGCATGGACGAGCAAGGCGTCGCCTGCGCTGTAGAGACGGCCTGTCTCTGCCAGCGCCGGATGGAGTGCGAATGTGCCATCCAGCTTCGGCGCATCGGCATAGGTGTCGAGCCACTTCGCCCGTGCGGCTCTAAACGCGGGATCGGCAAGCGGTGCGGCAAGTGCAAGCCCATCGGTCGCCCCGCGCATCACGAGCACCAGCAGGCGCTTCTCGCCGGCGGTGCGCGCAAAGGCCATGTGCGGGCCAAGCGAAGCCGCGGCAAGGGCAGCGCTTCCGGCAAGCATTGTCCGTCTGTCGATCATGCTCACCTCCTCATCATCTCGGGTGAAACGAGCAGGAGCGCGAAGCCCATCTCGTTGCTTTCCGCCCAGCGTACCGACTGGCGGGTCGTGTCCGACAGCGAGCCGGGGAACATTGCCTCGGCCAGTTCGCGGACATCCTCCAGCCGGAGGAGGTCGGCGACGCGTTCGGCCGCCTCGACCCGGCGATAGAGGGCATTGGCTCCGGCCCAGCTTGCCTCGCGGTCGTCCCAACCTGCCGGTGACCCCGGCCGCCAAGCTTGCTGGCCAAGCTCGCGCAGCATGATGGCGAACTGGCGATCGGCCAGTTTCATTTCGCCGCCTGCGCGCAGCAGGCCCACGGCCCACTCCCACGGTTGGCGGAACTTCACGGGCTGTTCGACCCACGTCTCGGGCGCATCGATCAGCGCCTCGTAGACCTTGGGTAGATGCCCACCACTGTCCGTAAAGGCCTTCGCCAGTCGTTCAACGAGGCTTTCGGGCGGTGTGTCACCTGCAAAGTGCCGTGCTAGCTTGGTCGCGACAAAACGCGCGGTCGATGGATGGACCGCGAGGTCGTCTAGTATATCGAGAGCCTGGCCTGCTCCCGTGTCGCGGTAGCTTCGACCCATGACAGTCCGCATGCCGGGCTCATGGATGTAGTCGAAAAAGGCCGCACCGCCGGACTGCGGCATGGCGCGGGCAGCGGCGGGCAGCCCCTGCATCGTCCAGCCGGTCAGTGCGCGCGCCAGTTCCTTCACGTCTTCCTGCGTATAGCCGCCATCGACACCGAGCGTATTGAGCTCGAGGATTTCACGACCGAGATTTTCGTTGAGCCCGCGCTCCGGACGCCCACGTCGTTCGCGCATCTTCGCCGCTCGGCTGTTGGGACCCTGTGATTGCCACTGGTCGAGATAGGCAAGCATCGCCGGGTGCAGCGAGGCAGCTCTCAGCAGGTCGCCAAAATAACCGGTAACGTGCGGGCGGATCGCGCCGAACTCATACGGGCCAACGAGCGAGGGGATCTGCGCCTTGTCCGTCGAAACCGCAAAATGGTTCGACCAGAAATGGACCATGCGTTCTATGAAGGGTGTATCGCTTTCGAGTGCCAGCCTGCCGCGTAAAGCGATATCTGCGACCAGGTCGCGCCTCACGTCCTGCTGGCGCTCCTTGCTCATCATCGCCGCGGCTTCGGGATTGTCCGCGTCTTCGCGAGCAGCATTACGCATGGCGCGAAATTCGGCGGTGTCGGCAATCACGCGCGCGACCTCCTCACCATTGACTGACCTTCCGGCCAGCGCCTTCGGAGAGGGCACATATTCCGCAATCTGTCGCTTGAGCCAGCCGCGCGGATCTTGGGGCAGCGCATCTCCGCGGCGATAGCCGAGGCCGAAACGGTTGAGGGCGATCGATTCTGGGGTCACGGGACTGCAGTCGGCTCCTTGGCTGTGCAACGCATAGCGCCGCGATGTGTCCCCCTGTTACGCCATCCGGGATAGGAGACGGGGCATGAATGCCAGCTGTAGTCCGGCGCGGGCAATCAGAAAGACTGTAAACGACAACCACAATCCATGATTGCCCATCGGCCAGGTCAGCCACAGGGCGATGGCATAGATCGCGAAGGCGCCGAGCATCGTCAGCAGCAGGGCGCTGGTCCAGCTCGCACCCACGAAGACACCGTCGAAGACGAAGCCTGCCACGCCTGCAAAGGGGATCACGATGAGCCAGGGGCCGAGCTCCTGTGCAACCTCGCGCACGGCATCCGTCGCAGCGAAGCTGGCGAGGATCGGGTCGGCAAGTATCGCAAAGCCGATCGCGACCAGACCCGCCGTTGCCATCCCTCGCAGCATGATTGCGCGGACATAGGAGGCAAAGCCCTTGCGATCGTCGGCGCCCGCGCGCTCGCCGTTCAGCACCTGCGCCGCGTTCTCGAACCCGTCGAGCAGCAGAGCGGTGAAGACGAACAGCTGGTAAATGATTCCGTTCGCCGCCAGCACCACCGCGCCGCGCTCTGCCGAAAGGCGGGTGAGGCCCGCCAGCGCGATCATCAGGATCACGGTACGCAGGAAGAGGTCGCGATTGACCGAGAGGAAGGGGCGCAGTTCGGAGAAGCGGGCAATGCCGCCCTGCCGGGCGCGGTCCAGCAATGCCTTGCCGGAAACGCCGCCGAGAAGCAGCGCCGCCACGACAACGAGCTTGGCATATTCCGCGATAAAGCTTGACCAGCCGATCCCGGCGATGCCCCAATCGAGGCCGAGGACGAGCCACAGGCCTAGCCCGACATTGAGGAGGTTGTAGGCCACCTCGATCAGCAGCACGGTCTTCATGCGGCGCTGGCCGACGAGGAAACCGATGGCGGCGAAATTCGCCATGACGGCGGGCGCGCTCCAGTAACGGATATCGGCGTAAATGCCCGCAGCGCCCCGCACTTCGCCGTCGGCACCCAATGCATCGAGCAGCAGCGGCAACAGCACCGGCTTTGCAAGGATGAGCAAGGCGGCGATTGCCAGCCCCACAAGCAATCCGCGCAGCAGGACAGCTGCCTGTTCGGACAAGCCGCTGCGTGTACCGGCCTGCGCAACCAGCCCCGTGGTGCCGGTCTTGAGGAAGTTCATGACGGTAAAAAGAACGGCGAAGAGCCTCGCGCCCACATCGACCGCGCCCTGCGTCGGCGCATCGCCAAGCTGTCCGACGATCCACATGTCGCCGATGCCGATCATCGCCGTGGCGACGTTGGTCACCATCGCGGGCAGGGCGATCGCCCAAATCGCGCGCTTGTCGATCGCTGCGGGATTGGCTGTGGAGGTCAGGTGTTGCTCCTCACACTAATATCGACGTGGTCGGGGAGACTGGATTCGAACCAGCGACCCCCTGTACCCAAAACAGGTGCGCTACCAGGCTGCGCCACTCCCCGACTTGACGTCGATATATCACCGGATCCGACGGTTGGTAGGCCCGGCAGGACTCGAACCCGCGACCTAGCCGTTATGAGCGGCCAGCTCTAACCAACTGAGCTACGGGCCCCCGCCATCCGTCCGGCGAAGCTGCCGCCTAGCGTCGCCATGGCGCGAGGGCAAGCGGCGAGATGCCGCATTGCTCAGCCAGATGCGTTTTCCGGGCTGAAAGCGGCGTCCTGGGCGGTGAGAAGCGGCAGCGATAGTACCAACCGGTCACCCACGCGAACCAGTTCGCCGCCTGCCACCCGTGCCTCGGCGCGGGCTAGGCGCAGCGAGAAGCCCGCACCGAAGATACCGGCGCTCAGCGCGCCGCCGGTCGGGCGGGTTTCGACCGCGAAGATGTTCTCTGCTTCGCGCAATGATGCGGGCAGGCTGGCGGCGAGTTCAATCTGGTCGCCCTCCGTCACCAGCTGGAGGGCCACCGTCTCTCCGGCCGCGACTGCGCCAGCGATCGTCGCGAGCAGGCGCCAGCACAGCATCTCTGCTTCCGACTGCGCGAGGGCGAGCGGTGCGCGGCCTTCGCCGAGCTTGGCATCGAAGCGCGCGACACGCGGGCTGAGGACCGTTTGGAGCTGGCTGACCTGCTTTCGCACGATCGCCGCGAAATCTGCCTCGCCGCTCTCGAGATCGAGCGCTCCGACTTCCAGCTTTGCCAGCCGGTCGAGCTCGTCAAAGCCTGCAAGGATATGCGCGGAATCGCCAGCAATTGTCGCGGCCAGCGAACGGTATTCGTGCGGCACGGGGCCGATCATCTGTTGCTGGATGATCTCGGCATAGCCCTGCATCGCGTTGACCGGTGTTCGCAGCTCGTGAAGCAACTGGCGCAGGCGATCGGCTTCGGCCTCGTGCCGGTCGGCCTCGTCGCTGACGGCGCGGCGAAAGCGGCCGACATAGCCGAAGAAGCGGCCTTCGCCGCGGGTAAAGCGCGGTGCGGCGTCGACGATCCAGTCGCCTTCGATCCGTGTCGCCCCGCGCAGGGAGACGCGTGCGGCGTCGAGCGGCTGGCGGCGCTGGATGGCGGCTGCAATCGTATCCGAACCCAGTGCGGAGAGATCGATGCCGACCACCATCGATGCGATGCGCTCTTCCGCCCAGTTTATCCGGCCTTCCGAATCGGCGGCGAAGAGGAAGTGTCCGAGAGGTTCCTTCGCTTCCTCGTCGACCGCTTCGCCAAGCGGCAGGCGCGGTGCCTCGGTCCTCGATGCCTCGCCGCTGCGGGCCTTGCGGAAGGTTTCGATCCGGTCGACCAGCGCGCGCACATCGTCCTTGCCGGGGGCAGGGCGCGGTGCAGGCTCCGAAGGTTCGGCTTCTGCAGCGGGTTCACCGACGGGCTCGATTGTTTCTGCCTGCGGTTCGGGCGGGGCGATCTCGTCGATCAGCTCGAACGGCTCGGGCTCGGGCAGGGCACGGTCGCTCACGCCCAAGCGGTCGAGAATGCGTTCCGCCTCGACCGGCAGGTCCTTGCGGTGGCGCAGGAAGCCGCGCGCCCGGATCGGCAGCTTGGGAATGATCTCTTCCCATTCCGCGGCGGTCAGCTGTGCGCGGTAGAGCGCGGCTGCGGCAATCTGCGGATGTGCTTCGCCGAACCATTTTACGAGCTCGGGATTGCGGAAGCGCCAGCCGCTTTCACCGACCATCTTTGCCCTGTCGGCGACCGAAATCATTTCGCCCAGCGCGATCAGGCGCAGGTAGGAGGCGGCTTTCAGCGCCTTGTCTCCGGCCTGCGGACGCTCGCCCAACAGGTCGATGAGCTGGCGGAACTGTGTCTTCGCGGCACGCTCGCTGGCTGCGCGGATGCGCAGCACCGTGGCGAGGCGGTCGTCGAAGTGCATTCGTAATTGGTCCTTCAAGGGCGGAAATTCGCAGAATCAGGCATGCCACAGGCACATTCACCCTTGGACAATGAGCATGGTTAAGTGCGCATTGACCATCGCTGGATTCTGCTGCGTTGCAATGTGGGACAATTGCTGGCAAAGATAATAATGTTAGCCAATCGGTTGGTTGCGCCTTTTCAACATTTCATGTGTGCGCACCGCAAGCCTTGGCCAATCGCGTGATCACGCGCGCTTTTGAGGAAGACACAACGATGGCCAATCTCGACGATATCGATCGTCGCCTGCTCGGCGAATTGCAGGACGAAGGCAGAATTACCAATGTCGAACTTGCGCATCGCGTCGGGCTGACTGCACCGCCGTGTCTGCGCCGCGTGCGCGCGCTCGAGGAAGAGGGCGTCATCCGCGGCTATCACGCCGAACTCGACCCGTCGAAGCTGGGCTTCTCGATCACCGTTTTCGCCATGGTGAGCCTCAAGAGCCAGGCCGAAGACGCGCTGCGTGAATTCGAAGACGCGATGCGCGATCTTCCCGAGGTGCGCGAAGTCCACATGCTTAACGGCGAAATCGACTTCATCATCAAGATCGTCAGCCAGGACCTGCAGAGCTTCCAGGAATTCCTCACCAGCAAGCTCACGCCCGCGCCCAATGTGGCCAGCGTGAAGACTTCGCTCACGATCCGCACCAGCAAGAACGAGCCGGGCGTCCCGCTTTGAGTGTTTCGCTGCACGGTAATTGCCTGTGCGGCGCAGTCCGGATCGAGCTGACCGGCGCCAAGGATCACATCGAAATTTGCCAATGCGACATGTGTCGCCGCTGGTCGGGCGCCTTCTATACCGCACTCGAGGGTGACGAGGTTGCGATAACCGGCGAGGACGCGGCCACTGTCTATCGCTCGAGCGATTGGGCAGAGCGCGGCTTCTGTTCGAAGTGCGGCAGCAATCTGTGGTTCCGCTTTCTTCCGACCGGCAACCGAAGCTTCTCTGCCGGCCTGTTCGACGAGGCGGCCCGGCTTGACATAGAAAAAGAGATTTTCGCCGACGAGGCTGCTGACTGGAGCCGCATCCGGGGCGACCACCCGCGCCTTACCGGCGAGGAAATCATCGCCGAGGCGAAGGCGGCGGGCTTTACTTTCGACTGAGGTCAGATTGCGGATTGTCCCGTCACGCGAGCAGTAGAGGCTTCCTGTTATACGACTTGCCGAGTTGGGCAGTCACACACGCCCGTGTTACCGGTTTGGTGAACTACAGAGAGGAGACCCTATGAAAAGGCTTATTACCGCTGCTGCAGCAGGTACCGTATTGCTGCTCACGGGAGCCTGCGGCACCCCCGACGAGGTTGCGGAATTAGAAGCCGAAGCGGCAGCCGAAAGCGGCACCGAGGTCGATCCCGCAACCGAAGCCGAAGCTGTCACTACCGAAGAGGCGACCGAAGACACGATCGTGATCTGCGATGAAGACGGCAATCGCTATGCATCCGATGAAGAGGCGAAAGCCGCCGGCCTTGACGAGGCGCAATACGGCGCGACCTATTGCCAGTACTTCGAATAACGGATCCGTTCCGTACCTCCCGGTAAGGGCCGACAATGCACACAAGATTATCGGCAGCGCCGCTCAGCGGCCTGCCGATGTTTGTTTTTCGGTTGCTGGCTAGCCAGTAAACCCGGACCGCCGGACCTCAGTCCTCGCGCGTCTTGAGCCACTCTTCGAGCCATTTAATCGAATAGTCGCCGCTTTTTACGTCGTCCTGTTCGAGCAATGCCTGGTGGAGCGGGATCGAGGTCTTCACGCCTTCGACCACCATTTCCTCCAGCGCGCGTTTCAGGCGCATCATGCAGCCTTCGCGGTTGCGGCCGTAGACGATGAGCTTGGCGATCATGCTGTCATAATAGGGCGGGATCGAATAGCCGGCGTAAAGCCCGCTATCGACACGCACGTGCATGCCGCCGGCCGGGTGGTAATAGCTGATCTTGCCGGGGCTCGGCGCGAAGGTGAACGGGTCTTCCGCATTGATGCGGCATTCGATCGCGTGGCCCTTGAACTCGATGTCTTCCTGCGCGACCGACAGGGGGTGGCCCGCCGCGATACGGATCTGTTCGCGCACCAGGTCGACGCCGGTGATGGCTTCGGTGACCGGGTGTTCGACCTGGAGACGAGTGTTCATCTCGATGAAATAGAACTCGCCGTTTTCCCACAGGAATTCGATCGTGCCCGCGCCGCGATAGGCCATGTCGCGCATCGCCTTGGCGCAAACCTCGCCCATGCGCATGCGGTCTTCCTCGCCAAGCACGGGGGAGGGCGCTTCCTCGAGCACCTTCTGGTGGCGGCGCTGAAGCGAACAGTCGCGTTCGCCGAGATGGATGGCATTGCCTTCGCCATCGCCGAAGACCTGGAATTCGATGTGGCGCGGGTCGCCAAGATATTTCTCGATGTAGACCGTGGCGTCGCCGAATGCGGCCTTCGCCTCGCTGCCGGCCTGCTTCATCAGCGTTTCGAGCTGGTCTTCGCTTTCGCAGACCTTCATGCCGCGGCCACCGCCGCCGCTGGCAGCCTTGATGATGACCGGGAAACCGATCTCATCCGTGATTTTGCGCGCTTCCTCGACCGTGGCTACGGCACCGTCGGACCCGGGGACCAGCGGCAGGCCAAGGGCGCCTGCAGTCTTTTTGGCCTCGACCTTGTCGCCCATCGTGCGGATGTGCTCGGGCTTGGGACCAATCCACTTGATGTCGTGCGCTTCCACGATCTCGGCGAATTTGGCGTTTTCCGAAAGGAAGCCGTAGCCGGGATGGATTGCATCGGCATGGCTGACTTCGGCAGCCGAGATGATGTTGGCGATGTTGAGATAGCTGTCAGCCGCGGCGGGCGGGCCGATGCAGACGGCATGGTCGGCGAGGCGTACGTGCATCGCGTCGGCATCGGCGGTGGAGTGCACCGCCACCGTTTCGATGCCCATTTCATGAGCTGCGCGGTGAATACGCAGCGCGATTTCGCCGCGGTTGGCGATGAGGATACGCGAAATCGTCATGGCTTACCCGATGACGACAAGCGGCTGGTCGAATTCGACCGGCTGGGCGTTTTCGACCAGGATCGACTTGACCGTACCCGCCTTGTCGGCGGCAATCGGGTTCATCACCTTCATGGCTTCGACGATCAGGAGGGTCTGGCCTTCCTTCACGCTGTCACCGACCTTCACGAAGTCCGACGCACCCGGTTCTGGAGCGAGGTAGACCGTACCGACCATCGGCGACTTGATCGCGCCGGCCATATCGGCCTCTGCCGCAGCGCTCTCGGCTGCGGGCGCCGCCGCAGGAGCCGCAGCTGCCGCAGCGGGTGCCGCCATCGGCGCGGGTGCAGCGGCCATTGCCACGCCGCCGCCGCGCGAAACGCGGATCTTGCGGTCGCCGTCCTCGACTTCGATTTCGGTTAGCCCTGTGTCGCCAAGCATCTCTGCCAGCTCGCGCACGAGCGAGGTGTCGACGTTCATACCGGATTTACCGGCGCTACCTTTACGTTCGGCCATGAATGGTCCCTTGTCAGTTATTGCAGGCGCCTATGCTCTGGCTGGCGCGCCAAGACAAGGGGGGTGGGGGCGCTTTTAGAGAGCCGCCGCCTTATCCAACGCTACGGAATAGCTGCGCGCGCCCAGACCCTGCACGCAATCGGCGGCCGCCATGCCGACATAGGAAACATGGCGGAAATCCTCGCGCGTGCTTGGGTCGGAGAGGTGGACTTCGATAACCGGAACCGTAATCGCCTTGATCGCATCGAGCAGGGCGATTGAGGTGTGGGTATAGGCCGCAGCATTAAGCAGAACGGCCTTGGCACCTACACGCTGAGCCTCGTGGAGCCAGTCGACCAGTTCGCCTTCGTGATTGGTCTGGCGAAACTCGATCGCAAGGCCGAGGGTATCGGCCTGCCCTCGAAGCTCCGCCTCGATATCGGCGAGCGTCGCGCTGCCGTAGATCTCCGGCTCGCGCGTACCGAGCAGGTTGAGGTTGGGGCCGTTGAGGACGAAGACGGTGTCGGTCATGTCGACTGTCTTAGCTGCAGTCCTTCAGCTTTCCACCCCTTTCACCTTTCCCCACTGTCGTGCGGCCGTGTAGCCGAGGTAGCCGGTGCCGAATAGGGCGTAGAGCTCTTCCGGCAGTCCTCTCAGGTAGGTCGTGATCCCGCTGCCGATATCCTGCGCCGCCTGGGGCGAGAAGACGGCCAGCAGGCCCATCGGCAGGGCGAAGAGGATCATGGCATACATGACATAGAGGAAGCTGGGTCGCGCCCGGCTGGTCCACGGGTCGGCGGATCGGGCCTCTGCCACGATGGCCGAGAGGCGCGCCTCGATCTGTTTCATCTCGTGCTTGCCTTCGAGCGCGAGGAGCTCCAGCTTGGCTTTAGCGCGCGCTTGTTTGTCGGGGATGATCTTGTCGATGATCGAAGCGATCGGACTGATGAGCGATTCTACGAGGGCCATGATTCTTCTCCTGTCTGCTGCAAGGGTCACCAAATAGGTTCAAGTAGGAAAGCGATTTATCCAATCTCGAGTCGGGCTCACGAACGGTCATTGAAAATTCATGCATTGCAGGTATGAAGGTGCGCAGGACCACTTGGCCGGAACCCTGTCGCAATGCGCAAAATCCTACCGATCACGCTTATGGCCGCCGCAGCATCGCTCGCGGCGAACGCTGCCATCGCGCAGGCCGATGCCGCGCCGATCGCTTCGGACAGCGTCGGTGCGCTCGAGGCGCCCGAGGACTGGGACTGCGAACGCTATGAAGAAGAATGGCGGGAGTGGATCGACGAAGGCAATTCGCCCGATGCGTGGCGATTCGCCGGCAAACGCTACCGCGCAGTGTCGGATGGGGATCTCTACACCTGGGAAGACTGGCTCGATTGGTCGGATGAAAGCGGGTGCCTCGCCGGTGCCTACGTCATGCCCGAAGACTCCGGGGTTGTCGGCGTAGCGTTTGGTGGTCTCACCGCAGTTATGGCTGTGTTCGGCACTTCGGCCACTGGTTTAATCGCAGCCAGCGGCGGCGAGAACTCGCAGAGCCCCGGCTAAGCAGCCAGCATCGCACTCCGCACGACGCGGTGGCGATCAACATCTTCGATTTTGAGGGAAAACCACTGGTCGGGATGACTGGATTCGAACCAGCGACCCCCACACCCCCAGTATGGTGCGCTACCAGGCTGCGCTACATCCCGAAACCAGTGGAGGCGGCCCTATAGGCTCGGCATTTCGGCGATGCAAGCCTTGTGGCGCTCAATTCATTGCGAGTTGCATCCATTGCTGCTAACCGCCCGCCACCAATGTGGAAGGGGGATCGCAAGAGGGCTTGAAGCCCGCATGTGCGTCACCCACTTCGCTTTCGCACCAGACACGAACATTAAGACAGGTCCGACCACACATGCTCGATATTCTCGCCGCCGCCGGCACTGCCGCAGCTCAGCCGCCGGTATGGCTGCAGATCCTGCCCTGGATCGCGATCTTCGCGGTTTTCTGGTTCCTGATGATCCGTCCGCAGTTGCGCCAGCAGAAGGCGCACCGCGAAAAGGTCGAAGGCCTGAAGAAGGGTGACGAAGTGGTCACCGCAGGCGGTCTCGTCGGCAAGATTACCAAGGTCGAAGAACAGTTCGTCGAACTGGAACTGGCCAAGGGCATGAAAGTGCGCGCGGTTAAGCAGACCATCGGCGACGTGCTCAACGCCAAGCCCGCCAAACCGGCCAACGACTGATCAGGCCCGCAAGGAAGGCCAAGGGGTAGACCGCCACGATGCTCGAATTTCCGACATGGAAGAAGGTAATGTTGTGGGGCATCGCCCTGCTCGGTGCGCTCGCCGCACTGCCTTCGATTTTCTCGCTCACCAACACGGCCTGGCCCGAGCAGCTGCCGAACCCGACGGTCAATCTCGGGCTCGACCTTGCTGGCGGTAGCCACATCCTCCTCGAAGCCGATCCGGCGCAGGTCGAAGCCTCGCGTCTGGAAGACATGGAAGAAGGCGTGCGCAACGCCATGCGCCGCGCCGATCCGCGCATCCGCATCGGCGATGTGTCGACCGAAGGTGGCCAGCTCAGCTTCCTGCTCAGCAATGCCGCCGACATCGACCGCGCCCGCGCCGAAATCGAAGGCCTGATCAACGGCACCGGCCCGGTCCGTGAATGGGACCTGCAGGTGGTGGACGGCCAGCGCTTCGTGCTGACCCAGACCGCAGCCGGTCTCGACAATGCAGTCAATGAAGCGATGGAAGGCGCGCTGCGCACCGTCGGCATCCGTATCGACGGCCTCGGCACGCGCGAGCCGACGATCCTGCGCCAGGGCGACACGCGCATCGTGGTCCAGGTCCCCGGCCTGCAGGATCCCGAACAGCTCAAGGAACTGCTCGGCAAGACCGCACAGCTCGAATTCAAGCTGGTCCAGCGGCAGGCAACGCAGGAAGAGGTCGAGCGCGGCTTCGTCTCCGGCGGTGAAGTCATGCCCTATGCCGCCGACGAGCGCGGCCAAGGCTTCGGCGTGGTCGTCGA
>JABDNC010000223.1 GCA_013001165.1 Erythrobacter sp.
GCCATGCTCGAGAGCGGCAAACCCGAGCGACGTCGCCCAGGTATTGTCGATAAGGCTAACCGCGCCCTTCTCCCGCGCGATCCTGGCGAGCGCCGGGATGTCGCAGACTTCCATCGTCAGGCTGCCGGGACATTCCAGCATTACGGCCTTGGTGCGCTCGCAAAATGTCTCTTCGAAGGTGTCCAGGTCGAGCGGGTCGAAGAAACGATGCTCCACGCCGTATCGCTTCAGGATGCCCATCGCCGCGTTGCGGGTCGGGTCATAGGCATTGTCGGTGACGAGTAGGACGTCCCCTGCGCGTAGCACCGCCATCAGCGCGCCGACGATCGCAGCCACCCCGCTGGGATAGAGGACCGTGCCATGCGCACCCGGCTCCAGCTCGGTCAGCGCTTCCGACAGGCTCCACTGGGTCGGCGCGCCGCGACGACCGTAGAAAAATGCGCCGTCCTTATTGCCCTTCACGCCTTCGCGAAGGGCCGCGCAATTCTCGTAGAGATGCGTGCTCGCCCGCCAGACTGGCGGATTGACGACGTGTCCGGCGAAATCGCCCGAGCGCCCGCCCGTCACGAGACGGGTCCCTGCACCAAGCTGGCCTTTCTTGCCTTCCGCCATGATCAGCGCGCCGCCCCGCTTTCCTTGGGAGTTGCGGGATCCGCGCCCCATTCCTGCCAGCTCCCGTCATAGAGGTCGGCGTCGTATTTCTCGACCAGAGCAAGGCCGAACAGCAGCACGCTTGCGGTCATGCCGCTGTTGCAACTGGTTACGATCGGACGGTCGAGATCGACGCCTGCGTCTTGGAATTCGGTGCGGATCGCATCGGTTGAACGGTAAGTACCGTCTTCGCGAAGGAGCCGCTTGAAGTGAAGGTTGCGCGCGCCGGGAATATGGCCTTCCGATCCGCTACCTACGCGGCCTTCGAACCGCGCCGCATCGCGGGCATCGACGACCTGCCATTCCTTGCTGTCGACATTGGCCGCGACCTCGTCCTTGCTGCGGACCTCACGAACCGGTTCGTGAGCCGTCCGGTCGCGGGGAGCATGGCCGACTACGTGATCGGAAAGCGCGCGTCCTTCCATGCGCCATTTCGCGATCCCGCCATCGAGTATCGCGACCTTCTTCTCGCCAAAACGCGAAAGGACGAACCACGCGCGCGCTGCCGAGGCGATATCGCTGTCGTCGTATAGGACGATGCGGCTGCCCGGCGCGATGCCAAGCTGGCCCATCCGCTCCGCGAACTGATCTGCGGTAGGCATGGCCTTGGGCACGTCGGAGGCGGTATCGATGAACCTGGCCAGGTCGAGAAAACGTGCGCCGGGTATGTGCCCCGCCTCAAATTCCCTACGCGCATTGCGGGGGCTGTCGGGCAAATGCATCGTCGCATCGAGGATAACGAGATCCTCCGCGTCGAGACGCGCGGCAAGCCATTCGGTCGAAACGAGCTTTTCCATCTCCCGACTTGCTAGCTTGCCGGAAGGGTGCTGTCGACAATCAGTCTAGTGCGCGTGCAGCAATCGGTTCGTAGCTGCGCGGACCATCGTCGAGACGGAAAGGGCTGACCCGACCGCCATCGGACACTCCCTGGCCGATCACGAAGGTCTTCACCAGCACCTCTTCGCCTGCACCGTCGATACGCATGCGCAGGAGCGGCACGAATAGCGACGCATTGCCCTGCCGGATGATCCGTGCCTGCGACAGCGGGATCATCACCGTTCCTTCGTATCGAACGCTCTGACCTGGCGCGATGCGGTCGAAAGTATGGCGCTTCTCGAGAAGTTGCGACGAGCTTGCGACCTGCTGCTCGACCGGCACGCCGCCATGGGCCGAGACGACGTCCGCCCCCAGCGCAACGTTCGACAGCGCGCTGCCGGACCGATTGAGGAGCGTCACGCGATAATGCAGCGTCGCGTTCATCACCGAGCGCGTCAGCTTGATCGCCTCGGCCCGCAGCTGGAGATCGGTTGCGCCGACCGTGCCCGCACCGGACACAGCCACGACGGGGCGCTCGATCTGGGGAGGCTCGGCGTTCTTGCGGCGGCGCGAGACGAGATAGCCAAGGCCGAGCAGGGCAAGGATGCCTCCGCCCACGGCGGGCCAAAGCCATTCCGCCTGCTCCGATGCCATCGCTTCCGATTGTGCCTGCGGAGCCACATCGAGCGCCGGTGCGGGCAGGTCGCCTTCCGGGGAAGCCTGCTCCGAACCGGTCCCGGGCAAGACAGCGTCGCTATCCGGCAAGGATGCCGGCGGCTGGACGGGGACGGTCGTGGTATAGTTCGTCGGTACGGCACTCGGCGTTACGGTGCGCGGCGTGGTTGCCGCGGGAACGCCAGCAGTCGGCGTCGGCGTAGATGTCGGAAGCGGCTGGACCGTGGCCGCAGGATTGGCAGTCGCCGTCGGAACGGGTGTGGGGACCGGAGTCGGCGTCGCAGTCGGGATGACGCGCGGACGGGCCGGAACGTTCGAGCCCTCGCTATCCACCGGTCCCTGCACCTGCGGGCTGGCCGTCGGCGTGGGCGCCGGCGGCAGCTGGAAATCGCGCGTGCTTTGCGCGAAAAGAGCGGTCGGCGCGGCTAGGAACAGCGCGGCAAGGGGTAGGCGAATACGCTTGGGCATTGGGTAAGATCAGCTCACTGGAGAAGGCGCGCTGAATAGGCACTGAAGCGCCTCGCTCCAAGCCTCTCCTTGCGCAAGGGCCACATTCACGGCAGATGCGCGGCATGAGCGACACAGTGATACCCAAGTTTTTGGGCGAAAACAGCCCGCTTCCCGCCTCGCCGGAAGATGCCGAACTCGACTACGTGCCCAACCCGCGCGCCGGCCAGCTATACATGGTACGATTCGCAGCGCCCGAGTTCACCTCGCTTTGCCCGGTGACCGGACAGCCCGATTTCGCGCATCTCGTCATCGACTACGCACCCGGTGAGACGATCGTGGAATCCAAGAGCCTCAAGCTATTCCTCGGCAGTTTCCGCAATCACTGCGGTTTCCATGAGGATGTTACCGTGGGCATCGGCCAGCGCCTGTTCGATGAAATGAAGCCGCAATGGCTGCGCATCGGAGGATACTGGTATCCGCGCGGAGGAATTCCGATCGATGTGTTCTGGCAAAGCGGCGCGGTGCCCGAAGGACTTTGGGTACCTGAACAGGGCGTCTCGTCATACAGAGGGAGAGGGTAAGATGACCGATATGGACAACCAGCAGGAAACCCCTGCGGAAGCGGCTTTTGCCGAGAATAACAAGAAGCCCCTCGTGTGGCGCAAGAGCCTCCCCAAATGGTCGCTGTGGGTGTCGCTCGCGGTGCTCGCATGGTTCGCTATCGCCGTGTTCGGCCCCAAGATCGGCCTCATCGGCTGGCGCACCGGTCTCGGCTTCATGATCATGCAGTCGGGCCTGATCCTGATCGGCATCGCTGCTGTCTTCGCTCTCGTCGCGCTGCTCTTCGCTTTCCTGAAGACCCCGCGCGGGCCTTGGTGGAAGGCTGCCATCGCCCTCGCCATCCCGGTCACCTTGTTCATGGGTCTTCTCACCATGCGCGCTCAGGCCGAGGCTGTGCCGCCGATCCACGACGTATCGACCGACCTGCGTAATCCGCCGACCTTCTCCGCCCAGACGATGGCGCTGCGCGAGGAACTCGGCGCCAATCCGATCAACGATTATGGTATTCCGCTGGGGCAGCTCGAGATGTGGGCGGGTTCGGAAGATGCCGATCTGAAGGCCAAGAACCACGCCGACATCATCGCCGCCGAATATGAAAACCTACAGCCGGTCATCATCGGCGGTGCCACCGATGACCAGGCGTTCGACGCCATCGTCGCCGCCATGGGAGAGATCGGCCTGCAGAACGTCCACCGCGTCGAGGGATCGAACACAGTGGAAGGTGTCGCCGAAACCTTCGCATTCGGCTTCAAGGACGACGTCGTTGCAAGGGTCGAGGATGGCCAGATCGACCTGCGCTCGGTCAGCCGCGTCGGCGTGTCCGACCTCGGCTATAACGCTGCCCGCCTGGAAGAACTCGCCGAGGCAATCGAAGCGCGCCTGGACGAATAAAAGACCTCCGCATCGAAGCGGGTTAAGTATTGCCCCGCTTCGATGCGAGAGCGGCAAGCAGATTGGCGCCAGCGAATACATGCTTGGCAAGACCGCCCGAATATGGTGGTCTGCAATCTGATTGCTGGTGGGGAGGAACAGGGGTTTGAAGGAAAGCCGGGTCTTTGAACCGCGTCTTGCCCTCCGTTTCGGGGTAACCGGACACCGCCCCCCTCGCCTCGACACCCGCCACGAAAGCCGCATCCGCAAGGAGATCTCCAGCCTCGTGCGCATTGCGGGCGATCGCTTGAAAGATTTGCAGCGCACCCACCCAGATTGTTTCAGCGATGACACCCCGACGGTGAAATTGCTCTCATCGCTTGCAGAGGGTGCCGATGTCATTGCGGCGGAAGCGGCGCTGGAAAGCGGGGGGAGCCTGTCGGCCTGCCTGCCTTTCCCTCCCGACGTCTACGCCAAGGATTTCAAGCCCGCCGATTGGGAACGCAGCGCCCGACTGATCGAGCGCGCGACTTCCACCATGGTGTTGGCCGATTACCCCAGCGGTTCGGAGGCAGCCTACGAGATGGCTGGGCAGATCGTTCTGAGCCAATGCGATATCCTCTTCGCCATCTGGGACGGCGAGGCGGCCGGTGGTCGCGGTGGGACGACCCATGTCATCGCCGAGGCGGTCGCCCGTCACCAGCCGGTCATTCATATCGACGCCACAGGTAAAAAGCCTCCGCAATTGCTCTGGAGTGGTCTGCACGCCGCCATTCCCGACCGCCCGACCATCGACGGGGTCGAACGCGCGAATGCCAACGAGGCTTTGCCGGCGCTGGTCGAGGCGCTGTGTGCACCGCCCAAGGAAGGCCAGCGCGAGGCGTTGCTGCATTTCCTGCATCCCCGCATAAAGCGCCGCAGCCATGCCATCGCCTGGCCGCTGCTCCTGTGGGTTACGGGTGCCAAGAAGCTGTCCAAACTGAGCCTGTCGTCACAGCTGGCAGAAGATTCCGCGCAGCAGGCCAAGGGTCTCGTCCGGCCGTTTTCCGATGTCGGCCACTTCGGCAAGTTCCTCAATCACGACCTGCTTGAGCGCTACGCGCGGGCCGATGCGCAGGCGAGCCTTTTCGCGCTGCGCTTCCGGTCGAGCTTCGTTGTCAACTTCGCGCTGTCGGGCCTCGCAGTCCTGCTAGCGCTGTCAGGCCTGCTGTTCCCCGAGTTCAAGAAAATTCTGATTACGGCAGAACTGTTCGTGATCCTGACTATCATCATGAACACGAGACGAGCGTCGCGGATCGATTTTCACCGGCGCTGGATCGACCGAAGGCATCTCGCCGAAAGGCTGAGGCAATTGATGATCACCTCGATCCTAGGGCGGCTGGGACTGCGCGAGGTGGAGGATGGGACCCACGAACCGGGTTGGGCAAGCTGGTACGCCCGTGCCAGCGCGCGCGAACTCGGGCTGGTCGGCGCCAAGATGGACGAGACTTATCTCTCGCGTCTGCGCCAGACTATGCTCGACCTGATCGACGACCAGGCCGGTTATCACCGGTCCAACCAGCACGCGATGCACCGCGCCAACCACCGCCTGCACCTCATCGGAGATTGTTTCTTTGCAGGCACGATTGCGGCCTGCCTGACCTATCTCTTCGTGTCATTTACGATGGGCAAGGACGCAGGCCTATTGGGGTTCGGAATGGCAGAGATCGTAACTTTGCTCACCGCTCTTTTCCCGGCCCTTGCAGCGGCACTTTACGGTATCAGGATGCAGGGCGATTTCGCCGCCACGAGCGAGCGATCTGCCCTGATCGCGCGCATGCTCGAAGGCTTGAAGGTCGCGCTTGAGGCGGATCCTCTGCGCTACGACAGGCTGGTCGAGCGCTCGCGCCGCCTCAGCGAAATCCTTCTGGTCGATGTGCAGCAGTGGCAACTGCATTTCGAGACCCGCCCGATGAGCCTGCCGGGCTAAGCCGGGCTTATCCCTTCTTCGGCGGGCGCCCTGCCTGCCCATGCAGGTGCCAGAATTTCTCCATGTAGAGATAGGTGACCGATGCGGTCCAGCCGACCATCACGAGGCCGTTCAGCGCCTCGATCCCGCTGATGATGCGTAAGGCGCCGGTCGGATAAAGATCCCCAATGCCCAGCGTGGTGTAGCTGGTAATCGAAAAGTAGAAGGCATCCTCCAGCGAATGCCCGCGATCGCCGTCGATCGATCCGAAACCGCCAAATTCTTCCAGCAGCAGAAACGCCGCGGCGTAAAGCATCACATGAGTCACATGCGAGATAAGCGCGGCGACAAGCATCAGGATAATGCGCGGACGCGGCGGTATGCGTACGTGGGTCAGGCGCTGCGAAGTAAAACGCAGGACTTCGTAATGGATCGCGATGGTCGCGGCGACGAGGATCAGCGAGATGATAGCCGTCTGCATTGCGCAAGCATCGCAAGCGCCCGCTCGCAGGGCAAGTGCCTAGCTGCGAATCTTCCAGCCCGACGCGAGGATCCTGTAGACCACGAAAGCGAGCAGAAGATTGAAGACCGCCAGGCCGACGGCGCTCTGGACCAGTGCCGCATTGGTGTCGCCGATATCGCTCTCGCCTAGGAAGCCGAAACGGAAGCCGCTGATCACATAGAAGAACGGGTTCGCCCTGCTGATCGCTTGAAAGGCGGGGGCAAGGTTGTCGATCACGTAGAAGGTGCCCGACAGCAGGCTCAGCGGGGCGATCAGGAAATTGGAGACGGCAGCATTATGATCGAACTTCTCCGCCCAGATCGAGGCGAGCAGACCCATCAGTGCGAGCATGGTCGCCCCCATGAGGCCAAACCACACTACAGCCCAAGGATGAGCCACCGACAGATCGACTCCGGGGTAGAACAGCATGGCAAGCGCCACCGCGCCGCCCACCGCAACCGCGCGGGTTATCGCGGCAGCCACGATCCCGGTCATCAGCTCACCAGTGGATAGCGGCGGCATGAGAAGATCGATGATCGTGCCCTGGATCTTGCCGGCCAGAAGCGAGAAGCTCGAATTGGCAAATGCATTCTGCATCATGCCCATCACGATCAGGCCCGGCGCAACGAAGGTGGCGAAGTTCACGCCCAGCACTTCGCGGCCCTCGCGACCCAAAGCGACGGTGAAGATTACCAGAAACAGGAGGGTTGTGACCGCCGGAGCCCAGATCGTCTGCGTCTGGACCTTGAGAAACCGGCGAACCTCCTTAATATAGAGGCTCCATAGTCCCACGCGGTTGATCCCGGTAATTACCGGCTCCCCGCGCTTCGGGAAACTGCCCATCCCCTTGCCCGTGTTATCGGTAAAAGAGGCATCTTCGCCGTCAGGACCGGCGGCAGGAGCGGGTTTGACTTGATCGGCCATAGGCGTGCGCCTAGGGCCAAGCACTTCCTCTGGCAAGCATGGCCGGTGGAGACACGAAGGATACGGAATTCGCATGAGCTGGACCGACGAACGGATCGCGACGCTGAAGAAGATGTGGGAAGGCGGTTCGACCGCCAGCCAGATCGCCGACGAACTGGGCGGCGTCAGCCGTAACGCCGTGATCGGAAAGGCACACAGGCTCGGCCTGAAATCGCGCCCATCGCCAGTGAAGGCCGCGGAAAAGAAGAAGGCTGCTCCCAAGCCCAAGCCGGCGCCGAAGCCCGCCGCCAAGAAGGCTGCACCTCGCCCCGTCACGCCCAAGCCCGCACCTGCACCGGCAGCGCCGGCAGCCAAGCCTGCGCAGAAGGCCGATTCAACGATTCCTTCGCAGCCGCTGCCCAACAAGACCGGCGATTTGCCCAAGATCGTTTCGATCGGACCGGGCGGTTTCCAGCGGCAGGGTCCCGGAGACCAGCAGGCACCGATCCCGCCGGCACCGCCGCGCCGCCTCGTACCGGCAAAGCCCAGCCCCGAGATCGCGGACAAGACCAGCCTGCTCGATTTGTCAGACAAGGTCTGCCGCTGGCCGATGGGCCACCCCGGCGAACCCGATTTCCATTTCTGCGGCGAAGCGGTGAACCCTGGCTTCCCATATTGCGTCGAACATTGTGGCAGGGCCTATCAGGCACAGCTGCCTCGCGGTGCCCGCCGTCCCCCTCCGCCGCTGCCGTTTGGCGGTCCGCGCGTACGCTGACCTCACCGCAGGCAACGAAAAACCAGAGGCCCTCGGGAGAACCCCGAGGGCCTTTGTTTTTGCCTATCCAAGACGCGCGTTTACTTTTTCCCGGCCAAGTCTTAACTCGCGTAACCATCTGAAATAGATCGATATTGGTTTAAATCTTTTCCCGTTGGTTACCATTTCGGTTGACCAAGCTGTCACGCCTTGAGGCGATAAGAGAGGCTGCTGCCATGGCCTCAAGGCGATCAGCAAAGTAGAGAGAGAGAGCAAGGGACTGTCATGGACTTGGAGAGCGTCACCTTCGGCGCATTCTTGGGGATTGCCGGCGTCTTCGGTCTTACGGCCGCAGCGATCTACCCGCTCGTCCGCCGCAGCTATTTGCTCTGGGGTGTGGCGCGGGCGTTCTTCTTCACCTGCATGGTGATTGCCTTGTTCCCGATCGAACTCTCCGATGGCGAGCCGGTGGCCGGTACCAATTTGTCGCTCGCGGAAGCTGCTCTTGCACTGGGCGCGGCGATGACCGGCCCATTTCTTGCCAACTATGTCGAGCCGCACGTCCAGCTCGGGCGGGCACGGCGCCTGCTCTACTGGATGCTTCCACTCGGCCTGTTCGCCGCCGCGGCGAGCGCGATTGGTCAGGCACTGCCACTCTACAACCAACTGCACGATCTCGCCCTGCTGGCCTGCACCGTCTTGCTCGCATGCGGTCTTTACGCAGCGATCAAGGCCGGGAGTCGGGCGGCACGCTTCCAGCTGGTCGGCTGGGGACCTCTCATCCTGATCGGTCTTGTTGCCTTTACCTACGAACTGGTGACGCAAAGCGATATGCCATACTGGCCCTACCTCCTCCTTGCAGGCTTGGTGATCGATTTCGTCGTTTCGGCGACCGGTATCGTCGACGGTTTCGTCATCATCCAGAAGGAACGCGATCGCGCGATGGCGGACATGAAGGCTGCAGAGCTTATGACCGTTACCGATCCCCTGACCGAAATCGCGAACCGCCGCGGGCTCGACCAGCATTTCGAAGCTGCAGACCGGTCGAGCCTTTCCGGCCTCGCGCTGATCGACTGCGATCACTTCAAGCGGATCAACGACCAGTTCGGTCACGAGACCGGCGACAGGGTCCTTGTCGGGATCGCGCAGGGTCTGAAGATCGACAACACGTTTGTCGCGCGGCTGGGCGGGGAAGAGTTCGTCGTTCTGATCTACGGTGACGAATGGCAGGAACGCGCCGAGCAGGCGCGTCGATGCATCACGCTGGCGGTGCGGGCTTATGTGCCGGACCTGCCCTATCCGGTCACCGCGAGCGCGGGCCTCACGTCGATCAGTGAAACCGATACGTTGTCTGGTGCCATGAAACGCGCGGACAAGGCGCTCTATGCTGCCAAGGAAAGCGGCCGAAACCGGAGCCTTTCACTCACAGAATTTCGTCCGGTTTCCCAGATCGACGAAGTCGCCTGAGTTTTACCTTTTCCGAGCAAACCAGATCGTGTGGCGCGGACCCTTGTTGTTGGGCCGCGCGCGGACGGCGCGCTCTTCGACGTCGAAGCCAGCTTCCTTCAAGCGAATGCGGAAGCGGTGGTCCGGTGCGGCCGACCATACGGCAAGAACGCCTCCCGGATTCAGGGCATCGCGGGCTTTGCCAAGGCCCGTGCGCGAATAGAGCCTTTCGTTGCCATCACGCACGATGCCGTCCGGGCCATTGTCAACGTCGAGCAAGATCGCATCCCATTTTGCGCAGGTACCATCGTTCGCATCGTCGATCAGTGCCGCGACATCGCACAAAACGACATTGCCGCGGGGATCGCTGAGCGTATCGCCTGTCAGGTGAGCAAGCGGCCCCTCCGCCCATTCGAGGATTTCGGGCACGACCTCGGCAACCACGATATCTGCCTTCACACCGCCCTTCTCCAGCGCCTTGCGGAAGGTGAAGCCCATCCCATAGCCGCCAATCAAGACCCGCGGTGCGGATGTGCGCAACTCAGCCAGCGTCAGCTCGGCAAGTTGTTCCTCGCTGAATTGCATGCGCGTACCCATCAGCTCGTTGCGGCCCAGCATGATGATGTAATCGCGACCGTGGCTGACCAGCGTCAGCGTGTCGCCTCCTGGTATTTCTGCAGTGGCAATTTCTTCGCGCGGGAGCATGGACGTTCCTATTCTTCGGCTTCGGGACACCCGTTAGCCGTCCCTGCCCCCGCGCGATAGTCAGCCCGTCACTTCAAGCACCATGTTGGTTGGGGTCTCGGCGGAACGGCGCACATTGCCGAAGCCGGCTTCCCCGAGAACTTCGGTCAACCGTTTCTGTCCTGCCTGCGCGCCTAGTCCCAGTCCTACAGGCTGCGAAAGCGATGCCGGAGTGCAGACGGTAGTAGAGAAGGCGTAGAAAATCTGGCCGAGGGGATGCATGTTCTCCGCCATGGTGTCGCCCGCCATGGGCTCGACCAGCATCAAGGTGCCATCTTCCTTCAAGGCTTCCCGGATATGCTTCGCCGCGCCAACGGGATCGCCCATGTCGTGCAAGGCATCGAAGATGCAGGCGAAGTCGTATCCATCGCTCTTGAAGTCCTGCGCCGTCGCCACATAGAATTCGACATTCCTCAGGCCGGCGTCCTTCGCCTTCTGGCGGGCTTCCTCGATCGAGGGTTCGTGGAAGTCGAAGCCGTGGATCGTCGAGTTCGGATAGGCCTGCGCCATCAGGATGGTCGACGAGCCGTGACCACAGCCGATGTCGGCCACTTTTGCGCCTTCCTTGAGCTTGGCCTCGACACCCTTGAGCGAGGGTATCCAGTCATCGACGAGGTTTGCCTGGTAGCCGGGACGGAAGAAACGATCGGTACCGCAGAAGAGGCATTGCGAATGCTCGCCCCAGGCCCGGCCCGCGCCAGACTTGAAGATCTCGACCGATTTCTCGTGCTCTTCATATTGCGAGACGACCGCCTGGATAAAGCCTTGCATGCAGGCCGGCTGACCTTCCCGTCCCATCACGAGCGCCTGCTCGGGCGAAATCGAGAATGTCTCGTCCTCGGGGTGGTAGGTAATGTAGCCGGCGGCGCTGACCGAGCCGAGCCATTCATGAAGGTATTTCGGATTGTAGCCCGTTTTGTCGGACAATTGCTCGAGGCTCATGCGCCCCTCGCCGTCGAGTGCGTCGAACAGGCCTGCCTGGTCGCCGATATAGGCCATGAACAGGCTCAACGCGCCTGCCACATCGCCGATCACCTTGCCGGCGTGTGCTTCTACTTTCGTCATGTCGATCTGCTGGATCATTTTCGCTCTCCATCTGGTGGATAAGCGACCCCGTGCGATCCGGGTGCGCCGGAGCGACTCGCTCTTGAGCGGCGAGCTTGCATGGCGGCACGA
This sequence comes from Erythrobacter sp., assembly GCA_013001165.1. Lineage (GTDB taxonomy): Bacteria > Pseudomonadota > Alphaproteobacteria > Sphingomonadales > Sphingomonadaceae > Qipengyuania. The sequence goes on from JABDNC010000223.1 coordinate 11,497, forward strand.
TTATAGCACACGCGTGACGCGCATGAAAAAGGGGCCGCAGGCGAACCCGCGGCCCCTCTTCATGTGTTTGGTCCGAAAGACTTAGTCCTTCAGGAAGTCCGGAACGTGGGCTTCACCGCCCCCGTCCTTCTTGCCGCCACCGTCACGATCGCGACCGCCGCCACGAGGGCCACGGCCACCGCCACGGCGATCGCCGCCACGGCCGCCACGATCACCGCCGCCACGCGGGCCACGGTCACCGCGCGGTTCGCGCGGCGGACGGGTGTCTTCGAGCTCTTCGCCGGTTTCCTGGTCGACCACGCGCATCGACAGGCGGACCTTGCCGCGCTGGTCGATCTCGAGGACCTTGACCTTCACTTCCTGGCCTTCCGACACGACGTCGGTCGGCTTCTCGACGCGCTCGTTCTTCATTTCGCTGACGTGGACGAGACCGTCCTTGCCGCCCATGAAGTTCACGAATGCGCCGAAGTCGACGATGTTGACGACCTTGCCGTTGTAGATCTTGCCGACTTCCGCCTCTTCGACGATGCCTTCGATCCACTTGCGGGCTGCTTCGATTTCGTCGGCATTGCTCGACGAGATCTTGATCACGCCCTCGTCGTCGATGTCGACCTTCGCACCAGTTTCGGCGACGATCTCGCGGATCACCTTGCCGCCCGTGCCGATGACGTCGCGGATCTTCGACTTGTCGATCTGCATGGTCTCGATGCGCGGAGCGTGCTTGGAAACGCCGGTACGCGCCGAACCCAGAGCCTTGGCCATCTCACCGAGGATGTGGGTACGGCCAGCCTTGGCCTGTTCCAGCGCCATGGCCATGATTTCCTGCGTGATGCCGGCAACCTTGATGTCCATCTGCATCGTGGTGATGCCATTTTCCGAACCGGCAACCTTGAAGTCCATGTCGCCAAGGTGATCTTCGTCACCCAGGATGTCCGACAGGACGGCAAATTCGTCGCCTTCGAGGATCAGGCCCATGGCGATGCCGGAAACCGGACGTTCGATCGGAACGCCAGCGTCCATCATCGACAGACAGCCACCACAAACAGTCGCCATCGAGCTTGAGCCGTTCGACTCGGTGATGTCCGACAGAACACGGATCGTGTAAGGGAAGTCTTCATGGTCGGGCAGAACCGGGTTCAGCGCGCGCCATGCGAGCTTGCCGTGGCCCTGCTCGCGGCGACCGGTGAAACCGAAGCGGCCGACTTCGCCGACCGAATAGGGCGGGAAGTTATAGTGCAGCATGAAGTGGTTGTAGGAGAGACCCTCCAGACCATCGATCATCTGCTCGGCATCCTTGGTGCCCAGCGTGGTGGTGCAGATCGCCTGAGTTTCACCGCGGGTGAACAGAGCCGAACCGTGCGTACGCGGAAGCAGGCCGACCATAGCTTCGATCGGGCGAACCTGGTCGAGCTTACGACCGTCGATGCGGGTGCCGTCCTTGATAATGGCGCCGCGAACGATTTCCGCTTCGAGCTTCTTGACCGCCTTGTTGGCGACGAGCTGCGTCTGCGCTTCTTCGTCAGCGAAGGCTTCCTTGCCCTTGGCGCGCGCTGCGTTGAGCGCGTCCGAACGAGCCGACTTGTCGGTCAGCTTGTAGGCAGCGGCGATATCGTCACCGATAATGCCACGGAGCTTTTCCTTGATTGCCGAGGTGTCATCCGAGGTATCCATTTCCCACGGATCCTTGGCAGCCTGTTCGGCGAGATCGATGATCGCACCGATGACCTTGCGGCTTTCGTCGTGCGCGAACATGACGGCGCCAAGCATTTCCTCTTCGGTCAGTTCCTTGGCTTCGGATTCGACCATCATCACCGCGTCCTGCGTGGCGGCGACGACGAGGTCGAGGCGACCTTCTTCGTCGAGCGCGTTCGCAAGGCTCGGGTTGAGTTCGTATTCGCCATTGCGGAAGCCGACGCGTGCAGCGCCGATCGGGCCCATGAAGGGCACGCCCGAAATGGTGAGCGCGGCCGATGCGGCAATCATCGCAACGATATCGGGCTCGGTCTCGCCGTCAAACGAGAGAACCTGGCAGATGACGTTGATTTCGTTGTAGAAGCCTTCGGGGAAGAGCGGACGCACGGGGCGGTCGATCAGGCGCGAAGTCAGCGTTTCCTTCTCCGTGGCGCGGCCTTCGCGCTTGAAGAAGCCACCCGGGATACGGCCCGCGGCGGAGAATTTTTCCTGGTAGTGAACGGTCAGCGGGAAGAAATCCTGGCCTTCCTTGACGCTCTTGGCGGCGGTCACGGCGCAGAGCACCACGGTTTCGCCATAGGTGGCCAGCACGGCGCCGTCTGCCTGACGGGCGATCTGACCGGTTTCGAGAGTGAGGGTTTTTCCGCCCCATTCAATCGATACGGTTTTCTTGTCGAACATGTATTTTCCTTATGACCCGCACGGCCTGATTGCGGTGCGGGGCCTACAGTGCCGGGTGTACCGTCCCGGTCCGGTTCGGGGCATTCCATCTGCCCCCTTGATACTCCCGCACCGAATTGCGCAGGAGGCCAAATAGCAAGAGGGGCGACCTTTTGGCCGCCCCTCCGAGAAACTCTTACTTACGAAGACCCAGCTTCGCGATCAGGGCGTTGTAGCGCTCCACATCCTTCTTTTTGAGATAGGCGAGGAGGTTACGGCGCTTGTTGACCATCATGAGCAGACCACGACGCGAGTGGTTGTCCTTGTGATTGGCCTTGAAGTGATCGGTGAGGTTGCGAATACGCTCGGTGAGGATTGCGACCTGGACTTCCGGCGAACCGGTGTCGCCCTTGCCCTGTCCGTGATCCTTCATGATTTCAGCTTTACGCTCGGTGGTAACCGACATTCATTCTACTCCGCGACATCCGGTAGGTTGAAACCCCTGACGACCTTGGCCGTCCCGCTAACGAGTTCCATCAATGCCACCGGGGTATTTCCCAGCCTGGCCAGATGAAGCCCGTCGCTTTGGGGCAGTTCCGACAATACCCGGCCCTGGCGGACCGCCTGCGCGCTGTCGGGGTCGAGGTGAAGGACCGGGATGTCGTCCAGTCCAGCCTCTAGCGGCAGGAGAAGGTTTTCAATGGCCGCGCCCTTAGCGATTTCCTCGCACTTGTCCAGCGAAATCGCCTGATTTTCGAGGAAGGGGCCGGCCTTGATGCGCCTGAGATAGGTTACATGTCCCAGGCTTCCAAGCGCGCGTGCGATATCCCGTGCAAGCGAGCGGATGTATGTGCCCTTCGAGACATGGGCGAGGAGCGTGGCGCTGCCATCCTCGGCACTTTCTATCTCGAGCGAGTGAATGGTCGTGGCACGCAACTTCATCTCGACCTGCTCGCCCGCCCGTGCACGGTCATAGGCGCGCTTGCCGTCGATCTTGATTGCCGAATAGGCAGGTGGCGCCTGCTCGATAGCACCGGTGAATTGCGGGAGGACAGCCTCCAGCTGACCGCGGGTGGGCAGACGGTCAGAACGCTCTACAACCTCGCCTTCGGTATCGAGCGTATCGGTCTCTTCGCCGAACTTGATCGTGAAGACGTATATCTTGCTCGCATCGAGCATGCGGCCCGCCAGCTTGGTCGCCTCGCCCAACGCGATGGGCAGGACCCCTTCGGCCAGCGGGTCGAGCGTACCGCCATGACCGACCTTGGTCTTCTTGTAGCCACCCTGCCTGAGCACGCGCTTGACCATGCCCACCGCCTGCGTCGAGCCGAGACCGCGCGGCTTGTCGAGCAGCAGCCAGCCATGGGGTGCGGGTTTGGTCCGTTCGGTCATGCGATGAAGCGCGCGATGCTGTCAGCAAGCGAATAGAACAGGCCGGACAGCCACTGGACCGGCGGATAGACCGTTTTCTCGATCCAGCCCGCATTGGGAAAGGCCCATGTCGCCGCGATCAAGACCAGGAACATCAGCATGCCGAGAGCCTGCAGGCGTTGCCAATGCGCAGCCCAGCTACGCGGCAGGAGGCCGCCAACGATGTGCGAGCCGTCGAAAGGCGGGATCGGCAGCAGGTTGAACAGAGCAAGGAAGGCGTTGATCACGATGAACATCGAAAACGCGGTCACCAGCCACTCCGGCATGCCCACGCCCCAATTGATCGCCAGTCCTGCGACGATGCCGAACACCAGCGCGCCGATAAGCGAGAGGACGATATTCGTACCCGGCCCGGCGGCGGCAACTGCCATCATGCCGTAGCGCGGATTGCGCAGTTCCTTGGCGACGACCGGCACCGGCTTGGCCCAGCCGAAGATGGGCCCTCCCAGCAGGGCAAGGGCGCCCGGTACCAGCAGCGTGCCGACCGGATCCACATGCTTGATGGGATTGAGCGACAAACGCCCCTTGTCGCGCGCGGTGGTGTCGCCAAGCGCGAGCGCGGTCCAACCATGCGCCACCTCGTGAAACACGATCGCCACGATCAGGCAGGGCACGAGGATCAGGGCAAGGGTTAGCGTATCGAGCATTGCAGCTATGTAGGGACGGCTTAGGGGCTGCGCACCCCTTTAGCCTTCCAGCGCCTCGCAGAAATGCCTGCGGCACATGGCGACATAGCGGTCGTTGCCGCCGATCTCGGTCTGGGCGCCTTCGCTGACCGCCTTGCCATTGGCATCGACGCGCAGGTTCATGGTCGCCTTGCGGCCGCAATCGCACACGGCCTTCATCTCGACCAGAGCATCGGCAATACCGAGAAGCGCGGCAGATCCGGGAAACAGCTCGCCCTGGAAGTCGGTCCGCAAACCATAGCAGAGGACGGGAATGCCCGCCCTGTCTGCGAGCCGCGCCAGCTGCCACACCTGCTCCTGCGTCAGGAATTGCGCCTCATCCACCAGGACACATGCCAGTTCGCTCTCCGCGTGCTCGCCAAGCACATGCGCTTCGATGTCGGTGTCGGGCTCATAACGATGCGCATCGCTGGCAAGGCCGATGCGGCTGGAGATCGCTCCGAAGCCGGGCCTGTCGTCCAGCGCCGCGGTCCACAGCGACACCTTCATCCCGCGCTCGCCATAATTGAACGCGGTCTGCAGGAGCGTCGAACTCTTACCCGCATTCATGCTGGCATAGTAGAAATAGAGCTTGGCCATGCTCAGGGCCTAGCCTGTGCCGCAGGGGCTGTTAAGGAGACTGTCAGACAGGATTGGGGATGACGCTCCAACCGAAGTGATACGACAAGACAGGGACGATCCATGGCAGAGGCGAATACGGCGCAGAATGCGCAGACCGGGATTCTCGGTTGGGTAGAACGGACGGGTAACAAGCTGCCCGATCCCGTCTTTATCTTCTTCTACCTCATTATTGCATTGGTGATCGTTTCGATCATCGCCGCGATGACCGGCGTTTCGGCGCTCCACCCGACTGCCATCGACGAAAGCACCGGCGCTGCCCTGCGTATCGATGCCGTCAGCCTGTTGTCTCCCGACAATATCCAGCGCCTCTGGGTCGAAATGCCCAAGACCTTCACGCACTTCCACCCGCTCGGATACGTGCTGGTGGTGATGCTGGGGGCAGGTGTCGCAGAACGCTCGGGCTTCTTTGCCGCGGGCATGTCCAAGGCCGTGAAGAGCGCACCGACCGCCCTGCTAACACCAGTAGTCGCGCTGGTCGCCATGATCGGAAACCACGCAGCCGACGCCGGTTACGTGGTGCTCATCCCGCTTGCAGGCATCCTCTTCGCTGCAGCCGGACGCCATCCGCTCGCCGGCATCGCGGCCGC
>JABDNC010000244.1 GCA_013001165.1 Erythrobacter sp.
AGGACGGTATCGATCACGTGGATCACACCATTCGATGCTGCGACATCGGTCGCGGTGACGGTCGAGGTGCCACCCGCTGCGTCGGTCAGGACGACGTTGCCGTCGACCACATTGGCCGTAAGCGTACCGCCACCGACGGTTTCGATGGTGTAACCACCTTCGCCGGCTTCGGTGATGGCCTGCGTCAGCGTTGCTGCGTCGACGTTACCCGACACGACATGGTACTGGAGGATCGCACCCAGCGTTTCGGTGTCGTTGGTGGTCAGTTCGGTCAGCGTTGCTTCGTCGATCTTGCCGAAGGCGTCATTCGTCGGTGCGAAGACGGTGAACGGACCTTCACCCGACAGCGTTTCACCAAGACCAGCTGCGGTGACGGCGCTCACGAGGGTCGAAAAGTCTTCGTTACCCTGCGCGACTTCCACGATGGTGCCGGCTTCTGCTTCGGCATTCACCGTCGTGTCCGCGGTGGTGTCATAACCTTCTTCGGCGGGTGCTTCGCCGCAGGCGGCAATTGCCAGCGATGCGGCAGACGCGAGCGCAATGGTCAGCTTGTTCATAATAATTCCCTTTTGAGTATATTTCTAAGCATATCGACAGCCGGCTCACCCGACTGGTGCTTCAAGATACGAACGCACAGCCGCTGCGGATGTTTCGAATTTCGGCAATATTCTGTCGAGTCGAGCCACGATCGCGATGAAGCGTTGGTCGGTCTGGCCGGTACGCTCGCGCGCGCAATTGCACGAGCAGGGAACGACAGCTGCCAGCCGAGGTTGACCCGTCATGACCAAATCGACGCGCACTTGCCTTGCCCTCCTCATTGCCAGCATGGCCACGGCGGCCTGCGTCGGGAAACCCGGCCCGGTCGGGAACCCGATCGTTCCGCAGCCAGCCAAGGCGGTGGCCATTGAGGCCTATCTCGGCAAGTGGTACGAATACGGTCGGTACGAGGCGCCCTTCCAGCGCGATTGCGAAGGGGTGACAGCAGAATACTCGCTGCGTGACGACGGAAAGATTCGCGTGGTGAACTCATGCTTCAAAGGGTCGCTCTATGGCGAGTTCGACCAGTCCACCGGCCGTGCGAAGATTGTAGACGACAGCGAAGGTGCCAAGCTGAAGGTGAGCTTCTTCGGACCCTTCTATGGCGATTATTGGGTGCTCGATCGCGGTCCGCTGGACACTGACGGCGAGTACAGCTGGTCGATCGTCGGCGAGCCGAGCGGCCGCTATCTCTGGATGCTGACCCGCGAACCGAGGCCCGCCCCCGAAACACGCGCCCTGCTGGAGAGCCGCGTGAGGGAACTGGGATACGACTGGAGCCTGGTTCGAATGACACGACAACCCGCCGACAGGGATTGAAACTCAACAAGTGGAACTTAGAGACACGGTCGCGCCGGGACTTCGATACGTGTCAGGGCGCATCGAGACCTGACAGATGGGCTGCCGATGAGCGAACCGGACGAGTTCAGTGCGAGCCTGGGAATTTCGCCGGAAGCGGAAATGGGGGTGCACACGCGCGACAAAAACTCGTTTCGCGGCATTTCTACACGCAAGAAGCTACGCACGCTGGTTGCACACGCAGTGAACCAGGATTTCCTCGACGAGATCTGCGAACTCGAGAACCTCGAGTGGCTTGAGCTCCATTGGCCTACGACCGCAACCTCATTCGAAGGTCTGGTCCGCTTGCACAAGCTGAAACGCCTCAGGATCGATTCCCCGCGAAACATCACGGATTTCACGCCGGTCACGCGCTTGCCCAAGCTGGTCCGGCTGGAGATCGAGAATGCCAAGCACCTCTTTGACTTGCGCTGGATGGTGCCGCTGAAGAACCGGCTGGAAGTGCTGAAGCTCAATGGTTCGATCAATACCACGCAAAAGATCGAGAGCCTCGATCCGCTCGATGGCTTCGTCTTCCGCGAGCTGTCCTTGGTGGGCGCCTCGGTCAAGGACAAGGACCTCTCGCCCCTGATCACTTGCCGCAGCCTGACCAAGCTGGAATGCGCCAAAGCGGTATCGACATTCGAAGGGTTCATGGCGCTCGCCGATGCGCGCCCCGACCTGCAATGCCAGTGGTTCGATCCCGACTGGTGGCCGGGTCGCAAATTCCGTGGAGGACCGGCGCGCTAGGGCCGTCGACCTCCTTTTGGACCGATCAGCTGGCCTGGGCTTCCAGCGCAGCGCGTTCTTCGGCCTTCTTTTCCTCGATCTTTTGGCGTTGCTCGGCAACCGCCCGGGCCTGTTCGGCAAGGCCCCGCCATGTTGCCTCCGACCTCAGCGCGCGTTCGCGTACGTTCGCTAGCGTTGCAGTTTTTGCGTCTGCAGCCGCCTCGTCGGCGCGGGCGCGATAGAATTCGTAGGATTGGCTCATGCGTAGTGGGCTCCGCTCGATCTTCGGAAAGGCAGTTACGCACCGGAACCGGGCAAGCCGGCCCGGTGCGCATTATCGCATGCGGATCAGTCCGCAGCCGACAGGTTCACGGCGCTTTCCTTGCCGTTGCGTCCCTGCTCGACTTCGTAATTGAGACGCTGCTCCTTATCGAGCGTGGTCATACCAGCGGCCTGGACGGCGGTGATGTGCACGAAGCTGTCGGGCGAACCGTCATCGGGCTGGATGAAGCCATAGCCCTTGTCGGCATTGAAAAATTTTACGGTGCCAGTCTTGGCCATTGAGTGTTCCTTTCGAGAACGTAGAGTTACCGCCGCGCGACGTGCGCTTGCGGTCGTGCGTATGGTCGTCCGAAGAAAGGAAGTCGTCGTCTGGTTTTCGCCGGGGCCGTGAGCGCGAAGGCTCGGGGGCAAGCGGCGTCGTCAAAATCCGAAGTCCGTCGCAAATTTCGACGTCAGCGGCGGCGCGGTAGCACGCGCGGCGCGAAACGCCTAACGATTGCTGGATGAGCGATCCCGTCACCATTCTCGTCGATGCCGATGCCTGCCCCGTTAAGGAGGAAATCTATCGCGTGGCACAGCGCTACAAAGCGCATGTCCGCGTGGTCAGCAATTCGCCATTCCGAGTTCCGGTCAGCGAGCGCGTGAAGCGCATCGTAGTCAGCGACAGCTTCGATGCGGCTGACGACTGGATCGCGGAGAACGCCCGTCCGCGCAGCGTGGTGATCACCGCCGACATCCTGCTGGCAGAGCGCTGCCTCAAGGCCGGGGCGACCGTCCTCGCGCACAATGGCAAGCCTTTCGATCTCGCCAGTATCGGCTCGGCGGTGGCGACCCGCGCGATCATGGAAGACCTGCGCGCGGGCATGGACGGTGTGGGAGGCGGCCCGCCGCCGTTCAGCAAGGCAGACCGTTCGCGCTTCCTGCAATCGCTCGACCGGATCATGGTGGGCCTCGATCGCAGTGGTTGACCCCAGCGGTGCGTTACCTTAGCAACACACCATGAATTCACATCTCGCGCCCAAGTGGCTCCGCATCCTCGCCGTCCTGCTCTCGTTGGGTTTTCTCGCCTTCGGGCTGGTTCGCCTCGGTGTCGGCAGTGCCATGCTCGGGGCAGAGCTCGGCTGGTGGCCGGCAATGGGCGAGATGGTCGAGGCTCTTGACGAGACCCGAGCTTTCCTCGCGCGGCATGAAGCGCAGGCGTTCATGGCCTGGAGCGTTGCCTTCTATTTCGGCCTGATCGCCGTGATGGGCGTGATCCTGGCGTCCGGCTCGGCGCTCTATCTCGCCGCGCGGCGCAAGGCTGGGCTGGTGCTGATCGCGATCTACCTCGCGCTGCATGGCGCCATGTTCCTGAACTACCAGGTGGTGAACCTGAAGATCGGCCTGCTGGCCCTGACGGTCGGCGCGTGGGGCATCCTGTGGTGGAGACACCGCGCCGAGCGGTAGGCGGGCAGCGCCACATTCACGCAGCGCCACCCGCTCCTCGCTGCCTACATCACCTTGTCGGGGCGCGGATCGTGGCCGTGACGGCCTTCCTTGCCGAAGTGGCGGTCGAGACGCTGGGCGAGCGTGCGCGCCGCCTTGCTTGCCGCATCGTCAACCTTGCTCGCATGCTCGGTCACGCCGATGGCACGACCACCACGCGGGCGCGCCTCGATCATGCAGGCCTTGTCGTCGGCCCCGTGCTTGGGTCCGTTCTCGTCGCGGACGTGGATCTCGACGCGCGTCAGGCGCTCGGAGAAACGGGAGAGCTTGTCGCGCACGCTCGCCTCGATGCGCTCGGCCACATTCTCGGTGCCCATGACGCTGCTGTCGGAATTGAACTGGACCTGCATTGGGAAATGCTCCTCTCGGTTGTTTTCTCTCTAGTCGACATGGGGACGCTTTGCCCCCTTTCCAGCGAAATCGGACGTGATCGATACCGATTTATTTTCGCATCTCGCGGGAACCAAATCGGGGAACGTCGGGGCCACGAGGCGAGTTGAGCGGGTCATGGAATTTACCCCCACCCGCGCCGCCGGCCTTGCCGCTCTCGACAGCTTCCTGCCGCGCGCGGGGAAGCGCTATGCCAGCACCCGCAACCACGATCTCGGAACAGGGCGCGACAACGTCTCGCAGCAATCGCCCTGGCTGCATGCAGGCCTCCTGTCCGAAAGCGAGGTGCTCGAGACGGTGCTCGGCCAGCATAGCGCATCTGCGGCGGAGAAGTTCGTCAGCGAGGTGTTCTGGCGCATCTACTTCAAGGGCTATCTCGAACAGCGCCCCTCGGTCTGGCGCAGCTATTGCGACGGCCGCGACGCGGCCCTTGCAGCGCTCGACGCCAATGCGGGCCTGCGAAAAGCCCATGACGAGGCGACCGGAGGCCGCACCGGCATCGAGGCCTTCGACCACTGGGCCCGCGAGCTGGTGGAGACCGGCTATCTCCACAACCATGCCCGCATGTGGTTCGCCAGCATCTGGATGCACACGCTGCAGCTCGACTGGCACCTTGGGGCCGACTTCTTCCTGCGCCACCTAAGGGATGGCGATGCGGCCTCGAACACGCTGAGCTGGCGCTGGGTCGCGGGGCTGCACACCAAGGGCAAGCACTACATGGCGCGCAAGGGCAACATCGCCCGCTACACCGCCGACCATCCCGCTGGCCCCCTTGCGGCAGAAGGACTGGCGAGCGATGCCGAGCCGCTGACCGAGGCAGAGGACCACCAGCGCAACCCGCTCGACCTGCCGGCCGCACAGCCCGACTTCGACACCGGCGAGCCCTTCGCCCTGCTCCTGCATGACGAGGCGGCGAGCCACGCGGTGCTCGACCTGCCCCGCCCGCCCGCTCTCGTGATCGGCGCGGCGCGGCCCGAGGCGCGCAGCCCGCTCGAAGTGGGCGATGCGGCGCGCTCCTTTGCGCAAGAGGCAGTGCATGGCGGAGTGCAGGAAGCCGCCGCACAGTTCGGCTGCGCACAGGCCGAATGGCGCGCGCAGGACAGGCTTGCCGCGCTGATGGAGGAGGCGGGCGCCAAGCGTCTCGTCATGCCATACCTTCCAATCGGCTGGACCCGCGATGCGCTCTGGCCGGAGCTCGAACCGCTGGCGAGCGATGGCCGCCTTACCACCCTCCTCCCCGAGCTCGACCGGGCGACATGGCCGCATGCCAAGGCGGGGTTCTTTGGAGTGAAGAAGGTGATGCACTCCGCCATGCGCGAGGCGGGGATCGCGGGGGCATAGCCTGCCCTTCGCGCGCTGCAGCGCGGAACAGGTGGAACACGGTCCAGGGCAAAATCCGCAGGAAGCGTAAGGCTGTGCCGCGATAGCGTGACCCTACCGCCCGCCGGTTTCGCTATCTATTCCCTGCAATCGGCCCATAGTGCGGCCGGGGCATTCCGCCCCGATTGGAAAAGATCATGGCCAAGGGCCAGCA
>JABDNC010000267.1 GCA_013001165.1 Erythrobacter sp.
CGCCTTCCGGACGTGGTAAACTTTTGCAATGAAAGCATGGTTCGCCCGCCGGTATCTCGACCTGCTCGGGTCGATTTACATCTACAACGAGCATCGCGGCTACACTGCGCTTGACCGCGTCCTCGAAGCAGTGCGCGCGAAGCATCCGGAGGCGATCGAACTGATTGCGGCAGTCGAGAAGCACCGTGCGGACGAACGCAAACATTACACGATGTTCAAGCGCTGGTTCCAGCTACGCGGCCAAATGCCCATCGCGCTCGACCGGACCTTCGGCCATATCGATCGCTTTATCGAGATCACCTTCGGCACTTCAATCGACAATCTCGATACCGATGCGATCATCGCCAGCGACGATCTGTTCGAGCGGCTTTGCCGGGTGATCTCGCTGACCGAAAAGCGCGGGCTCAAGCAGGTCGAAATCCTACTGGAACACCCGATCGTCAAACAGGACAAAGCACTGCACCGCATATTCGAGGTCGTGCATGTCGACGAGCCCGACCACTTCCTGCCCTATGACAAATGGCTCGCCGAAAATGCCCGCCGCAAACCTAACGCGTGGGAGCGCTGGATCGACCGGATGATCCATTCAGAGCTACTCTTCATCAAGCTGCCGCTGCTGTTCTTGTGGTTCGGCGCGCCGCGCCGCACCGAATGGCGCGATGCCGGTGAGGACAATCCTAAGCCAGCCCCGCGTTCGGCGATGCCGGCCTGATCGCAAGGGCTTAGCCATGCTCAAGCGTTTTTTCACCCGCCGTGTCGGCGGCATGCTAGTCCGCAATACGGTCGTCAGTACCGGTGTTTTCCTGATCGGATTGGTGGTGTTGTGGGCGATGGTGGAGAAGGCTGGGGTCGACCCAGTCCTAGCCACAGGGCTGAGCTTCATCGTCGCGAACAGCATTCATTACGTGTTCGGACGCACATGGATATTTGCCGGGACGAATGGGGGCGTATCGAGCGGCTACGCCTTGTTCTTCGTTAATGCGCTGGTCGGGTTAGCCATAACGGTCAGCCTGTTCTGGTTGCTCACCGCCTATACGCCGATAAACTACCTCGTAGCGCGCGTGCTGGTTTCGGTTTTTGCTGGCCTAGCAATGTTTGCACTCAATGCAGCGTTCAATTTCCGACAGGTCTAGCTGTCTCGACGCGTGCATTGACTTTTTGCACTGCAGCATCCACATGCGCCCTATCGAAGCGCGCTAGCCAGCGTGAAGCGGCGATGTGAGAGACATCCATCGTCCCGGCCGCGCCTCGGTCTTTTTTCCAAGGACTTCCCTTTTCACGCGGGTCGTTTGACACCCGCGCCGCGCGACCATTCCGTCTGCGCGCCGCAAGCATATTGCGAGTTTACATGACACAATTCACCGAAGATCTTCGTTTTGAAGATTTGGGGCTGTCGCAGCCCGTTCTCCAGGCCCTGGACATGAAGGGCTACACAGTTCCCACGCCGATCCAAGCGCAGGCCATTCCGCCCGTGCTCGAAGGTCGCGACCTGATGGGCATCGCCCAGACCGGCACCGGCAAGACCGCCGCCTTCATGCTGCCCAGCATCGATCGCCTGCGTGACGCCGAGAAGCAGACGCCGTTCAAGTCCTGCCGCATGCTGGTGCTTGCACCGACGCGCGAACTGGCAGGCCAGATCGCCGAGAGCGCCAAGGACTACGGCGCGCTGGCGGGCCTTAAGGTTCACAGCATCGTTGGCGGTACGTCGGTCAACAAGGACCGCAACAAGCTGCATCGCGGCACCGACATTCTCGTTGCCACGCCGGGCCGCCTGCTCGACCTGATCGACCAGAAGGCCTTCCGTCTCGACGGCGTAGAAGTGCTGGTGCTCGACGAGGCCGACCAGATGCTCGACCTCGGCTTCATCCACGCCCTGCGCAAGATCAGCGAGCTCGTGCCCGACGATCGCCAGACGCTGTTCTTCAGCGCCACCATGCCCAAGCAGATCCAGGAACTGGTCGGCAAATACTGCCGCAATCCGGTCAAGGTTAGCGTGACCCCCGAAAGCACCACGGCAGAGCGCATCGACCAGTATCTTTTCATGGTCCAGCAGGACGAGAAGCAGACGCTGCTCGAGATGATCCTGTCCGAGCGTCACAAGGTGCCCGGCAAGTTCGAGCGCGTGCTGATCTTCGCCCGCACCAAGCATGGTTGCGACCGGGTCGTGAAGAAGCTGGGCCAGGTAGGCATTCCGGCCAACGCCATTCACGGCAACAAAAGCCAGCCGCAACGCGAGCGTGCGCTGGACGAATTCAAACGCGCCAAGACACCGATTCTCGTCGCGACCGATGTTGCGGCGCGCGGGATCGATATTCCGGGCGTGAGCCACGTCCTAAATTACGAGCTGCCGAACGTTCCGGAACAATACGTCCACCGCATCGGCCGTACCGCGCGTGCCGGCAAGGACGGTATCGCGATTGCATTCTGCGCCGAGGACGAGCGGGATTACCTCAAGGACATCCGCAAGAAGACCGACGCGGAATTCGAGCGCCTGCCGCTGCCTGACAACTTCCGTGCCGTGGTCGAAGGCGTCGGCCCGACCAAGCGCGAGCAGAAGCCGCGCCTAGCGAAGCCCAAAGTGCGCCCCGCTGGCGGTGCGAGTAAACCGAAGCCCAAGCAGAAGCATCCTGCGCGCAAGGGCAAGCCTTCGGGCGCAGGGCAGGGCGGTCAGCCCGGCGGCAATCGCAACCGCAATCGTAACCGCAGCAGGCAGCGCAGCGGAAGGTAAGTCGGAACTTGCTTATCGGCTCACGGTTGGCGAGAGACACGCGCGAAAGCTGACAGGAGCGCCGAATGGCCGACCAATACGATTACGACCTCTTCACCATCGGCGCCGGTTCGGGCGGCGTGCGCGCCAGCCGCGTCTCTGCGGCCCACGGCGCGAAGGTCGCGATTGCCGAAGAACACCGGGTCGGCGGCACC
>JABDNC010000287.1 GCA_013001165.1 Erythrobacter sp.
AGGTCGCGTCCTGCTGGAGGTAGAGGAAGACCGGAAGCTCGTCTTCCTCTTCGCCATTCGCGCTGAGGTAGATGTAGTTGTCGAACCAGTTGCGATAGGCGGCGAGCGAAAATTCGAAATCGCCAGCAATGCCGCGTGCGAAGATTTCCGCACCCCATGCGCGCTCCATCGACAGGTCGACATCACCGATCTCGAACTGCTGGGTCGCAATATGCGGGCCCTCGGAGAAGAGCTCTTCGGCGCTGGGTGCGCGCGAAACGCGCGACAGGTTCACACCGAGGCGGACGGTCTCGTCTGCCTGCCATGCGAGCCCGACCGCGCCGGAAAAGCCGTCGAAAGAACGCTCGATGCCGAGCTGGGTGGAGTCGACATCGGTGGTCTCGTAACGCAGCGAGCCCTCGAGTTGCAGCGGCCCGTCGCCATATTCCTGCAGCGCGAAAAACGACAGCTGCTCGGTCCGGTTGGGCGCCACATAGGCTTCTGCACCCTCGGCAAAGAAATCGCGGAAATAGTACTGCACACCGATCGAGCCGCGCAGGTCGGCGACGGGGTCTTGGACCAGTTCCGCGCGCGCTTCGACGCCCTGGACGTCGAAGGTGGTGCCGACCTCGTCGCCCTCGAACTCGGTATGCGTGTAGTCGGAATAGCCGGTCCGGATCTTCAGGCGGTCGAAGAAGCCGTCACCCAGCTTGATGTCGCCGCGCAGGTCGGCGCGATACTGGCGCAGGCCGATACTGACGGTCTCGGGGCCTTCTTCCTCCTCGACATCAACGCCGCCCTCTTCCTCGTGGTGTCCTGCACCGGGGCGGATCGGAACGCCATAGAAGGTGTCGTAGACCCCGACCGAGAAGCCGAGGCTCGAATCGCCGCGGAAGAATGCGAGGCCGCCGTTGGCAGTCCAGGTTTCGGTGCCACTGTTGAACAGCGTGCCGCTGGCATTGGCCGCCTCGCGCAGCTCTTCGGCTTCTTCGAACTCGCCCTCGGCTTCTTCCTCGGCCGCTTCCTCGAGCAGTTCGGCACGCAGGCCGTCTGCAAGCACGAAGCCGGGAACGTCGATGTCGTCGGTCGTGCGATAGGAGCCGTCGGCATGGAAGACGAATCCGTCGCCGACCGGGATGTCGAAGGAGGCGCCGCCTTCGCGAAGGTCGCCGACCGTATTCACGCGCACCAGCGCATCGATATGCACCGGCTCGGTCGGGATGCGGCGCGGGATGCGCTTGTCGATGACGTTGACGGCACCGCCGATCGCCTGGCTGCCGTAAAGGAGCACTGCCGGTCCGCGCAGGACCTCGATGCTTTCTGCCGTGAGCGGATCGATCGATACGGCGTGATCGGCCGAAGTGTTCGACACGTCGATCGCGCCGATCCCGTCGACGAGGACCTTCACGCGTTCGCCGGAAAAGCCGCGCAGGATCGGGCGGGAGGCGCCCGGCGCAAAGCCGGTTGCGGTAACGCCGGGGAGCGAAGTGAGGACTTCGCCCAGCTGGCCGTCCATGTTCTCGTCGAGATCATCGCCCGAAACAACGCTCGCGCCGGCGAGCAGGTCGAACTGGCGCAGGCCTTCCGCGCTGACGATGATGGTGCCGTCCGCGTCGATCCGGCGGTTATGGAAATCGTCCTCGCCCGTTTCCTCGACCACGATGGTTTCGGATGCGGTCGCGCGGTCCTGCTGCTCTTCCTCGGCAGACTGGTCCTGCGCCATTGTCGGCGCAGCAGTTGCCACGGCGATGATTGAAAGCGAAGCAGCCAGGCTGCGGCGAAGCGATGCGGTCTGATACAACATATCGCGGCGTAATAATGTCCCATCGTGGAACTGCAACCGGATTCGCGACAAAATGCATATGCGCACGACGAACGGCAGCGAGACCAGATGGCCTGCTGCGATGGATATGCGTCGTCTGGGAAAATGGAGCGGGCGAGGCGATTCGAACGCCCGACCCCAACCTTGGCAAGGTTGTGCTCTACCCCTGAGCTACGCCCGCTCACTGGCGCTCTACCGGACCGTGGCCCGGTGGGGAGGCGCGCAACTAGCAACGGTTCCTGAGTCCCGCAAGCAAAAAAATGCGCTTTTCGCATGAGGGTTGCAGGCACGAGGCCAGCCCTTCACATTCGCGCAGGAAAGCCCACATGGGCTACGACAAATTCTACGCGCAGAAAGGCGGTTTTACGTGGCAAGTATGGGGCTCAGCATCGACGAGCAGAAGGCAGTCGAGAAATTCAAGAAGGAGGTTGTCGAACCTTCGATGACCAAGCTGGTCATCCTCGATTTCTTTGCCGAGTGGTGCGGGCCGTGCAAGGCCATCGCTCCGATGCTGGAGAAGGTTGCGGCCGAATATGCCGACAAGGGCGTCGTTCTCATGAAGATCGATGTCGACCAGGAAAAGTTCATCGCTTCGCAGTTCCAGGTCCAGTCGATCCCGACGATCTATGCCATGTTCCAGGGCCAGCCGGTCGCGGACCTGACGCAGGCCCGCAGCGAATCGCAGATGAAGCAGACGCTCGACCAGATCCTTTCGCAACTGCCGATCCAGGGCGGCGATGCTGCTGGCGCTGAAGCGCAGATGGCCCAGCAGGTAGATCAGTATGTCGCCATGGGCGAACAGATGCTGACCGAAGGCGACCCCGCACGCGCAGCCGGTGTCTTCGCGCAGGTGACCGAGATGGCGCCCGACAATGTCGCGGCCCATGCCGGCCTGATCCGCGCGCTCACGCAGGCCGACCAGGTCGAGGAAGCCCGGGGCGTGCTTGCCGCTGTGGAAGCCAATCCCGCTCTTGCGAGCGATCCTCAGATCGAGAACGCCAAGGCCGCCCTGGAGCTTGCCGGCAACAAGGTCGACGATGGCGAACTGGCGGCCCTGCGCGAGAAGGCGCAGGCCGATCCCGCCGATATGGATGCGCGCCTCGCATATGCCGAGGCAGCCTTTGCCGCCGGTGACCGCGATGCGGCGGCCGACGAACTGCTCGCGATGTTCGAGGCGGACAAGGAATGGAACGAGGGCGCCGCAAAGGCCAAGCTGCTCGACATCTTCAGCGCCGTGGGTCTCGAAGATCCGTGGGTGGTGGCAACCCGCCGCCGGCTTTCCAAGTTGCTGTTCGGATGAGCGTGATTTGACCCGACGCCTCTCCATCTTCCCCCTACCCGGCGCGATCCTGTTTCCGGGCCTGCAGCTGCCGTTGCATATCTTCGAGCCCCGCTATCGCGAGCTCGTCGGCAGCGCACTGGCCAAGGACCGGCTGATCGGCATGATCCAGCCGCAGCGCAGTTCGGATAAAGCCCCCCTCTACCAGATCGGCTGCATCGGGCGCATCGGCGATGTCGAGGCGATGGAGGACGGGCGATATAACATCGTGCTCGAAGGCGAGACACGTTTCCGCGTCATGCGCGAACTCGATGTCACCACCGCCTTTCGCCAGGTCGAGGCCGAACTGATCGAAGAGCCGGAGAACGAAGTCCTCGCCAGCGTCGAACGCGCTGGCTTCGAATTCGAGGCCAAGCGCTTCGCCACCATGCAGGGCTATTCGGTAGACTGGGATTCGGTCGAGCGGCTGGACGATGAAACGCTGATCAACGGCGTCGCCCAGATCGCTCCCTTTGACAGCGCCGCCAAGCAGGCCTTGCTCGAAGCGAAGACGCTATCGGAACGGTGCGAGCTGATGATCCAGCTGATGCAATTCTTCGCCCTGCGCGACGATGGCGACGAGATCGTCACCCTCCAGTAAGGTCAGATCCCGAAGCTTCCCCGCAGCCCGTCGATCACATACTGAGCCGCGAGCGCCGCCAGCAGCACGCCGAGCACGCGGGTTATCGCGGCTTCGACCTTGTCTCCGAAGAGGCGCATGATCGGACCCGCGGCCATCAGCGCGAGCATCGTGAGGATCAGGACACCTGCCAGTGCACCAAGCACGACAAGGTTCTGCTCCATACCCTTCGCCTCGTTCATCAGCAGCATGATCGCGGCGATCGCGCCCGGACCTGCCAGCATGGGAATGGCCATGGGGAAGACCGATACGTCCTCGACCTCGGGCGTCGCGGCCACCTTCTCGGCACGCTCTTCACGGCGCTGGGTGCGTTTCTCGAAGACCATCTCGAAAGCGATCCAGAACAGCATCAGACCGCCTGCAATGCGGAAACTGTCGAGGTCGATATGCAGCGCGCCGAGCAATTGCTCTCCGAATAGCGCGAAGATCAGCAGGATCACGCCCGCAATCATCGTCGCACGGATCGCCATGTTGCGCCGCTGCGCCGATGTTGCGCCCTTGGTCAGCCCGGCATAGATAGGTGCGCAGCCCGGCGGATCGATCACGACGAAGAGCGTGATGAATGCGGACAGGAAGAGCTGGGTCATTCGGCGGCTCCTGCGGGATGGGCGATGCTCACGACCTGCTCCCAACCGGCATCGGTCGCAAGCCAGACGACGTAGCGGCGCTCGCCTTCGCCAACCAGCTGAAATCCCCATGCAAGCGAACCATCGCGCGAAAGATTCAACGGAATGGCCGAGTCCGGTTCGCCGACTTCGACTGTCTTCTCACAAGCCGCCACGGCGGTCTGTATCAATTCGGGCGCTTGGGGTGCGACGTCCTGCGGAAAGCCGAAGTCGAAGACGTATTTGTAGTCACCATCGCGCTGGCGCTGCCAGACGGTATTGAAGGTGCCGACCTGCCCTTCAGGATCTTCGAAGGCGCCTTGCGTCACGGCAAGCGATCCGTCGCAGCTCGACCACAGCCGGTGCGGCTGCCACGATACGGCTTCGGCAGGATCGTCGAGCGTCTTGAGCCAAGGCTTGGCCTCGATCGCGCCACTGCGGCCGAAGATCAGTGCGCCGTCGGCGGCGTATTCGAGGAAGGCGGTCCACTGGCCGTCTTCCTGCGCCGCGCGGGCGAAGGCGAGCTCGGTCGCCACCACTTTGCTCGGTTGGGCGACGGGCTGGAGGAAACGCCCATAGCGGTCACGCGGGTTGGGGCCGGCCACGCAGGCTGCGAGCGATAGGGCCGAGATGGCGAGTAATATGCTGCGCGCGATCACAGGCTTTCCGGAACGTCGAGGCCTGCGTTCCGGTAGGCGGCGACCAGCGTGTTGCGCAGCAGCACCGCGATGGTCATCGGGCCGACGCCGCCGGGCACTGGTGTGATCGCTCCGGCCACACTTTCCGCGCCGGAATAATCGACATCGCCGACCAGACGGCCCTTCTCCTCTCCCTCTGCGGGAGGGAGGCGATTGATGCCAACGTCGATCACGGTCGCGCCGTCCTTGAGCCATTCGGCCTTCACCATTTCGGCGCGGCCCACAGCGGCCACCACGATGTCCGCGCGCTTGACGACGCCGGGCAGGTCCTTCGTCCGGCTATGCGCGATGGTGACGGTGGCATTGGCGTCGAGCAGCAGCTGCGCCATCGGCTTGCCGACGATGTTCGAGCGTCCGATCACGACCGCCTCGAGACCCGAGAGATCGCCCAGCCGGTCCGTCAGCAGCATGATGCAGCCGAGCGGCGTGCAGGGTACGAAGCCGCTCTGCCCCACGGCGAGGCGTCCGGCATTGGTCACATGGAAGCCGTCGACATCCTTGTTCGGGCTGATTGCGGCGATGACCGCTTGCTCGTCGAGGTGGTCGGGCAGCGGAAGCTGGACGAGGATACCGTCGACAGCTTCGTCGCGGTTGAGCTGGTCGACCAGCGCCATAAGGTCCGTCTCGGACGTATCGGCGGGCAGGCGATGCTCGAAGCTCTCCATGCCAGCCGCAACGGTCGCCTTGTGCTTGCTCCGCACATAGACCTGGCTCGCCGGGTCCTCGCCCACCAGCACGACGGCAAGGCCAGCCTTGCGGCCGGACCACTGCTCGAACTGACCGGCCATCTCGCCCACTCGCTCGCGCAGGCGTGCGGCGAAGGCTTTTCCGTCGATCCGTTCTGCGGTCATACGGCGAGGATGATGTTGCGCAGAACGATCAGGATGATCTGCAGCACTATGATCAGGACCAGTGGCGAAAAGTCGATCGCCCCGGTGTTTGGCATCAGCCTGCGGATCGGCCCGAGCACCGGGTCGAGCAAGCGATTGATGGCGTCATAGACACTCATCAGGAATTCGTTGCGGCCGACCACGTTGAAGGCGAACAGCAGCCCGATGATGAACTGGATGATGATCAGCATCACGAAGATGGACGTGATCATTTCGATGATTTGATAGAGGGTAATCAGCACTTAGGTCTAACCCCGTTTGCTTGAGCCTGGCAGTCCCGTTTGTGGTGGCTCTACTAAAGCCGTCCGCCCTTCGCCAGCCCTATCGGGCGCTTATCAAGGTCCCTGCACCGCGCGCGGTGAAGAATTCGAGCAGCATGGCATGTGGAACGCGCCCGTCCAGCACGACGGCAGCCTCGCAGCCTGCCTCGACGGCGCTGACACAGGTTTCGAGCTTGGGGATCATGCCCCCGCTGATCGTGCCGTCTTCGCGCAGCTTGCCGATATCGGCCGGTGAAAGGTCGGTGAGCAGCTTGCCCTGCTTGTCCAGCACGCCGTCGACGTCGGTCAGCAGCAGCAGGCGTGCCGCACCAAGCGCCGCGGCCAATGCACCCGCCATGGTGTCGGCATTGATATTGTAGGTATGTCCGTCCTCGCCGCTGCCGATGGGCGCGATCACCGGGATCATGCCCGAGGCTGTGACTTTCTCGATAATCGTCGTGTCGACCGCGCTGGGTTCGCCGACGAAGCCGAGGTCCAGTGCCTTCTCGATATTGCTTTCCGGATCCTTGGTCGT
>JABDNC010000010.1 GCA_013001165.1 Erythrobacter sp.
AAAGCGTCCCGCCTGACGGCCAGCGTGTGTCGGCCTGAAGCCGCGTGCGCATGCTGCCATGGCCTTCCGCGATATCCTGGGCATCGGCTCCGTCGGGTGCCCAGGCCGCGCGCGTATTCCACGCCCTCCCTTGAGTGTCGTTATTGACATGGAAGAACAGGCTTCCGTTCGGAAAATTGATCGGCGTCCATTGCCAGAAGAAGGCAGGCAAGGGTGCCCCCGGCATAGGCTGCATGTCGCGTGCACCGACAGGCCTGACGCCCCAGCTGCGGTCTCGCGTTCCGGCAGTTCCCTCCGCCATGTCAAAGCGTTCGCCATCCAGCGAGATCCAACCTTCATAGTGGCCGTTCTGGGTCATGCGCGTGTAGTCCATGAATGCGCGCGGACCGATGCGGTGGGTGAAGCGCGGCTCCTCGATCGGAAAAGCACGGCCGGTGAAGGTGAATACACCTTCGATGCCATCTGTTTCGTCGATCGTGACTTTGAGCGCGTGGAGCGGTTCGATCACCTCGATCGAAATCGGCCCGACCCGCATCGCCATCCGCTCCATCCCCATTTCGGCGCTGGCATGGAGGCAATATTGTGTGTTGCCGCGGATGAAGTTGAAATGGGCGTCGGCAATATCGAGGTGCGGATAGACCCCGAAGGCCAGCGCGAAAAAGCCGCTGCCGTCGGGCGCATAGCCGTTGAAGAAATAGCGATCGTAGAAATTGCGGTCCGTCCCGGCGTAGGCGATCGGCTCGGCCGTCTGGTGGATCGGGAATTCATCACCTTTGGAAAGCGCCATGATCAGGTCTCCTCAAGCACCGACAGGCTATCGTGGCGCAATGCTAGCGAACAAGCTCCGCGCGCCATCGACAGGAAGTTTTCGTCACCGCGGGGTGTACGCTCGACGAAGGCAGCACTGAACACTGCGGTCGAGATCCCGTGCAGGATGCCGAGGCTGTAATCGCGCTCCATCCGTGCCGGGTCGAGCCGGGCCCCCCGCCTCGCCATTTCGGCGTAGTAGAGCCCGAGCAGTTCGTCTTCGTGATCGAGACCGAGCCGGCCGATACCGCAGCCAAGGAAATAGCCGACATCGTTCATCGGGCTGCCGACCGTTGTCGTTTGCCAGTCGAGGACGGCGATCGGCTCTTCCCCGTCCCGGATATCGAAGAGCATGTTGTCGAGGCGGAAATCGCCGTGAACGAGGCACTCTGGCTCCGCGTCGCGCTGGAAATACTGCCCGGCGCGCTCTGCCAGCCCATCGCACAATTCCATCAATTCAGGCTCCAGAGAGGAGCCGTAGCGCTCGCGAAAGAGAGCCTGGGCCTGCGGATACATCGCGCTGATTGTCGCACCCAGATTCTCGGGAGGCTGAACCCACGCGGCCTTCAGGATGTCCGCCCTCCTCCAGCTCGGCGCATGGATGGCGGCGGCCTGTCGCATCGCCTGCCGTGCATCCTCGATCCCGCAACCCGCGATCTGGTCGCCCTGTCGTGCCGGAGCCAGATCTTCGAAGAGCAGGCAGAACTCCGCACCGTCCTCGGTGACATCGGCAAAGTGCACACCCGGGGCGCGCACATCGATCAGAGGTGCCGCCTGACGGTAGAATTCCACTTCCTTGCGGTAGAGGCCGAACTGGACCGCTGTCCCGCGACTGGCCGCATCAGCCGCCGGAAACTTGCCGGCCAATGTTGCCCGAACGCCCTCGCCTTCGAGATGGAAACGAACGCTGTCGCCGACTTGACCCGTACCGATCGGCTCCCAGCGAACCGACGAAACGGGCACGCCTAGAATGGCTACTAGCCAATCGGACGTAACCTCGTCAGGATGAACCGGAAATTCTGCCAAGCTCCTCTCCCAAAAAGAGCATTTCCGGAACGCTAGCTTGCGGCAAGCGTCGAGGCAAACATGGGGAAGAGGAAATCATGAACGGAACACTGGAGTGGATTGCCTCGATCGGCACCGTGCTCGCTGCGTCAATGATCGCCTTCGATCTTGGCCGCCGCGCAACCGCGTGGGGATTTGTCCTGTTCTGCCTAGTGTCGACCTTGTGGATTTACATCGGGATTACCGAGGACGCATTGCCCCTTGCCGCGATGAACGGCCTGCTGCTGCTCATCAACGGCTGGGGTGTCTATCAGTACTGGCTGCACCCGAAGAACCGGGCCGACAGCTAGACATTCAGCAGACGATCTTTCCGAGGCAGTCGCGGCCTGCATAGAGCGCGCTGTCGCCCAGCTCTTCCTCGATGCGGATGAGCTGGTTGTACTTGGCGAGCCGATCGCTGCGCGCAAGGCTGCCGGTCTTGATCTGACCGCAATTGGTGGCGACCGCGAGATCGGCAATAGTGGCATCCTCGGTCTCGCCCGAACGGTGCGACATGACCGCGGTGTAGCCTGCGCGATTGGCAATGTTCACCGCATCGAGCGTTTCGGTCAGAGTGCCGATCTGGTTGACCTTCACCAGCAGTGAATTAGCGAGACCCTGGTCGATACCTTCGCGCAGGCGCTGCGGGTTGGTGACGAAGAGATCGTCGCCGACAAGTTGGACATGCGCGCCGATGCGGTCGGTCAATGCCTTCCAGCCCTCGAAATCGTCTTCGGCCATGCCATCTTCGATCGAACGGATCGGATAGTCGGCACACAGCTTGTCGAGATATTCGGCCATTTCCACGCCGGTGAGTGAAAGCTTCTCGCCCGAAATCTCGTACTTGCCGTCCTTGAAGAATTCGGTCGATGCGCAATCGAGCGCGAGCACGATGTCATCGCCGGGCTTGAAGCCTGCCTGTTCGATCGAAGCCATGATGAAATCGAGAGCATCGCGGGTGCCGGCAAGGTTCGGGGCGAAGCCGCCTTCGTCGCCAACCGAAGTTGCGAGACCCTTCTCGTGCAACTTCTTCTTGAGCGTGTGGAACACCTCGGCGCCCCAGCGCACAGCTTCCGACAGACTGTCGGCGCCCACGGGCATGACCA
>JABDNC010000021.1 GCA_013001165.1 Erythrobacter sp.
GCGGCTACTGAGCGGGAGAGACACAATGACACTTGAAGATATGTTCAGCCTCAAGGGTCGCATCGCCCTTGTGACGGGTGGCAGCCGCGGCATCGGCCGCATGATCGTGGAAGGCTTCCTCGCCGCGGGGTGCGAGCGCGTCTACATCACCGCGCGCAAGGGCGGCGAGCTGCATGAAACCGCAGAAGAACTCGGCGAACGCGTGGTCCCGATCCAGGGCGATATCTCGACACTCCAAGGGATCGACGAGCTGGTTGCGGAAATTTCGGGACGCGAGGACCATCTCGACATCCTCGTGAACAATGCAGGTTCCGCATGGGGCGCGGAATATCTCGAATTTCCCGAAGCGGGCTGGGACAAGGTCATGGACCTCAACGTCAAGACCCCGTTCTTCCTGACCCAGAAGCTCCACGGTCTGCTGACCGCCAACGCCAGCCAGGACAAGCCCAGCAAGGTGATCAACATCACTTCGGTCGATGGCCAGCGCATCAATCCGTGGGAGACCTATTCCTACCAGGCCTCGAAGGCCGCATTGATCCACCTGACGCGCCGCATGGCTGCACGTCTGGTCAAGGACCACATCTACATGTCGAATATCGCCCCCGGTGCTTTTCCTTCGAACATGAACAAGGTCGCGCGCGACATGGAAGCAGAAAGCGCTGCGGGAATCCCGAACAAGCGCGTTGGCGACAAATACGACATGGGCGGCAGCGCCGTCTATCTCGCGAGCCGTGCCGGCGATTACACGGTCGGCGAGACGCTCACCGTCGACGGCGGCATTGTGAACGCGCACCTGCCGACGCATTTCGCCGATCCGGCGGGCGGTCGCTGATCAAATCGCCAAAGGGGAGGGACGAGCATGGTGAAGCTTTCCGATCCACTCGTCCTACCCTGCGGCGCGACGCTCCCGAACCGTATAGCTAAGGGCGCGATGACCGAAGGGCTGGCCACGCCCGATGGCCGGCCCACGCCGGAGCTCGAACGGCTGTATGGCATCTGGGCCGACGGCGGTTCGGGCATACTGCTGACCGGCAACATCATCGTCGATAAGGACCACCTCGAACGCCCCGGCAATGTCGTGATCGACCGCGAGCCGGACGAGGACATGGCACGCAGGCTCGCTGCATGGGCCAAGGCCGGCACCCGAGCCGGCAACCATCTCTGGGCGCAGATCAGCCACGGCGGTCGCCAGACGCCAAAGCTCGTCAATTCCGAGCCCAAGTCCTCATCCGACGTCCCGCTCGCCTTGCCGGGCGGGCAATTCGGACAGCCAATTCCTCTCATGACGGACGAGATCG
Source organism: Erythrobacter sp. (assembly GCA_013001165.1). GTDB lineage: Bacteria > Pseudomonadota > Alphaproteobacteria > Sphingomonadales > Sphingomonadaceae > Qipengyuania. The sequence continues at coordinate 1,299 of JABDNC010000021.1, forward strand.
CCGATCTTGTCGTTCGCTGGGCCGTAGCTGCGAAAGCCTGCCGAGACGCGGGCTTTACCGGCGTGCAGGTCCACGGCGCGCATGGCTATCTCGTATCGCAATTCCTCAGCCCGCGCGTGAACAAGCGGACCGATGAATACGGCGGCAGCCTCGAAAACCGCGCGCGATTCCTGCTCGAAATCGTCGCTGCAGTGAGGGCCGCGGTGGGCCCCGATTTCCCGATCTCGGTGAAACTCAACAGCGCCGATTTCCAGAAGGGCGGCTTCGCGTTTGAAGACAGCCTGCAGGTCGTCCAGTGGCTGGAAGCCGCCTCGGTCGACCTGATCGAAATTTCGGGCGGCACCTACGAGCAGCCCAAGCTGATGGGCATCGAAGGCATGGAAGACGAGGAGGCACAGAACGTCGCCCCTTCGACGGCCGCTCGCGAAGCCTATTTTGTCGACTTCGCCAAGGCGATGCAGGACGCGGTCTCGGTGCCGCTGATGGTGACCGGTGGCTTCCGTACGCGGACCGCGATGGAGCAGGCGCTCGACATGGGCGCAGCGGACGTGATCGGCCTTGGCCGTCCATTATGCGTGCAGACCGACGGGCCGAAACAATTGCTGGCGGGTGCGGAAGAGTTGCCGCGTTACGAGAATCAGGTCGACCTGCTTCCGGGCTGGCTCGGCTTCCTGAAGCGATTCCAGGTGATCAAGGCGGTTAGCGGTTTTGCCGGGATTTACTGGTTCTACCAGCAGCTTTGGCTGCTAGGCCACGAAGGCCGCACCGACGAGGGTTTTTCCGTCATGCGCGCTTTCAGGCTGGTCGAGGCCCGCAACAAGCGCATCATGGCCCAGCGAGGCGCCTAGCTCATCAGTTCCCGAACGAACGGGATGAGGCCGGTCTGGCGCTGGCGCTTCATGCGTTCGGCATCGAGGATTTCGCGCACCTTGGCAAAGCATTGGTCAGCGTCTTCGTTGATCACGACGTAGTCATATGCGTCCCAGTGACTGATCTCGCTTCGGGCGCGCTCCATACGTGCGTCGATCACATCCTCGGCATCTGTCCCGCGGCTACGCAGGCGGCGCTCCAGCTCGTCGATGCTGGGTGGCAGGATGAACACGCGGACCACGTCCTGCTGGTCCTTTTGGAACAGCTGCTGCGTGCCCTGCCAGTCGATATCGAAGAGGAAGTCCTGCCCTTCCTTCAGCGCGTTGCGGATACGCCCCTTGGGCGTGCCGTAGCGATGCCCGAAGACATGCGCCCACTCGTAGAAATCGTCTTCCTCGACCATCCGGTCGAATTCGGCATCGTCGACGAAATAGTAGTGCACGCCGTCCACCTCACCGGGGCGCGGCGGGCGGGTGGTGACGCTGACCGAAAGCTTGATCTCGTCATCGGCGCCCAGCAGCATGCGACTGATCGTCGTCTTGCCTGCGCCGCTGGGCGAGGAAAGGATGAACATCAGCCCGCGACGAGCCAGGTCGGCTTCGGCGCGCGTTTCGTCTTGGTGATCGGTGGATTCGGCCATGCGCGCTGTTGGCGCATGCAGTAGGGTCAAATCAACCCCGAGACTGCGCCTTATTCAGCCAAGACTATCTTCGTCGGCCTGTTTCCTGAGCATCTTGCGTCCCTTGCGGCGTGCCTCGCGGCGAGATTGACTGCGGTCGAACAGGACCTTCAGAACCAGTGCGCCGGTTACCGCCACTGCGCCGGGAACCGACTTTGTCGCGACCTTGGTCACGCCATAGGCGGCCAGTGTGTGGACCAGCGAGCGATTCTCCACCGCATCCTTGGCGAATTGCTGGCCGTACTGACGACCGAGCAGGAGCTTCTCCACGGTCTGGCGCGAAAGACGCCCGACGCTGCGCAGCAAGATGTCGTTGATGATCAGGTTGGTGGCCGCATTGGTGCTCGGCCCCGGCACCGGATCCTTCTGAGCCGGACGATCATCGGTCGCGCGCTCGATCGCATCGGCGGCGTAATCGGTCAGGTGGTTCGGTTTGTCGTCGGCTCTCAGGCCCATTCTCTGCCCCTTCGCGGCAGGATTTCCCTGTGCCGCCTAGTTCTTGCGGCCGAAATCGACCGTGACGACATTTGAGCCGTCTTCCGCACCTTCAACGGGCGCAGGCTCGCCCTGTTCCTCGTCATTGCCGGCTTCGTCGGTTGTGGCAGGGGCCATGTCGGCGACCGTCGCCTGGAACTGCAGGCCGAAATCGACCGCCGGATCGACGAATTGCGTGATCGCGGCATAGGGAATGTCGAGTTCGGCAGGAATCTGGTTGAACGACAGACCGACCGAAAATCCGTCCTCGCGCACGTTCAGGTCCCAGAACTTGTTCTGGAGCACGATGGTCATCTCGTCGGGAAACCGTTCGCGCAGGCTTGCCGGGATCGTTACGCCGGGAGCGTGAGTCTTGAAGGTGATGTAGAAATGGTGCGCCCCGGGCAGCTCGCTGCCACCCTGCTCGATTTCGCCCAGCACCCGGCCGACCACTGCGCGCAGGGCCTCCTGCACTATGGTGTCGTATGGGATCATGCTATCAGGCGTATCTTCGCTCATGCAACATAAGTGGAACTGCAGGGGCCTGCGGTCAAGCGCTTTAAGCCAGTCTTTACCCTGCAAGAAGCGGCAATTTCTTGCGCGTGAGCGTCAGCCGCCTATAGGCTCCGAGCCATGCGTACAGGCCGTATCGAAAGAAACACCGAAGAAACCAAGATCCTTGTCGAGGTGAACCTCGACGGGAGCGGAAGCTATGATGTCTCCACCGGCATCGGTTTCCTCGATCACATGGTCGAACAGTTTTCCAAGCATTCGCTGATCGATGTGACGATGAAGGTGGATGGCGACCTCCATGTCGACCAGCACCATACGACCGAGGACAGCGCGCTGGCGCTAGGGCAGGCGCTTGCCGCCGCGCTCGGCTACAAGGGCGGTATCGCGCGTTACGGCAGCGCCTTTTCGCCGATGGACGAAACGCTCGCCCGCGTGGCGCTGGATATTTCGGGTCGCCCCTATCTCGTGTGGAAGGCCGGGTTCAGCCAGGAAAAACTGGGCGAATGGGACACCGAGCTGATCGAGCACTGGTTCCACTCGGTCGCGCAGACCTGCGGCCTGACGCTGCATATCGAGCTGCTCTACGGCACCAACAACCACCACATCTGCGAGGCGATCTACAAAGGCTTTGCCCGCGCCATGCGCAGCGCGGTTGAGATCGATCCGCGCAAGGGTGGCGCAATCCCGAGCACCAAGGGGCAGCTGGGTGGCTGAGGTTATCGCTCTCGTCGACTATGGCGCGGGCAATCTGCATTCGGTCGAAAACGCGCTGAAGCGGGTCGGCGCGAACGTAAAGGTTACCGCCGATCCCGACGTGCTGCGCGCTGCTGACAGGATCGTTTTGCCCGGTGTTGGAAGCTTCAATGCCTGCGCTGAGGGACTTCGCGCCGAGAAGGGCGTGATCGAGGCCATGCGCGAGCGGGTGTTTGTGGGCGGTGCGCCGTTCCTCGGCATCTGCGTCGGCATGCAACTGCTCGCCACGCGCGGGCTTGAGCATGGCGTAACGCCCGGGCTCGACTGGATCGAGGGCGAGGTGCGGCTGATCAAGCCGACCGATACCAGCGTGAAGGTCCCGCACATGGGCTGGAACGATGTTGCCATGACGCCGCATGCGAAGGGCCATGAGGTGATCGAGGAAGGCGAGGCCTATTTCCTCCATTCCTATCACTTCCACGCCAATAGCGGGAAGGACGTGCTGGCGATGACCGACCATGGTGGCGGACTTGTAGCTGCCGTGGGCCGCGACAATATCCTCGGGGTGCAATTCCATCCCGAAAAGAGCCAGAGCTACGGGCTCAACCTTCTTTCCCGCTTCCTGGAGTGGAAACCGTGATCGTCTTCCCCGCAATCGACCTCAAGGCCGGAAAGGTGGTTCGCCTCGCCGAGGGCGATATGGACCGCGCCACCGTCTATGGCGACAACCCTGCCGCGCAGGCCCAGCTGTTTGCCGAGGCGGGGGCAGGGCATTTGCACGTGGTCGATCTCGACGGGTCGTTCGCCGGCTCGGCCCAGAACCGCGAGGCGGTAGAGAGCATCGTCGCGGCGTTTCCGGGCCACGTCCAGCTCGGCGGCGGTATCCGCAAGCGCGAGGATGTCGAAGGTTGGTTCGATGCGGGCGTATCGCGCGTGGTCATGGGTTCGGCTGCTCTGAAGGACCCCGAATTCGTCAAGGACATGGCGCGCGCCTTCGAGGGCGGCGTGGTCGTGGCGGTCGACGCCAAGGACGGCATGGTCGCGACCGAGGGCTGGGCCGACGTGTCCGACGTTCCCGTCATCGACCTAGCACGCCGGTTCGAGGATGCGGGCGTCGCCGCTTTGCTCTTCACCGACATCGGGCGCGACGGATTGCTCAAGGGCGTAAATCTCGACGCTACGGTTGAGCTCGCCCGCCAAGTGGACATTCCCGTGATCGCCAGCGGCGGCGTGAAGGGCATCGACGACATCCACGTTCTCAAGCTGCACGCCAAGGACGGCATCGAAGGCGTTATCACCGGACGAGCACTCTACGACGGTCGGCTTGATCTTGCGGC
>JABDNC010000023.1 GCA_013001165.1 Erythrobacter sp.
GTCTACAACAAGGGCGCCGAAGTCATCCGCATGATGCGCACGCTTGCTGGCGAGGAGGCTTTCCGCAAAGGCACCGATCTCTACTTCGACCGCCACGACGGCGAGGCGGCGACCTGCGAGGATTTCGTGAAGTCGATCGAAGATGGCGCTGGGCTTGATCTCACCCAGTTCCGCCTGTGGTATTCGCAGGCAGGAACGCCCAAGGTCAGCGTCGATCTATCGCATGAAGGCGACGAGGCGGTGTTGAAACTGTCGCAGGTCGTGCCGGACACTCCGGGTCAGAACGGCAAGAAGCCCATGCCGATCCCGCTCAAGATCGCGCTGTTCGACCGCGAGAGTGCCGAGCATTCGGGTGAAGAACTGGTCGTGCTCGACAAAGAGAGCGACACGTTCCGCTTTCCCGGTTTTGCGCAACCGCCGGTCCTGTCGATCAACCGGACCTTCTCGGCTCCGGTCACGATAAGCAGGAATATCGAGCGCAGCGATCTCGTCTTCCTCGCGCGCCACGATGACGATCCTTTCGCCCGATACGAGGCGATGCAGGACCTCATGGTCGGCCACCTCGTTGCGGCCAGCAAGGGCGAGCTTGCCGATGACGACCGCGCGGCCGGAACCACGGACATCGTCAGCGCGCTTCGCAGCGTCATCGCGGACGAGGCGCTCGACGACCTGATGCGTGGCGAGCTCCTGTCGATGCCGAGCCAGACTTATATCATGGAGCAGATCGAGGCGGCCGATCCTGGCCGGATCTTTGAAGAGCGCGAAGCCCTGAAAGCCACGATCGGCACGGAACTGAAGGAGGAGCTGCACCGCCTCTACGAGCGGGTGGAAGCGGTCCCTTATTCGCAAAATGCAGAGGCCAAGGGTGCGCGCAAGCTGAAGACGCTTGTCCTAGTCTATGCTTCGGCAAGCGAGCCGCAGAAGGCAGCCGAACTGGCAGCGCACCAGTACGACCAGGCCGACAACATGACCGACCGGCAGGGCGCGCTGATGGTGCTGACCGGCATCGACAGCGCCGAGCGCACCGGTCGCCTGCTCGATTTCTACAATCGCTATCGGGACAATGCCCTGGTCGTCGACAAGTGGTTCTCGCTCCAGGCGATGTCGCTGCATCCCAATGTCATCGAGCATGTGAAGGCGCTGGCCGATCATCAGGACTTCACCATGAAGAACCCGAACCGCGTGCGCTCGCTCTACATGGCGTTTGCGGCAAACCCGCACGGCTTCCACGCAGCATCGGGCGAAGGATACAAGCTGATCGCCGACCTCATTCTCGAGCTCGATCCGATCAACGCCCAGACCGCGGCGCGCTTCGTCCCTTCACTCGGACGCTGGCGCAAGATGGAGCCGGGCCGTTCTGCCATGATGCGCGAGCAGCTCGAGCGGATCGCCGCAGCGCCCAAGCTGTCGCGCGATACGTTTGAGCAGGTCACGCGCTCGCTTGGCTGAGGTGCTGACCAGCGAGGCACTCGAAGGCGTGCCGCACGGCTTCTCCACCCGCGAAGGGCTGGACAGCGGCGACGTGCTGCCGGGCGCGCCGCTGGTCATGCTTGAACAAGTCCACTCCGCCGATGTGCTGGTGATGCGCGAGGCGGACGGCGAGAAACGTAAGGGTGACGGGATCGTCACCGACCGGCGAGGCCTGATTATCGGTATCGTCACTGCCGATTGTGCACCGGTACTGATGGCAGACCGTAAAGCGGGGGTTGTCGGCGCTGCGCATGCCGGCTGGCGCGGGGCCCACGCGGGCATTCTGGAAAATACGCTCGATGCCATGGAGCAGCTCGGCGCGAGCCGCGCAAATATCGCAGCGGTCATCGGCCCGACGATCGCGCAGGCGAGCTACGAGGTCGACGAGGGTTTTCGCGAACAATTCGATAGCGTGGACGAACGCTTCTTCGACCGAGGTCGACCGGGCCATTTCCAGTTCGACCTGCCTGCCTATGTGGCGCACCGCCTGAAGCGGGCGGGGGCAGGGCGAATCGCCGATCTCGCGCTCGACACCTATGCCGACGAGGTGCGTTTCCATTCGTTTCGCCGGGCCACCCACCGCTCGGAGCCTACAAAAGGTCGTCAAACCAGCGTTATCGCGCTGCCCTGAACGCGGCGCACGGATTGCATGCAAGCGCACATCCGTTGCCAAAATGGCGGTTGGCAAGGTGCGCCTTAGCGGCTAGAGGCGCGTCCAAACCGGTAATGCCGGGGGCATCCGCGCAAGATTTTTCGGCGCAGACCGCTTCATTGCAACCGGCCCTTTGGAACGCAACTTCTCAGCCGCGCCACCCGGTGCGGCGGCTTAAGCAGGCAAGGCAAGGCGCTGATGGCAGACACAACTGCAACCGCTAATCCCGAAGACGGCGTACGGCGCCGCGACTTTCTCGACATCGCTGCGGTTAGCGCGGCCGGTATCGGCGGTCTCGCCGTCGTATATCCGCTGGTTACCCAGATGGCTCCGTCGAAGGACGTCCTGGCCGCCAGCTCGACCGAGGTCGATGTCTCGGGCATCGAGCCGGGCCAGGCGATCAAGGCCGTTTTCCGCAAGCAGCCGCTCTTCGTGAAGCGCCTCACGGCCGACGAAATCGCGGCCGCAAACGCCATTCCCACCGGATCGCTGCGCGATGCGGAAAGCCTCGCCGACCGTACCAAGGAAGGCAATGAGGACGTGCTGGTCACCATGGGTGTCTGCACCCACCTCGGCTGTGTTCCGCTCGGTGCCGCAGAAGGCGAAGTTAAGGGCGAATACGGCGGGTACTTCTGCCCCTGCCACGGTTCGCATTACGATACTGCCGGCCGCATCATGAAGGGCCCGGCTCCGACCAACCTCGAAGTGCCGGAATACGAGTTTATCTCGGAAACCGTCATCCGCGTCGGCTAAGTTAAGAGACGAGAGAGACAGACATGAGCTTTCCCTGGGCACGTCAGTACGAACCGAAGAATGCGGTCACCAAGTTTCTCGACGAGAAACTGCCGCTTCCGCGCCTCGTCTATAATGCCGTCGGCGCCGGTTACCCGGTTCCGCGCAACCTGAGCTACTTCTGGAACTTCGGTGTTCTCGCCGGCTTCTTCTTGGTCGTTCAGATCGTCACCGGCGTGGTGCTCGCCATGCACTATGCAGCGAATGCGCAGGTCGCCTTCGCCACGACCGAGCACATCATGCGCGACGTCAACTGGGGCTGGCTGATGCGCTATGCGCATGCCAACGGCGCGAGCTTCTTCTTCATCGTCGTCTACCTCCACATCTTCCGCGGCCTCTTCTACTCATCGTACAAGGCTCCGCGCGAGATGATCTGGCTTCTGGGCGTCACGATCTTCCTGCTGATGATGGCCACCGCCTTCATGGGTTATGTGCTTCCCTGGGGCCAGATGAGCTTCTGGGGCGCCAAGGTCATCACCGGCCTGTTCGGGGCAATCCCGCTGGTCGGCGAGCCGATCCAGATCTGGCTGCTCGGCGGTTTCGCCCCCGACAATGCCGCGCTGAACCGCTTCTTCAGCTTGCACTTCCTGCTGCCGTTCGTGATCGCGGGCGTCGTGATCCTGCACATCTGGGCGCTGCACATCCCGGGTTCGTCGAACCCGACCGGTGTCGAAGTGAAGCAGGAAAGCGATACCGTCCCCTTCCACCCGTATTACACGGCGAAGGACGGCTTCGGCCTCGGTATCGCACTGCTGGCCTATTTCGCGCTGGTCTTCTTCCTGCCCAACGCGCTCGGCCATCCGGACAACTACATCGAAGCGAACCCGCTCTCGACTCCGGCGCACATCGTTCCGGAATGGTATTTCTGGCCGTTCTACGCGATCCTGCGCGCCTTCACCGTGGACTTCTTCTTCGTCCCGGCGAAGCTGATGGGCGTCATCGCGATGTTCGCGTCGATCTTGCTGTGGTTCTTCCTGCCGTGGCTCGACAAGTCGCCGGTGCGCAGCGGCCACTACCGTCCGCTGTTCCGCAAGTTCTTCTGGTTCGGCCTGATCCCGGCGATGATCATCCTGTTCATCTGCGGCGGCGCGCCGGCTGAAGAACCTTACGTGATCCTCAGCCAGATCGCGACGGCTTACTACTTCATCCACTTCCTGGTGATCCTGCCGATCATCTCGAGCGTGGAGAAGCCCGAAGCCCTGCCCTATTCGATCACCGAAGCCGTTCTCGGCTCGGACAAGGCCATGGTTAAGGGCGAGAACGCCTCGCCGGCCGTCTAAGCGATACGAGAAAGATACAAGGTCATGCTCAAACTCCTCAGCGTCCGCCTCGTAGCCATGGCAGTCGGCCTCGTGTTTGCCGTCGCCGCGCTCTGGGCCCTCGTGATCGGCATCATCGCGCTCGCGACTGAAGAACCCGTGCCCCACGCACCTTACGAAAAGCCGATGGACCTTGCCTGGTCTTTCGATGGGCCTTTCGGCAAGTGGGACCAGACCCAGCTGCAGCGCGGCCTCAAGGTCTATGACGAGGTTTGCGCGGCCTGCCACAGCCTCAAGTTCGTGGCTTTCCGCGATCTCGAACAGCTGGGCTATTCCGAAGCGCAGGTGAAGGCCTACGCCGCTGCCAAGCAGGTTCCGGGCATCGACCCGAACACCGGCGAAGCCACCATGCGTCCGGGTCTTCCGACCGACTATTTCCCGTCGCCCTATCCCAACAATGTTGCGGCTGCTGCGGCGAACAACAATGCCATTCCGCCCGATCTTTCGCTGATGACGAAGGCGCGCGGCGACGGCACCAATTACGTCGCATCGCTGCTGATGGGCTATGGCCCGCCGAGCGAGGAACTGCTGGCAGAGTATCCCGAAGCCGCACCCGGCCCGGGCCTGCACCACAACAAGTATTTCCCGAACCTCAACCTTGCCATGGCGGCGCCGATCACCACGGCCGGCCAGGTAACCTATGACGACGGGACCGAAGCTACGATCGAACAGATGAGCAAGGACGTCGCCGCCTTCCTGACCTGGACCGCGGAACCGACCCTCGTGAAGCGCAAGCAAACCGGCTGGCCGGTGATGATCTTCCTGCTGTTCGCTACCGTGCTGGCATATATGTCGAAGCGCCAGATCTGGGCGGCGATCAAGCCCAAGAAGTAATCTCGCGCTCACAAGCGACTTGAAACGCCCCTCCATCCACGCGATGCGAGGGGCGTTTTCGTTTCAGGAGAGAAATCATCACGCCGCAGGAACTGAAATCGCTGGTCCG
>JABDNC010000055.1 GCA_013001165.1 Erythrobacter sp.
TGTTGTCCCAGTCGGAATAATACACATCCGGCGCCCGCACGATACGTCCGTGTTCGCGCACGTCGCGCACGATCTGGGCGGGCGCGTAGAATCCCATCGGCTGGGAGTTCAACAGGGCGACGCAGAAGACGTCCGGATAGTGGTATTTGATCCAGCTTGAGACATAGACGAGGTGCGCGAAGCTCGCCGCGTGGCTCTCGGGAAACCCGTATTCGCCGAAACCGCGGATCTGGTTGAAGCAGCGTTGTGCGAATTCGCGATCGTAGCCGCGCGTGACCATGCGCTCGACCATCATGTCCTGAAGCTCGTCGACCATGCCGCGGCTGCGGAAGGTGGCCATGGCCTTCCTGAGCCGGTTCGCCTCTTTGGAAGAGAACTTCGCAGCATCGAGCGCGATCTTCATCGCCTGCTCCTGGAAGATCGGAACGCCCAGCGTGCGCTCGAGAATGCTCGATAGCTCGTCCGGCGGGCCGTGCTGCGGCGATGGTGCGGGGATCACCACCGGCTCCGCCCCGCGGCGGCGCTTGAGATAGGGGTGCACCATGTCGCCCTGAATCGGGCCGGGACGCACGATGGCGACCTGGATCACGAGATCGTAGAACTCCCGCGGGCGCAGGCGCGGGAGCATGTTCATCTGCGCGCGGCTTTCGACCTGGAAGACACCGAGGGAGTCGCCTGCGCGCAACATCGCGTAAGTTTCCGGATCCTCGCGCGGGACCGATGCGAGGGTCAGCGTGCGCCCGTGATGGTCATCGAGGAGATCGAGGCACTTCTTGATGCAGGTGAGCATGCCGAGTGCCAGCACATCGACCTTGAGGATGCCGAGCGCCTCGATATCGTCCTTGTCCCATTCGATGAAACTGCGATCGGGCATGGCGCCATTGCCCACCGGAACCGTCTCGGTAAGCGCGCCTTCGGTGAGGATGAACCCGCCGACATGCTGTGACAAATGACGCGGCATTCCAATCATTTGCTCGGTCAGCTTGAGGACCCGCTTCAAGTGAGGATCGCTCACGTCCATGCCGGTTTCGGCGGCGTGCTGCTCACTGATCTCGCGGCCCCACCCGCCCCACACGGTCTTGGCGAGCGCGGCGGTGACGTCCTCGGTCAACCCCATCGCCTTGCCCACTTCGCGGATCGCCATGCGCGGGCGGTAGTGGATCACCGTGGCGCATAGCCCAGCACGGTGGCGGCCGTATTTGCGGTAGAGATACTGGATCACCTCCTCGCGCCGCTCGTGCTCGAAATCGACGTCGATATCGGGCGGTTCCTTGCGGTCTTCGGAGATGAAGCGGTCGAACAGAAGCTGGTGCTGGGCCGGATCGACACTAGTGATGCCAAGGCAATAGCAGACGGCCGAATTCGCCGCGCTGCCACGCCCCTGGCACAGGATCGGCGGGTCGACCTTGTTGCGCGCAAAATCGACGATGTCCTTGATGGTCAGGAAATAGCGCGCGAGGTCCATCTTGCCGATCAGCGCCAGTTCCTTGTGCAACGTCTCGCGCACGCTGTCGGGAATGCCTGCGGGGTAACGCCACTCGGCCCCCTTCCATGTCTCGCTCTCGAGATAGTCCTGCGGCTCCGCGCCACCGGGATAGAGTTCTTCCGGGTACTCGTATTTCAGCTCGTCGAGGCTGAAGTCGCAGGCATCGGCCACCTCGCGTGCAGCGGAGATGGCATGCGGCCAGCGTTCGAACAGGCGGCACATGGTCTCGGGCGGCTTGAGGTAGCGCTCGGCATTGCCGTGGAGCAGGTGCCCTGCCCGCGCCACGGTGGTCTTGTGGCGGATCGCAGTCATCACGTCCTGCAGCGGACGCCTGTCGGGCGTCGCATAATGCACGTCGTTGGTGGCGAGGATGGAAAGACCGTTCTCTACGGCAAGTGTATCGAGCCGCTCGATCCGCGCGACATCGCTGTCGGTGTAGAGGAATGCCGCGGCGATATGGCGCAAGGTCGGCAGGCCCGCGGCGAGGTGCGGCACGATATCCTCGAAGGGTGCAGCGACCAGTTCCTGCACCTTCTCGCCGCCCAGCCCCACGACATTGCTCGCCCATGCCGGGACCGTGAATTCGCGCGCAAGGTCGCGAGGCGGCACGAGGATCAGCTGCACGCCCTCGCTATGCCGCGCGAGCATGGGCAGCGAGATGTCGCATTCGCCCTTCTCCTGCCACTCGCCCGACAGCGTGCGCATCCGCCCCGCCGAAATCAGGCGGCACAACCGGCCATAGGCCTTGCGGCTCTTGGGATAGGCGAGGAAGGCCAGCCCCTCGACCGTCTCGATCCGGCAACCGATGCAGGGCTTCAATTTGAGCGTCCTGGATTCTGTATGCACGCGCACCACGCCCGCCATGGTGTTGGCATCGGCAATCCCGATCGCGTCATAGCCCAGGGCGCGCGCCTGCAGCACGAGGTCCACCGCGTCCGACGCGCCGCGCAGGAAGCTGAAACAGGAAACGAGGCCGAGTTCGACGAAGGGCGCGCGCGCCGGGGCGTCTATGCCGGCGGGGTCGAGCTCGATGGTGCGCTTGGGTATCTGGAGGTCGTTCTCGGGCATGTCACGCCAGCTCCTCCAGCCGCTCCCTCACTACGGCGAGATCGGCATCGAACAGCCGCGCCTGCTCCTCGCGCGCTGGACCGTCGAGGCGCAGGAGGTAGGAGGGGTGCGCGGTGACCCAGAGCTCGCTGCCGTCCTCGAGCGGAATGGGCGCTCCGCGGACCTTGGAAATGCTCACCGTCTTGCCGAGCAACCCCCGCGCCGCGCTCGCGCCCATGGCGAGCACCAGCTTCGGCTTCACGATCGCGCGTTCGCTCTCGATCCACCAGCGGCAGGTGTCGATCTCCTTCGCGCCGGGGTTCTGGTGCAGTCGCCGCTTGCCGCGCTGCACGTATTTGAAGTGCTTCACCGCATTGGTGACGTAAGCGGCGCGTCGATCGATCCCGGCCTTTTCCAGATGCACGTCGAGCAATTGCCCGGCAGGACCCACGAAGGGACGGCCAATCTGGTCCTCCTGGTCGCCCGGCTGCTCGCCGACGATCATCAGCGCGGCATCCTGCGGTCCCTCGCCCATCACGGCGTGGTTATCGAGTGCACCGATGGGGCACTTGCGGCAGGCGTGGATCGCCTTGTCGATCGCCTCGAGCGTATCGGGGCGTTCTTCGAATTCGAGCGCGCCTTTCTCGACCATCTTCGCCTCGCGCCCCTGCGCGCCCGCGACCAACTCGGGGATGAGCGAGGCCTCGGGCATGTTCTTCCAATATTTCTTGGGCATCTCCTTGAGCATCGCCCCGATCTTCAGCCGCGCGGGGTTGAAGATGGAGGCGTAATAGCTGCGCCAGAGGTCCTCCATCGGATCGCCGCCGGGCGCATCACTGCGCTCTGCCGGAGGGCCTTCGGACATGGTCTTCGTATCCCAATGCAGGCTTCCGCGCGGGGTTAGGATCGACCAGCGCATGTTGGAAAAACGCCGCATGAAGAAGCCCGCATTGGCGCGCAGGATGTGGTGGTCCGGCTCGAACCAAGCGACGTAATGCTCGCCAACCTCCTCATCCTCATTCTCGACCAGCCGGAAGCGGACGAAGGCGTGCATCTTGTGGCTGTCGCGCCGCACGTTCTTGTCGAGCTCCTCAACCCGGCGAACGTCGAGATCGGCCTTGTCCTCCATCATTCGAGGATTGGACTGGAGGCGCCAGAGCAGGCGGTAGAGCACCGCGAACCGCTCCTGATCGGAATGGAGGATAGCGTTCTTCGCGAGCGCGACGAAACGGCGGTTGGCGCGCACCGGCCTGGCATCGGCGGGCGGCACGGGCATACGCCGTTCCCCGTGAGCAAACAGGTCTCCGCTGCCGCCCGGTTCGACCCATGCCACACGGTCGGGCGGCACATCGCTCTGGACGAGTGCGCGCGCCCGCTCGCGCCAGAAGTCGAAATCATCCGGCTCGGGCATGTGCACCACGTAATAGGTGCCGAGTTTGACGTGCTGGAGCGCGGTCATGCGGCGAACAGCTCCAGCTGTTCGGACTTGGGCGCGAGCAGGCTGCGCAGGTCCGCGCGGTCGGTCAGCGTGACGGGTCGCCAGTCGACCGCGCAGATGAAGGGCCGTACCTTGGTGATCGACTGGGTGAGCCGCGCCACATCGTCGAGCCGCAGCGCGCGGTGACGGCGGCTCGCCAGGATCTTGCCCACCGCCTTCACGCCCAGCCCCGGCACGCGCAGCAATTGCTCTTTGCTCGCGCGGTTTACATCGACCGGAAAGGCCTCACGAAACTTGAGCGCCCAGGCGAGCTTGGGGTCGATATCGAGCGGCAGGTTTCCGTCCGCCTCGGTCGCCTGCATGACGTCGCTGGGCTTGTAGCCATAGAAACGCATCAGCCAGTCCGACTGGTAGAGCCGGTGTTCGCGGATCAGCGGCGGACGTTTGAGCGGCAGTACGGCACTGGCATCGGGAATGGGCGAGAAGGCGCTGTAATAGACGCGGCGCAGGCGAAAATTGTCGTAGAGCCGGCTCGCCTTGCCCACGATATCGGCATCGGTCGCGGCATCGGC
>JABDNC010000081.1 GCA_013001165.1 Erythrobacter sp.
AGAAGCGCTGGGCCATTCCCGGCTTGTCGATTCTCGTTCTGATTGCCGTTGCCCTAGTGGCCTGGGCGAGCCGCGAAAGCATCGTCGATGACCTCATCCGCGATGAGCTGGCAGCCAACGACATTCCCGCGACTTACGATATCGCGCGTGTCGGGGGCCGAACCCAGATCATTTCGAATCTCGTGCTGGGCGATCCCGACCAGCCGGATTTCACGGCCGACCGGGTCGTTATCCGCCTCCAGCACAAGGTCGGCCTTCCTGAAATTGGCGAAGTCAGGCTCTTCAACCCGCGGCTCTACGGACGCTATGTCGACGGCGAATTGAGCTTCGGTTCGCTCGACCCGCTCGTTTTCGGGGAAAGCGAAGGGCCCCCGGGCCTCCCGCCGATCGAGCTGAAAATCGTCGACGGGCGTGGACTTATCGAAACCGATTATGGCCCTGTGGGCTTAAAGCTCGAAGGAACTGGCGGTCTCTATAATGGCTTTGCGGGCATCCTTGCTGCCACGGCGCCCGAACTGGCATTCGAGGGATGCGAAGCAGAGGGCACGACGCTTTACGGACAGCTCGAAACTTCGGCCGGCGAACCTTCGTTTTCAGGGCCGCTTCGGTCTTCGGGTATAAACTGTCCGGAGATGGATCTCGTCCTTACCGACATGCTCGCCGACGTCGAAGTAGGGACGAATGCCGAGCTAAGCGATCCTTCGCTTACGGCGCGGATCGAGGCGGGTGATGCGCGCTATGCCGATTTCTCTGCGCAGTCGCTGACGGGCACCATCCGCGCCACGCTGCGCGGCGAGGATGCCAATGCGCGATACACGCTTGCACTGCGCGGTGCGGAAAGCCCGCAGGCGCTCGCTGCCGTGGTCACTGCCGAGGGCGTCCTGCGTGCGCGAGACAACTTCGCTCGCATCGAGATTGAAAGCGATATCGAGGGCAATGGCCTTAGGCTCGGAAACGATGCAGCGTCCACAATCCAGACCCTCGCGTCTTCGGGTGAGGGCACCCTGCTCGAGCCGATAGCGCGGCGTATCGGCAACGCGCTGCAGGCCGAGGCAAGGGGGAGCTCGCTCTCGGGTCAGGTGACATTTCGTTCCGACGCGAACGATACGCTGCTCCTGCTTCCAAGGGTTGAGCTTACTGGCGGCAGCGGGGCCCGCATCCTGTCCCTGTCGCGCTTCGAAATGAGTGCGGCGGGTGATGAGGCCGCACAATTTTCCGGCAATATCGCCACCGGCGGTCCGGGCATCCCCCGCATCAATGGCCGCATGGAGCGCACAGCTGGAGATGATGCCGTGTTCCGCCTGTCGATGGCCCCGTACGAGGCTGGTCAGTCACGCATTGCAATTCCCGGCATAACCATCGCGCAATCCGCGACCGGGGCGCTTGGCTTTGCAGGGAATGTCGAAGCGAGCGGACCTCTGCCCGGCGGCGCGGTGGAAGGGCTTTCGCTTCCCGTGAAGGGGCGGTGGGAGCCGAATGGGAGCCTCGCCATGTGGCGCGAGTGCACCCGCGTATCCTTCAACCGCCTTGCCCTTGCCGATCTCGCGATAGAAGGCCCGGGCCTCACCCTGTGCCCACCGACTGATGGAGCCATTCTGACCAACGGCGCGGGCGGGCTGAAATTCGCCGCCGGTGCGCCGTCGCTCGACCTCGCTGGAAGTCTCGGAGATACCCCGATACGCATCTCAAGCGGGCCGGTCGGCTTCGCCTATCCCGGCACGGTCCGCGCGCGCGATCTCGATATCGCGCTGGGCCCTGTGGGCAGCGCCAGCCGTTTCGTGATCTCGGATCTGGATGCAGAGATCGGTGAAAACGTCTCGGGCACTTTCGCCGACGCGGAAATCGCGCTTGCCGCGGTGCCGATGACCCTCGTCAACACGTCGGGCAATTGGGACTATACCGATGGAAGGCTGGCGATCGGGGACGCCAGTTTCCGTTTGATCGAACGCAGCGAGGAGGAACGCTTCGAGCCTCTCGTCGCGAGGGGCGCGTCGCTTACGCTGATCGACAATATCATCGAGGCCGAAGCAACCCTCCGCAATCCCGGTTCCGACAGGATCGTGACTGATGTCGATATCCGACATAACCTCGCAACCAGCAGCGGATATGCCGAACTCGACATCGACGGCCTGCGGTTCGACGATCAACTGCAGCCCGAAGACCTGAGCCAGCTGGCGCTGGGCGTCATCGCCAATGCGGAGGGCGTGATTACGGGTGAGGGCCGGATCGACTGGGCTTCCGACGGAGAGGTGACCAGCACCGGGTCCTTCTCGTCCGACAATCTCGATTTTGCAGCCGCTTTCGGACCGGTGAAGGGCGCCAGCGGCACGGTGGAGTTTACCGACCTGCTCAATCTCACGACGGCGCCCGGCCAGACGATCCGGATCGGCTCGGTCAATCCGGGTATCGAAGTGTTCGACGGCGAGGTGGAGTTCCGCCTCGAGAATGGCGAGTTGCTGGCCGTAAGCGGCGGCAGCTGGCCGTTCATGGGCGGCCAACTGATCCTGCGCGAGGTCGACCTCAATCTCGGTGTGAGCGAGGAACGGGCCTATATCTTCGAGATCGTCGGGCTGGATGCGGCGCAATTCGTCGCGCAGATGGAGCTCGAAAACATCTCGGCGACCGGAATTTTCGACGGGACCGTCCCGATCATCTTCGACACGGCCGGCAATGGCCGTATAGAGGACAGCATCCTCATCTCGCGGCCACCCGGGGGCAATATCTCCTATGTCGGCGAGCTGACTTACGAAGACCTATCCACCATCGCCAACTTCGCCTTCGACGCGCTGCGCAGTCTCGATTATTCGCAAATGCGCGTGATCATGAACGGGCCGCTGACCGGCGAGATCGTGACGCAGGTCCGGTTCGACGGCGTGCGGCAGGGCGACGAGGCTGAAACCAATTTTATTACCCGCCAGATCGCCGACCTGCCGATCCAGTTCCGCATCAATATCCGCGCACAGTTCTACCAGCTGCTGACCTCGATCAAGGCGATGTACGACCCGGCCTCGGTGCGTGATCCGCGCGAGCTGGGCCTGCTCAGCGACGATGGCAAGCGGTTGCTGCGCCGATCCATCACCGGCGAGGAAGTGGAACCCGATATCGATCCGGAAGACGTTATTCCGGATGAACCCGCCATTCAGGACGAGGAAAGCGAGCAAGGCTTATGACAAGCGATGAATTGACGGACCGCGGAGGCCTTGCGACAACCGGCATAATGCAGGGAAAACAGGGCATGCGCGGAATGAAGAAGGTGGCGGTGGCCGCATTGGCCTCGCTCACGTTGACGGGTTGCATCACGGTGGAAGCACCGGACAAGCCGATCGTGATCGAGCTCAATGTGAATATTCGCCAGGAAGTGATCTATCGGCTCGCGGAAGATGCGGGCAATACGATCGAGGAAAATGCGGATATTTTCTGATGGGTGATTTTATGATCAAGCGAGTTACCAAGGCTATCCTGACCGGCGCCGCGATTGCGACGGCGCTCGGCGGTGTCGCCGCACCGGCTTACGCCCAGCGCGACCCTGCCTATGCCGCTGCACGCGCAGCCGGTGAAGTGGGCGAGAAGATGGACGGCTATCTCGGCATCGTGGTGGCGGAAACGCCGGAGCTGCGCCGGATCGTCAACGATATCAACATCAAGCGCCGTGCCGTTTATTCGGAAAAAGCGCAGGAATCGAACGCTACGCTCGAAGAATATGCTTTGACCGCCGGATGCATTGCGATTGCCAAGACCGTGCCGGGCGAAAAATACCAGGCGCCCGACGGCAGCTGGCAGACACGGACCGATGCAGCGCCGATGCGCGATTCGCGCTGTCCGTGACGCAGCCCGGACCTATCGAATAAGGAGCCTCTCCCTTGCTTCGCGCCGGGGGGAGGCTTTCTTGCAACGGAGGAGGGGTATTTGGGCGGCTCTCCGTGTTGACTCGCCAATGCCCCCCTTCTAAGGGGGCGTCGCCCTTGGCGGGCAAGTCCATGCGCGTGCCGCGCAACCCCCATAAAGGAGCAAGGC
The DNA here is from genome assembly GCA_013001165.1 of Erythrobacter sp. Classification (GTDB taxonomy): domain Bacteria; phylum Pseudomonadota; class Alphaproteobacteria; order Sphingomonadales; family Sphingomonadaceae; genus Qipengyuania. The sequence goes on from JABDNC010000081.1 coordinate 4,015, forward strand.
ATGAGCGACGACAAACCCGCACAAGACCCAATCGAGGAGGATGCGCGGATCGATGCGCTGGAGGACCGGCTTGCAGCCGCCCAGCAGCGCGAAGAGAAACGCAACCAAAAGCGAGGAACCGGCGCCGATGCGAACTATCGCAGTGGCAACCGGGTACTTGCGGATTTGCTCGGAGGTATTCTTGGTGGCGCAGTGCTGGGCTGGACCGTTGACTGGTTCGCCGGCACCTCGCCCTGGGGTCTGTTGGTCGGCCTGTTCCTCGGAATAGTCGTCGCCTTCAGGAACGTTATTCGTGCGGCAAACAAACGCCCCGAGGAATGAACTCCCGCAAGGGGATTTCCGGGGCGTTGTTCTTAGGTTTTAGGGATTAGCAGACGTGGCAGCCGAAACGGCCAAAGTCGACCCGATGAAGCAGTTCGCGATCGAACCGATCGCTGGAACTCAGGGCTGGGAAATTGCCGGCTTCAACATCGCCTTCACTAACAGTGCGATGTGGATGCTCATCACCACCGTGGTGTTGTTCCTCTTCGTGCTTGGCGGCATGAAGCGTGAACTCGTGCCCGGTCGCTGGCAGATGATGGTGGAAACCTTCACCGGCTTCATCGACAACATGCTCGAAGCGAACATCGGCAAGGAAGGGCGCAAATACGTGCCCTATGTATTCAGCCTTTTCATGTTCATCCTGGTCGCCAATCTCATTGGTCTGCTTCCGCTGGGCCTCGTCGGTGTTCACCCGTTCACTTTCACCAGCCATTTCACGGTGACCGGTGTCCTCGCGATCATCAGCTTCTCGATCGTTCTCATCGTCGGCTTCTGGAAGCACGGCCTGCACTTCTTCAGCCTGTTCGTGCCGCACGGCACGCCGCTGCCGATGGTGCCCGTGATCGCGCCGATCGAATTCATCTCCTTCATGGTGCGCCCGTTCAGTCTCGCCCTGCGTCTCTTCGTCGCAATGATGGCAGGCCACGTGCTGCTCAAGGTTCTCTCCAGCTTCGTGATCGACGGCACCAATGCCGGCGCCGGCTTCGGTGCGCTGGTCGGCCTGCCGAGCTTCCTGCTGATGATCGGCATCAGCGCACTCGAAATTCTGGTGGCAGGCATCCAGGCATATGTCTTCGCCCTGCTTACCTCGCTCTACATCAACGATGCAGAGCACCTTCACTAAGTTACTCTCTCAATTATCTGATTTCCCAAAGGAGTTTGTCATGGAAGTAGAAGCTGCAAAGCTGGTTGGTGCCGGTCTCGCTGCAATCGGTGCCGGCATGGCCGCCATCGGCGTTGGTAACGTCTTCGGTTCGTTCCTCGAGAGCGCACTGCGCAACCCGGGCGCAGCAGACGGCCAGCAGGGCCGCCTGTTCATCGGCTTCGCCGCTGCCGAGCTTCTCGGCCTGCTGGCGTTCGTCGTTGCCATGATCCTGATCTTCGTCGCCTAATCGACGGGATTTCGATTTGGAGCCGGTCGGGTAGAACCGACCGGCCCCGCAATTTTTTCGTACCCGCTTTTCGAGAGCTGCAATGCCCCAGATAGCACAGCTTGCCGAAACATGGTCCAGCCAGGTCTTCTGGCTTTTGGTCTTCTTCGGCATTACCTTCTTCGTCATCGGCAAGGGCATGGTGCCCAAGGTGATGAATACCGTCGCCGAGCGTGACGGCCAGATCGCCGCTGACCTCGCTGCTGCAAAGGCTGCACGCGATGCCGCCGACGAGCAAGAAGAAGCCTGGCGGGTCAAGGAAAACGAGAACCGCGCTGCTGCGCAGGCGATCGTTGCCAAGGCCAAGGACGAGGCTGCCGCCAAGTCCGAAAAGAAGCTTGCCGCTGCGCAGAAGCGTATCGACAAGAAGCTGGCCGACGCTGAAACCCAAATCGACGAAGCCCGCACCGAGGCGTTGGCCGAAGTGGAAAGCGTGGCTGTCGAAGCCGCTCAGGACATCGTCAAGACGCTCGCCGGCGTCAAGGTGACCAAGCCTGTCGCGACCAAGGCCGTTAAGGAGCAGATGGCTCATGGCTAATCCGTCAACCGACCTGCCCGAAGTGATCGCGACCGACGCCGCCCAGACGGAAGCAGTCGTCGACATGGGCGCGGCCAAGCTGGTCGAACCGTCGCTCTGGGGCCTAGAACCCTATCAGATCGTCTCGGTCTCGATGCTGGTCCTCCTGCTGCTCGCTTTCGGCCTGGGCAAGGTCCACAAGACCATTGCCGGCGGCCTCGACAGCAAGATTGCTGCGATCAAGGAACAGCTCGAAGAAGCCAAGCAGCTTCGCGCCGAAGCCGAAGCGCTGCGCACGGAATATGCCGACAAGATCGCAGGCGCCGAGAAGGATGCCGAAGCGATGCTCGAGAACGCCCAGCACGAAGCTGACGCGATCCTCGAGAAGGCAGAAGCCGACAGCAAGGCGATGGTCGAGCGCCGCAAGCGCATGGCGGAAGACAAGATCGCCGCTGCAGAGCGCGAAGCCGTCGAAGACGTGCGTAACCGTGCTGTTACCGCTGCTACGGGCGCAAGCCGCAAGCTTATCGCCGAAAAGCACGATGCCGAAGCTGACAAGGCGCTGGCCGACAAGCTGATCGCCGGGATCTGATTTCCGGACACAAGCGAATTTGAAAGGGCGGCCCCCGGGTCGCCCTTTTTCGTTCGGGCGTCCGTGTCAGGGGGTAAGCACGATCTTTCCGATGATCTGGCCACGGTCCATTGCCTCGAAAGCCTCGCGCCAGTCGGCAAGGGGAAGGGTGCGGTCGATGTGAGGGGTAATCCTTCCCTCGCTGGCAAGCTTGTCCAATGCATCGGAAATGCGTTTCCCACGGTCGGGGAAACGCCTCGCGTATTCGCCAGCGCGCACTCCGACGACAGAGAAGCCTTTGATGAGCGGGATATTGACCGCAATCTCGGGAATTCTTCCGGCCACGAAGCCCACAACCAGCAGCTTTCCGCTGAAGGTCACGCAGCGCGTACTCTCGTCGAAGACATCGCCGCCCACGGGATCGAACACGAGATCGCATAGACTGCCATCGGTTAGGTTGGACACCTCTTCGCGAAAGCGGCCGGTATTGAGGATTGCGGCACTTGGCCGGGCGATGTCCCGCAGTCGATCGAGCTTGTCCTCACGATGCGTCGCGGTAATCACCGTGGCACCGACAGCCTTGGCTAGGTCGCAAGCGGCAAGTCCCACGCCTCCACTCGCGCCATGGACTAGGACGGTCTGACCCGGCTCAAGGCCCCCCAGTTCCACCAGAGCGACGTAGGCCGTGTGATAAGCTGCGCCCATTGCGGCCGCCTCTGCAAAGTCCAGGCCCTCGGGGATAGCGCGAAGTGACGTGGTCGGAAGCGCGACCTGTTCGGCAAAAGCGCCTGTCTTTGCGCCGCCCATCACGCGGTCACCTTCAATAAAACCGCTATCGGGATCCGCGCCAATCACTTCGCCTGCCATTTCAAGACCGGAGGTGAAGGGGAGCTCCGGTTTGAACTGGTAAGCGCCTCGGGTCATCAGCAAGTCGGGGTAATTAAGCGAGGCGGCTCGGACGCGGACAAGCACATCGCCTGCCACTCGTTCGGGGCTGGGTATGTCGACCAGCTCGGTGCCGGATAGATCGGGGCTCAGGCTCCCGACACGGAGCGCTTTCATGCTCAGAAATTGTCCTTGGCGGCGCGCAGGGCGGCGAAGGTCTCCGCCGGTGTACTGCCTCCCCACCGGTCTCGCATGTCGGCACTGTCGGCGCGCAGGAACGGGTTGGTGCCAAGCTCGCGCGAGAGGAGGGTAGGGACGGTGGGCTGGCCTTTGGCGCGCTTTTCCTCCACCCGCGCTGCATAGAGCTGGAGTTCCGCATTGTCGGGATCGGCGTGTAGGGCGAATTTGGCGTTCGCCTCTGTATATTCATGCGCGCAATAGAGCTGCGTGTTCTCCGGCAGCTGCCTGATCCGTTCGAGGCTGTGCCAGAACTGCTCGGGCTTGCCTTCGAACATCCGCCCGCAGCCAAGCGCGAATACGCTGTCGCCCACGAAGGCCGTGTCGGCCTCGGCGATGTGATAGGCGATGTGGCCGTTGGTGTGGCCAGAAACGTCGATGACTCTGGCGGTCCACTCGCCCAGCGATACGCTGTCGCCATTACCCACCACGCGGTCGATAGGGCTAAGCTTTTCCACCTCGTGCGGCGCGATCACTGTCGCGCCAGTGGCTTCGACAATCTCCTTGTTCCCGCCTGCATGATCGGGATGCCAATGCGTGTTCCAGATCTGCGTGATGGTCCAACCCTTGGCCTCTGCCTGACGCAGGTACTCCGCACCATCGGGCGTATCAATCGCGGCGGTCTCTCCGCTGTCGGGATCGTGAAGGAGGAATCCGTAATTGTCGGACAGGCAGGGGAACTGGTGAACTTCAAGCATGGGTCTTGGTCTGTCCTATCGCTGCGCTACTTGAGGACAGGGAAGCTAGGCCCCCTCGCTCCAAAGGGAAAGGCCCGCCTGCTCCTGGGAGCAAGCGGGCCTTCCTGATTACGCTTGAGAAAGATGGAAGAGCTTAGTCTTCCTTCTTCTTCAGTGCTTCGC
>JABDNC010000107.1 GCA_013001165.1 Erythrobacter sp.
AACTGGCGCCTGACCTACCAGATCCGTTACACCGGTCCGGTCGAACAGGATGCCGACGGTATCGACGAATTCGCGGATGCCTTCGGCAATGCGCCGGACGGTTCGCCCAGCGACTTCATCGGCGACACCTGCACCGGCGGCGGTTCGGCCAACGGCGTGGTTGCCGGTGACGGTATCTATTGTCGCGACGTAGGCTTTGCCAAGGAACAGTTCCTCCACACCATCTCGCTGCGGTATCGCACCGGTACGTGGTCGTTCCTGGTCGGTGTCGACAATATCTTCGACACTGCTCCGCCGCTCGTCGACAGCAGCGAAGTTCTCGCCATCAATAACACCGCCATTGGTCTGGGTTATGACTATGACGGCCGCGAGTTCTTTTTCTCGGTCGAGAAGTCGTTCTAAGAAGGTTCATCCTTCTTGAGACATGAAGGGGCGGCGCCGGTGATTGCCATCGGTGCCGCCATTTTCATAAGGTCGCCAGACCTGTTCTTTTTTCCAAACTGAAGAGTCGCCACACCATGAAACTATTCAAAGCTGCCTGCCTGGCTGCCGCCGGAACCGTCATGACGCTGGGCCTTGCACCCGCCATCGCAGGTCCCCAGAATCAGCCGACAGTGCCGCTCGAAGTGTGGTCACTGCGCGACGTGGTCAACTCGGTAGAGGTTTCGCCCGACGGCAAGCATCTGCTGGTGCTCAAGACCGAAAGCCGCGAGGGTGACCATATCCTCGAAGTCTACAGCACTTCCGACATGTCGAAACCGCTGCGGCGCCTCAATGCGGAGCCGATGGAACTGATCAGCGCACGCTGGGTGAGCAACAAGCACATCTTCGGCAGCGCATGGCAGGTAAAGCGCAGCAAGGTGAACGATCCCGAAGAGGACGTGCGCAATTACGCCACCTATTCCTACAATCTGGAAAAGAACAAGTTCAGCCAGGTCGATGGCGAATTCAGCATCGTCAACACCTTGCCCGGGCAGGATACCACGGTGCTGGTGGCAACCGGGCGCGACGATAGTGGTCTGACCGGTGTGGATCCGTTCTCGGCCTTCCGTCCGCGGTCCTATTACAAATACGATCTCGACAGCGGCAGGCGCGAGCTGGTGATGCGCGGGACACTCAAGTTCCCGACCGCGCAATTCGATGATGAAGGCTATCCGCGCTACACCCAGTCGGTCGATCGCGCGACAAATGTGCTCAAGACCTATTACCGCCTGCCTGGCGACGGTTCGTGGAAGGAATTCGGCGAAGGTTACGACTATGACAAGCACGAGAACCTTTATCGGGTTCTCGGCGGGTTCATGGGGCTGGCCGGATTCAAGGAAGGCGATCCGACAATCGGCTATATCATCGATAACCGCGGCGAGGACAAAGCTGCGCTGTGGGAGTTCGACTTTAAGACCGGTGAATACACCAACAAGCTGTTCTCGACGCCGACGGCCGACGTGATGGGGATCCGGACAAGTTCCTTCCCCGGCAGCAACAAGCTGGTCGCGGCGATCCATCCGGGCGAAAAGTACGAGGCGCACTGGTTCGACGCGGAAGAGAAAGCTCTCTACGACCAGCTGACCCAGCTCATTCCGCACGCGCATCAGATTTCGATCAGCAGCCGTTCTCTCGATGGCGGCACCATGATCGTGCAGAATCGTGGTCCGCGCGATCCGGGCTCGTTCTGGTTTGTCCAGAACGGGCAGATGACCAAGCTTGGCAGCCGAAACCCGCTGATCAAGCCGGAGCAGCTCTCCGACGTCGAGTTTATCCGCTATCCGGCCCGAGACGGCAAAATGATCCCGGCCTATGTCACCAAGCCCAAGGGCGAAGGGCCGTTCCCGCTGATCGTGCTGCCGCATGGCGGCCCGCACGTGACCGAGGTTATCAGCTATGACGAGTGGGGGCAGTTACTGGCCAATGCCGGTTACATGGTGCTCCAGCCGCAATACCGCATGTCGGTTGGCTGGGGACAGGATCACTTCGATTCCGCCTATGGCCAGCACGGACTCGCCATGCAGGACGACAAGGATGACGGCGCGCTCTACCTGATCAATCAGGGGCTGGTCGATCCCGACCGGGTGGCGATGTTCGGATGGTCTTATGGCGGTTATGCCGCGCTGGTGGCGCTGACGCGCGAGAATAACATCTACCAGTGCGCCATCGCCGGCGCGGCAGTGGCCGATCCGGAAAAGGTCTACAAGATGCGGACTGGGCCCGACACGCCCAAGGCGATCGACGACTGGGCTCAGCGTCGTGGTATGATCGGCATCAATCCCATCAAGGAAGTCGGCAAGCCTTCGATCCCGTTGCTGATGGTGCACGGCGATGTTGACGCGCGGGTGATGTATTTCAATTTCAAGGACTACAAGGAAGCGATGGACAAGGCGGGCAAGACCAATGCCCAGTACCTGACGCTGAAGGGTGCGGACCACTTCTCGCGCACCCTGATGTACGAGCACCAGGAGGCCTTCTACACCAAGCTGATCGACTATCTCGCCAATGATTGCGGGCCCGGCGGGCTGTAAACCCCCGCAGAACTGCCTGAACTGAAAAAGAAAAAGGGGCGCGGCCTTGCGGTCGCGCCCCTTTGCTTTGCACCGCCGGACACCGCCCGGTGGCGAATCACTCGATGCGGCGGCCCTTGACCCCGATCTGGCCGTTCACACGGATGAAATAGCTACCCATCGCGGCCTTCTTGAACTCCACCGGCTGCCCTTCGCGCGGGGGACGCCAGCCCATCTTGCTTTCGGCAATCCGCCAGACCGAGCCTTCCTTGGTCTGAAACACCCATGTCTCGCGGCCTACCGCGCGGACGCCGGTTATGGTGGTTTCGAGCGTGGTCATTTCCTCGTCGCCATCGCCGAACAGCTTGATCTTGGGCATGACGAAGCCAAACAGGCTGCGCTTGGTTTCCTCCACGTCCGCCCGATCGACCACCTGCAGCGAACCGTCGTCGGTGGCGGCGATCACCGCGCCCACTTCGCGGTCATAACAGGCCAACCGCGCGTCCGGATCTGCCATTCCGCGGCAGGCCCGCAGCTGGTCGATCGTATCCTTGCTGTTGGGCACAACCGTATCCTGCGCCAGAGCCGGGGCAATGGTCAGGGCTGGTATCATGAGAGCGGGCGTGCACAGCAGCGCCAGGGTTGGCAAACGTGGCATAAATCCTCCGAAATGAGAGCCTGTAAGTGGCATATAGCCCCCCTTGCGCCAACTGTAACTTCAAAGTCACACACTGCTGAACATCCACAGAATCCGGCGTTTCCCGATTGATGCGGGGCTTTGACGTAGCCTAGAGGCGCATCATTCGGATCATTGCGTCCGAAGGACCTACTGTTCAAGGCGTGCCCAAGGGGGGTACGCAGGATTAAGGGGATTGGAATGTCCAACCGTTTTAACAAAGCGGCTCTTCTCACCGGCTCGATTTTGGCCGGTGCGATGGTTGCTACACCAGTATACGCTCAGAACGATGGCGACGATGAGGCAGCCCTTCAGTCGGGTGCCGCAGCTGCTCCTGCCGATCTGATCGTCGTCACGGGTTCGCGCATCGCTCAGCGCAACGTGGAAACCGCCGCTCCGATCGCGGTCGTGCAAGACGAAGAGTTCAAGCTCTCCGGCACGGTCAACGTCGAGAACGTGGTCAACACGCTGCCGCAGGTCGTTCCGGGCTTCACCTCCAACTCGAACAACCCCGGCACCGGCACCGCCACGCTGAACCTTCGCGGTCTCGGCTCGACCCGCACCATGGTGCTCGTCAACGGCCGTCGCTGGATGTTCTACGATACAGCGCAGGTTGTCGACCTTAACACCATTCCGAACTTCCTGCTCGACAGCGTCGACGTGGTGACCGGTGGTGCTTCGGCAGTTTACGGTTCGGACGCTCTCGCCGGCGTCGTGAACTTCCGCCTCAAGGATGTCGAAGGTATCGAACTTGGCGGCCAGTACTCGCTGACCCAGGAAGGTGACGGTGCACGTTACCAGATCCACGGTGCAATCGGCACCTCGTTCGACGATGGCCGCGGTAGCGCCACCGTCTACGCTGAATACTACAACCGCCAGGGCATCTTCCAGGGCGACCGGGACTTCTCGTTCTTCGCGCTGGGTGGTGAAACCTTCGGTGTGCAGCAGCAGCAGTTCGGTTCGTCGACCCTGCCGAATGGCGTCCTGCGCTATCTCGGCGGTGCCAACACGCCGACCAACGTGCCTGCTGGCAGCGAATTCGGCCCCGCCGGTCGCGGTTTCGGCTCGGCTGTCGTGTTCGATGACACCCCGGGTGACTTCCGTCGCCGCACGGGCGACACCTACAACTACGCACCGGTCAACTACCTGCAGATCCCGCAGGAACGTTACCTCATGGGCGGCTATGCGGATTACGAATTCGCTGACGGCCATGAAGCGTACATGGAAGTGTCCATGGTCAACAACCGCGTTGCAACGGAACTCGCTGCAACTCCTGTGACCGGTACGTTCAACATCAACCTTGCCGCTGTGCAGCCCTTCTTCGTTCCGGGCGACTTCCAGCAGCTGGTTGCTATCGACCAGGCGGAAACCGCGAACAATGCGGGCGGCCCCGACGATCCCGGCGTAGTCAACATGTTCGTTCAACGTCGTACGGTTGAGACCGGCGCGCGTAATAGCCTCGACGAGCGTAACGCATTCCGCGTACTCGGCGGTGTTCGTGGTTCGATCACCGACTGGCTGAACTACGATTCGTACTACATGTACGCTCGTACCCGGAACGCCAACGTTCAAGAGGGTAACATCTCTCGGTCGGCTTTCCAGCGTGGCCTCGACGGAACCGATCCGGCGATCAACATCTTCGGCCTCGGCACGCTCACGCCTGCCATGGTCGACCAGATCTCGATCCGTGCCCAGAACGGCGACATCTCCACGCTTGAAGTTGCCAACGCGTCCCTGTCGGGCTTCGTCGGTGACCTCGGCTTCGGCGGTGGCGACATCGGCTTCGCAGTCGGTGCCGAGTATCGCGAAGTGGCTTCGCAGTTCATTCCTGACACTGCACTGGCTTCGGGCGACGTGATCGGCTTCAACGCCGGCAACCCGACCGAAGGTGGCTACAACGTTCGCGAAATCTTCGCTGAGCTTAACGTTCCGGTCTTCGAAACCGACGGTGGTACCCGTCTCGAGCTGACCGGTGCAGGCCGTTACTCCGATTACTCGCTGGCGGCAGTGGGCGGTGTGTGGACCTACGCTGGCGGTGTCGAGTTCGGCGTTATCGATGGTGTGACCCTGCGTGGTCAGTACCAGCGTGCTGTTCGCGCTCCGAACGTGGGCGAACTGTTTGGCGGTCAGTCGATCGGCTTCCCTGGTGCAACCGACCCGTGCGGTACCGCAGCAGCTACTCCGGGCAGCGCCCTGGGTAACATCTGTGTCGCCAGCGGTGTCCCGACTGCTAACCTGGGTAACCCAACCCAGATCCAGCCGAACGCTCAGATTCCGGCTCTGTTCGGTGGTAACCCGAACCTGCAGGAAGAAACGTCTGACTCGTTCACTGCTGGTATCGTGCTTCAGCCGACCTTCATCCCGGGCCTGACGATCACGGCTGACTACTTTGACATCCAGATCGATGACGCGATCAGCACGATCTCGCTGCAGCAGACCCTTGATCTGTGTTTCAACCAGATCCAGGATCCGAACGCCACGAGCTGTGCTCCGTTCTTCCCGAACGGTGGTACGCTGCGTAACCCTTCGGGTGCGATCGTGACCGGCAACCCGCCGGCTCTCGGCGCGCTCAACGTGGCTTCGCTGGGCGTCAAGGGTGTCGACCTTCAGGTCAACTACACCACGACCATCCCGTTCTCGCTGATGACCGATACGGGTGAGCAGACCGTCAACCTCAACTTCCTCGGCACCTGGACCGACAGCGCTTTCTTCGAAGCGTTCCCGGGCGCTGACGTCATTGAGTGCGCCGGTCAGTTCGGCCAGACCTGTGGCGAACCCACGGCATCGTACAAGTGGACTTCGCGTCTGTCGTTCGTCGACGGCCCGCTGACCACCTCGGTCCGCTGGCGTCACCTGTCGGGTGTTGCAGACGACGACGATTCGGTTGACTACGCTGCCTTCAACGGCGTCGAGCGTATCCCGGCCTACGACCTGTTCGACCTGACCTTCTCGTTCGATGTGACCGAGCAGTTCACTCTGGCGATGGGTGTCAACAACCTGCTGGACAAGCTCCCGCAGGCTCCGGAATTCGCACCTGGTGGCATCGTCGTCACCAACGCGAACGACGGTACCCGTCTTGGTGACAACCAAGAGCAGGCCAACACCTACCCGAGCACCTACGACGTGCTTGGTCGCGACTTCTTCGTCTCCGCGAACTTCAAGTTCTAAGACGATCTAGTCCAAACACAGAAAATGGGCGGCGGGGCTTCGGCTCCGCCGCCCTTTTCTTTGTTTGCTGAATACCTGGATGTCCGCACACAGAAGCGCACTTGGGCGCTACCGAAGCTCGGCGGTCTTAACCCGATCGATTTTTTGAAGAGGCGAGCACAGTCTCGCCGCGGTTTTACTGCCCCAGCCGGAAGACCCGGAAGTCGGCAAATGGCGCAGCACCCTCGGCTTCACTCACGGCCTTCTGCTCGACTGTGGTTAACCCTGCGCCATCAAGTGCAGCCTTGAAGCCCTGATCATCAGCAGTGGTCCGGCAGGCGGCTCCGAGTGAATCGATCCGGGCAATCTCGTTGGCTGCGCGGTCGGCGATCAACCGCAGCGTCGCGGCGACCTGTGCGCGTGGCTGTTGCGAGCGCAATTCCATGGTCCGCCGAACCGCCTCGGCAATCTCCCAGGCAGCCGATCCGGACCCGAAGCGCTGCGCCCCCTCCTGGACCGCCTGCAGCACTGCCATCGGGGCAGTGGTTGCCCCGGCTTCCAAGGCCTCGTGAGCAAGACGAAACAGGTCCTTGCGGTTGAAAATCCAACCGATCTGCATCCGGCGCGCAGAATTATGGGCCAGAATGGGGCCGTCGATCCGGTGTGTCAGAATGGCGAGACTTCCGCCGGGTCTGAGCACCCGCGCAACTTCCAGCGCCACTCGGGCAACATCACCATATTCAAAGCCGAACTGGCTCACGACGGTATCGAAATGCCCGTTCTCGAAAGGGAGGTCCTCCATGGCCACACCGGCCTTGACCGTGGCGCCGGCGGGGGGAGGGGGAAGTTTGGGCGCCAGATCGACCCCGGTGAGAGCGAGCGCATCGCTCTTGGCGATCAGCCAGGCCATCACCCGCCCGTCGCCAGTCGCCAGGTCGAGCACGGATGAGCCCTGTTCGAGGGATGCGGCGAAATCGCTCCAGATCTGTCGCTGCGCGGTTTCGATGGCGCGATAGCCGTCGGGTAGGCAGCCGCCGTCGCTGCGGCCCTGCTGTTGAGCCCAGAAATCGCCCCACGCCTGTTCGTTGATTTCGCTCATGTCGGTGGGTCTTCGGCCGGAACAACATCGAACGCAACGGTCATCCGCCGTCCGGCTCCAAATGGCGAGGTGCCGTGGTACATGGTACTCGGGAACAGCGCGAGATGACCTTCGATCGGTTCGATTGTCCGAAGCGGTTGAAGGTCGAGCCGCAAGTCGGGAGCGGGGCGGCCCACCTCGAGCGCGCCATCGCCCGGCGAACGCCCATCGGGCAGGATCAGGTAGCAGGCCGAGCTGACGATCCCCTGCGGGTGAATATGCGCCGTGTGATGGTCGCCGCCGCCCAGCAGCCGCACCGACCATGAACCGAGCATCCGCCACTCCGCATCGCGATGTCGCAGCA
>JABDNC010000119.1 GCA_013001165.1 Erythrobacter sp.
ACTGGCAGCTATTGAGAAATTGCCGATCGACCCCGTGTATCCGAAATGAGGGCGAGTTGCCGACCGACCGCAAATTGGCCGGTTGCCGACAATCCGCTCATGGGTGCGCTAACTGCATATGCCGCCATTCGGCTAACGACCCGGAAGTGGAAACGAAGGCAGGTTATCGCGAAGCCTGATCAAATTAGGCCATTCACGCAAGCGAGGAGTTGGATCATTGAATCGCCACCAACATGCGATTTATAGCTCCAGCGGTAATGGTCGGTAGACGCTTCTAGCTGAGATGCCTTTGACACATGGTTTGCTAGTTACAATGACAATCGATTGATGATTTCAGAGCTTTAACACGACTCGCAACTCGCCGTCGGAGAAGGGCTTCGACAAGACAGAGACACCCTGATTTTCCAGTTCCTCTGGAATTTCTCCTCCGGTTGCCACGACCACCTTGATCTCAGGCTCGGACGCCAACACCTCCAGCAGTAGCTGAGTAGCTTTCCCGTCCGGGAGACTCATGTCAGATATGACAACATCCAGGTCAGTGGAGGCAATTAGCTCACTCGCCTCTTTGAGCGAATTCGCCTCGTATGGCAGACAACCCAATCCCTCTATGACCTCAACCATTGTCATCCTGATCAAGGGCTCATCTTCGATTATGAGGACACGGAGAGCTGCGTTAGTTTCTCCATCGTTATCGATGGGTTCACCTTTTTCATCAGCCCCGACCCAGCGCGCGGGCTGATGTCGAGCGTTTTTCCTCAACACCTTCCTTATCTTCTGGCTCAGACGCTCTGAAGAATAGGGCTTGCTGATGAGCTCAACGCCGTCGTCGAGCTTACCGGCATGGACGATAGCATTTTGCGTATAGCCTGACGTAAACAGCACTACGAGATTCGGTAATTTCTCTTGCGCTAAGCGCGCTAATTCAGGCGACCGCAGCTTGCCTGGCATTATGACATCGGTGAACAGAAGGTCGATCGAGATGCCGCATTGGATAATCGCGAGCGCGCTGTCAGCATTTGGTGCTTCAACGACTTTATAGCCAAGGTTCGTAAGCAGTTCGACAGCCGTGGCCCGTACAGCATCGTCGTCTTCGACGACCAGGATAACCTCGTTATTCCCTTCTTGGGTGATCAAATCCCCCTCCGGACGGTTGGCCATCTCAGCCTTCCGGGTTCGAGGAAGATATATGCGAACGGTAGTGCCCTCATCCACTTCACTATAAATCGTGATGTGACCGCCCGATTGCTTCACGAAACCAAAAACCATGGACAAGCCCAACCCTGTTCCTTCGCCCGGAGCCTTGGTCGTGAAAAAGGGCTCGAATACTTTGAATAGGTCTTCAGGAGCGATCCCACATCCTGTATCTGTAATTGCCAGAACGACGTACTGGCCGGCCGCAGCGTCAGGATGCTGAGCGACATAGTCGTCATCGAGCGAGCCGTTGCCCGCTTCGATCGTAAGCCTTCCCTGACCCTTCATGGCGTCACGAGCGTTGATCGCGAGATTGAGCAGAACGTTTTCGAGCTGTCTGGGATCGACAAGGCAATTCCAAAGACCCGCAGATACGATCGTCTCTATCTCAACGGGCTCACCAAGCGTGCGCCGGAACATATCGTCCATATCGCGGATAATTCGTGCTGCATTGGTCGGCTTGGGTTTCAAAGGTTGTTGGCGTCCGAACGCAAGCAATTGGGACGCAAGCTTCGCACCGCGCTCTACGCCGGAAATTGCGTTGTTTATGCGGACAATGTTTCGACCATCGATGATTGGGTCTTGTTTGAGAAGTTGTAGATTTCCGCCGATCACCTGAAGCAGGTTGTTAAAGTCGTGCGCCACGCCTCCCGTGAGCTGACCAATGGCTTCCATTTTCTGTGCCTGGAGGAGTTGCTCTTCCAGAGCCTTTCTCTCGGCAATCGCATCATCGACGCGTTTCTTCAGGGCCTCGTTGAACGAATTTAAGGCCGCTCTAGCTTTGAGCTCCTCATCGATATTGTGAGCTTCGATCACCGTGCCGATGGTCTTGCTCTTGTCATTCGTCATGGGTGACGCAGTAAACGCGACGTTGTAGAAGCTCCCATCCTTGTGAACGAAGACCTCTTCGCCTTGGGATTGGTTGTTCTCTGGAAACGCTCGGTCAATGGCACATTCCTCAATCGGGAACGGTTTGCCATCGGGATGGGTGTGATGAATGACATCATGCAGGGGCCTGCCCTGTGTCTCTTCGAAGCTATAGCCGGTTAGCTCTTCAGCCGCCCTATTCATGAATGAACAGTGCTGTCGTTCATCCATCATGAAAACTGCCATGGTGGTATTATTCAGGATGGCATCCAGCCTCCGAGTGACCTCTTCCAGTTCAAGCTGTGTTTTCTTTTGTTCCGTGACGTCTTGGATGGCTGCGTAGAAGACCGGCTGGTCTCCAGTCGTGATCAGCTGAAGACGAATGTCTACATCATAGGTCGAACCGTCTTTTTTCTCGTGGATCGTCTCAAAACGTAGCTGGCTGAGTTCGCCATCAATCAACGGCTGCACAAAGGTTTTGAACTGCTGATCGGTATAGGCTGGCTTCAAGTCCCACGGGTGCAAGTAGGACAATTCTTCCTTGGTATAGCCAAGGTTATTGCGCGCGCCTTTGTTGACCAGAAGAAACCGAAAGGTGTCTTTGTCAAAGATGAAAATCTCGGCCGCTGCGTCCTCAACGATTTCGCCCAGCCGTGCGGTAGTCATTTCCTGCGCAAGAGGCATGATTATCTGATCCCCGAATTACAACGCCAAGTAGACCCCGCAGAATCAAGGTCCCGCGAAGGCTACCGGTTTCAACCCATTCTGGTGCAAAACGCGGCTCGTGAGATTAGGTTTCCCTTCTAACAAGATCACACCGCTAGCAGCCTCTGCGCCATCTCAATCCTGGCACCCGCGTCCTTCTCGTGACCGTAAAAAATGCGAGGGGATCAGAAGAGCTGCAGATCGACATTCCGCTGCCGGCTCGCAGGCAGACAGTTTGGCGCTACTTCCAAACGACTGCTAACCACCCCAAATCCGGCCATTCGCGATTTTCAGGACATCTCTTGCAAGCGGACAGGCCGTCAGGCGATGAATTCCTTCACCTCGGTCAGGAAATCCTCGAACCGGTCGTGGTGGACCCAGTGTCCGGCGCGCTCGTAGGCGCTGACGGTCACGTTGTCGCCGAAATGCTGCATCCGGCCGTCTTCCTGCGGGTTTGATGCCCAGCTGTCATCGCCGTAAACCAGCAGGCTGGGGCAGGTGATCCGGCCCCATAGCTCGGCCAGTTGCTCCAGCGAGATATCGTCGGGCGGCCAGGCGTGCAGGTGCGGGTCGAACTTCCAGCTCCAGGTTCCGTCCTCGTTACGGATCGCGCCGTGGCGGGTCAGGTGCTCGGCCTGGTCGCGGCTGAGATAGCTGTTGGCCTCGTGCATCCGGTCGAGCGCGTCTTCGAAGCTTTCATAGCGGCGCGGCTGGCGGGCCGAGGCTTCGCGCTTCTTGTCGATCCACCGCTTGCGGTGTTCGTACCACGGCGTCTCCGCCATCTTCGCTTGCACCTTGGGGTTGGGGCCAAGCCCTTCGATCGCGACCAGGCGGCGCATCTTTTCCGGATACATCCCGGCATAGCGCATGGTGATGTTGCCGCCGAGCGAATGGGCCACGATCGTCACTGGGTCCAGTTCGAGCTGGTGGACCAGTTGGGCGAGGTCATAGACGTAGGAACTGATCGAATAGACGCCGGTATTGGTCCATTCGCTGTCGCCATGGCCGCGCAGGTCGGGGCAGATCACGTGCCAATCCTCGCGCAGGCGCTCAGCCATCCAGTCCCAGCTGCGGCAATGATCGCGCCCGCCGTGCAGCAGGATCAGCGGCGGTGCACCTTCATTGCCCCAGTCGGCATAGTGCAACCTTGTGCGCTGGCTAATGAGCGTCTGTGAGGTCGGGCCGATCAATTCCATTGTTTTCTCCGGCGAGGGCAATCTGTCGAATGCGTTGCAGTCCGCTACCGACATGATACGGTGCGAGGCAACAATAAAAGGCGAGAGGACCCCAGCCAATGCCCGCGATCGATGTGCCCCAGCCCGAATTCATGGAAGACGAGGAAATCTCGATCTTCGCCGATGCGGTGGGCAAGTTCTACCAGAAACATGCGCCTGAAAAGCGCGTCCTCAAATGGCGCGCCGATGGCCAGGTCGAGCGTGAATTCTGGAACGAGGCAGGCGAAGCCGGGCTGCTCGGTGTGTCGGTGCCAGAGGAGTATGGTGGCCACGGGGGCGATTTCCGCCACGACATGGTGGTGATCGACCAGCAGGCCAAGCACGGGGTCGAAGGTTTTGCGGCCAGCCTCCACAACACGATTATCCTGCCCTATCTGGTGCGCCACGGGACCGAGGAGCAGAAGAAGAAATACCTGCCCAAACTGGTTACAGGCGAACTTGTCAGCGCCATTGCGATGACCGAGCCGGGTGTCGGTTCTGATCTGCAAAGCATCACCACCACTGCGCTCAAGGATGGCAACGGATACCGGATCAACGGGGCGAAAACCTACATTTCCAGCGGGCAGACTGCGGATTTCATCATTGTCGTTGCCAAGACCGATCCGAAGGAACGCGCGAAAGGCATTTCGCTGATGCTGCTCGAGACCGAGGGCGCCGAGGGCTTCCAGCGCGGCAAGAAGCTCGACAAGATCGGAATGGATGCTGCCGACACCTCGGAACTGTTCTTTGACGATGTATTCGTCCCCGCGGAAAACGTGCTGGGCGGCGTCGAAGGCAAGGGGTTCTACCAGTTGATGGGCGAGTTGCCGCAGGAACGTTTGATCATCGCCATGGGCGCGATGACCGGGATCGAGAAGGCGCTTGAGGTGACATTGGAATTCGTCAAGGATCGCAAGGCCTTTGGGCAGACGATCTGGGATTTCCAGAACACCCAGTTCACGCTCGCCGACCTGAAGGCGCGCGGTACGGCGGCGCAGGTGTTCGTCAACGATTGCATCGCGCGGCACCTCAAGGGCGAGCTCGATGTCGCTACCGCCTGTATGGCGAAATACTGGGTCACCGAGTTGCAGAGCGAGGTGGTCGACAAGTGCCTGCAATTCCATGGCGGCGCGGGCTATATCAACGATTACCCCATTGCGCGGATGTATCGTGACACCCGTATCGCCAGGATATTCGGCGGTTCGAACGAAGTTATGAAGATGGTGATCGCACGCTCGATGTAGGGGTGAGGGTAAGGGAGCGTCATTATCGCCGACAAGCCGGACAACCTCGGAGACCTACTCGGCAATGTCGAGGGCCTCGGCGAAAGCAGCGACAGGGTCTGCCTTGGCGATGCACTCGACGCGTTCGGGCGCCGCAGTTTCGCTCCGCTGCTGATCGTCCTCCCGATTATCGCGATGACGCCGATTGGAGGCGTTCCAGGCGTGCCGACGCTGCTCGCTGCCACAATTGCATTTATCGCCCTGCAATTGCTGATCGGGCGCGAGCATGTGTGGCTGCCGAATTTTGTCGAACGCCGTCAAACTGATGGCGCGGAGCTGGCCAAGGCGCTGCACAAACTCGATCGAGCTGCCAAGTGGATCGACAGCAAGCTGACTGACCGGTTCGATTTCTTCATTGAAGGGATAGGCGCGAGGGTCGCAGCTGCAGGCATCCTGCTGTTGTGCATCTCCGTTCCGCCGCTCGAATTCCTGCCCTTTGCCAGCGCGGTGCCAATGTTTGCAATCGCCGCGATCGGTCTGGCCTTGCTGGTCCATGACGGTCTGCTGATGGTTGTCGCGCTGACGCTGGGGTGCGGCTCGATGATTTTCGCGCTCGCGAGCTTCGGAGGTGGCTGACTTGACCAGCCTGTACAAAGGGGCGACGCTGCATCGACTGGGGCGGTTTGATCGGAGGGGAACATGCGCAAGCGTTATATAGTGCTCGGTGCCGCCGCCTTAGCACTGGCAGGAGGCGCCGCCTGGTATACCGGCGTGTTCCAACCAAGGGCGAGCGCGGCCCAGTCCGGGAATGGCGAAGGCACGGTCGCGCTCGCCGACTATCCCGACCGCGTTTATTGGGGCGATACCCACCTG
>JABDNC010000146.1 GCA_013001165.1 Erythrobacter sp.
ATCAAGATCGAGCATGACAAGGGGCTCGCCGGCCACAGCGATGCCGACGTGGCCCTGCACGCGATCGTCGATGCCCTCCCTGGGGCGATCGGCAATGGAGACATCGGAAGCCATTTCCCGCCGTCGGACCCCCAATGGAAGGGAGCCAGCAGCGACCAGTTCCTTTCCCACGCGGCGAAATTGGTCGGCGAGGCCGGGTATCGTACCGGCAATGTCGATCTGACGATCATCTGCGAAGCACCCAAGATCGGCCCCCACCGTAACGCCATGCGTGGGCGGATCGCTAGCCTTCTAGGCGTTGACACCGGAGCCATATCGGTGAAGGCGACCACCACCGAACGGCTTGGATTTACCGGCCGCGGCGAAGGCATTGCGGCCCAGGCGGTCGCAACCGTGATTAGAAATTGACGCAACCGAGGTGAGCATGACGCTCCAGACGCTTCTCCCGAAGGAAATCGATGACCTCGCCCAGCGGGTGATCGACGAGAACAAGGCTGCGGGCCGCAAGGTTGCCATTGCAGAAAGCTGCACGGGCGGCCTTGTCTCGGCTGCGCTCACCGAAATTCCCGGCTCGTCTGCTGTTTTCGATCGCGGTTATGTGACCTATTCGAACGAGGCGAAGATGGAAGCCCTGGACGTGCCGCTCGACATCATCGAGACGTTTGGTGCGGTTTCGATTGCCTGCGCATGGGCCATGGCGAAAGGTGCCCTCGCCAAGAGCAAGGCCGATGTGGCCGTGGCTATCAGCGGTGTCGCAGGTCCGGATGGCGGCACCAAGCTCAAACCGGTTGGCACTGTCGTCTTCGCGCGTGTCGTCCGGGGAGAAGAGGGCGAGCCGGAAGGCGAGCTGAAGAGGTTCGAGCCGACCTCACGCGCAGACATCAGGCGCGAAGCTACTGTCTGCGCGCTTGAGCTCTTGCTGCCCTAGAGATTGGCGGCTGCGTTCTCACGGCCGTAGAGTTCGTCGGCACGCTTCTCGAAAGCCTCGACCATTTTCCTGAATGCGCGGTCGAAGTACTGGCCTGCGAGCGCTTCGAAGACGGCGTTGCGGAAACTGAAATCCACGCAGAAGTCGATCTCGCAACCGCCGTCTGGAAGGCAAGTGAACTTCCAATTATTGTCGAGGTCCTTGAGCGGTCCGTCGACGTAGAAGACCTCGATGTGCTCGGGCCTGCGCTTGATGACTTTCGAGGTGAACTTTTCGCGGATCGCCTTGAAACCGACCAGCATGTCCGCGGTCATTTCGGTCTCGCTGTCACTGCGGACGCGGGTCGCCACGACCCACGGAAGGAACTTGGGATAGCTGGCTACGTCCGCAACGAGGTCGAACATCTGCTCGCAGCTGTAGGGAAGCCGCCGTGTTTCGCGGATGCCGGGCATCAGGCGTTTTGCCTCGCCTGCTCCTTCGCCAGCTTTTCTTCGCGAGCCGCCTTCATCACCGCAAAATCGTCACCTGCGTGATAGCTCGAACGGGTCAGCGGGCTTGATGCAACTTGGAGGAACCCTTTCGCCCTCGCTATCGAACCATAGGCCGAGAATGCCTTGGGCGTGACATAGTCTTCCACCTTCGCGTGCTTCGGCGTCGGCTGGAGATACTGGCCCATGGTGATGAAATCGACATCGGCGCTGCGCATGTCGTCCATGACCTGGTGCACTTCGAGACGCTGTTCGCCAAGGCCCAGCATGATGCCTGACTTGGTGAATATAAGTGGATCGTGGGATTTGACCTCTTCGAGCAGGCGAAGCGAGGCGTAATAGCGCGCGCCGGGCCGAATGGTCGGATAGAGACGCGGCACGGTCTCGAGATTGTGATTGTAGACGTCCGGCCCGGCTTCGCAGATTTTCTCGACCGCTGCGCGCATCTTGCCGCGAAAATCGGGTGTGAGGATCTCGATGGTCGTCTCGGGCGTCTCGCGGCGCAAAGCCTTGATCACCTTTACGAACTGGTCTGCGCCGCCATCGGGCAGGTCGTCGCGGTCGACGCTGGTGATGACGATATGGTTGAGGCCCATCTGGCCAGCCGCGATGGCAACGTTTTCCGGTTCCATCGGATCGACTATGCGCGGCATGCCGGTCTTCACATTGCAGAAGGCGCAGGCGCGCGTGCAAACGTCGCCGAGGATCATAACCGTGGCGTGCTTCTTGTCCCAGCATTCGCCGATGTTCGGGCAGGCAGCTTCTTCGCACACTGTATTAAGCGAAAGATCGCGCATCAGCTTGCGCGTCTCGTGATAGCCCTTGCTGACCGGCGCTTTCACGCGAATCCAGTCGGGCTTGCGCTGCTTTTTCGGCGGTTCGCCTTCGGGCTTCGGCGGGGAGGATAGGTCGTTCATCGCGCGGCCCATCTAGGCGCAGGAGCGCTCGCTAGCAACCCGTGGATAGCTATTCGGTTAGGCTCTTGTCGCGTTGAAGTGCCGCAGCTATCGCGGCGTGCATGGACGCAGCGACCCTTCAGACCTTCACCTCACCGGTCATCCTCTTTTTCGTCCTTGGCATGGCGGCAGCTTTTGCCCGCTCCGATCTTGCGGTGCCCGAGGCGCTGGCGAAGGGCATGTCGCTTTACCTCATGGCAGCGATCGGGCTGAAGGGCGGTGTCGCCGTATCGAAGTCCGGCGTGGACGCTACGGTGGCCCTCGCACTGCTTGCAGGCATTGCGGCCAGCTTCCTCCTCCCGCTCGTCGCCTTCGCCGTGCTGCGCGGGTTCGGCCGTCTCGACAGCCTTAACGCAGGCGCGGTAGCCGCGCATTACGGCTCGGTCAGCGTGGTCACCTTTGTCACCGCCGTGGAAATTTACGAGCTGCGCGGAACACCGCCGGGCGGGTTCATGGTGGCGGTCATGGCCGCCATGGAAACCCCGGCTATCCTCACCGGCCTCATCCTCGCGCGCAAGGCAGTGGACAAGCAATCCGGGGCTGGCAATCGGCCGGCAGGCGAATTGCTGCACGAAGTGTTCTTCAACGCTTCGGTCGTCCTGCTCCTCGGCGCCTTCGCCATCGGCGTGGTCAGCGGGGCGAGCGGATTTGCCGATGTCGCTCCCTTCTTCGAAGCCGGGTTCAAGGGCGTGCTTTGCCTGTTCCTGCTGGACATGGGCCTGATTGCCGCGCGCCGCCTGATGGATGCTCGCGCCATGACCTGGCGGCTTGCCAGCATTGCGATTGCCCTTCCGCTCGTGAACGGTGTGGTGGGAACGGTGCTGGGATCGGTCATCGGGCTCGATGTCGGGTCGGCCGCTGCGCTCGGCGTGCTTTGCGCCAGCGCCAGCTATATCGCTGTGCCGGCCGCAATGCGGCTCGCCCTGCCTCAGGCCGACCCGGGCATTTATCTGACCATGTCGCTGTCGGTCACCTTCCCCTTCAACATCCTGATCAACATCGGCCTCATCGGCGCGCTGGCGACCAGGCTAGCCGGCGGATAAGGAGACGCCCGCGATGATCGAAACGGTAATCCGCAAACGTATTGAGATCCTCGCCGATACCGCGCTGGTGCGGCGCGTGACCGAAGCCATCGACCGCGCCGGCATCACGGGATGGACGGTCACCCCGGTGCAATCGGGCAAGGGCCGCGAAGGGCACTGGCGCGAGGAACGGGTTATGGGCAACGACAAGGTTTTCGTCCTGACCATCGCTGCGCAGGACAAGGCGATGGCACTTGCGGAAGATCTTGCTCCGATCCTTTCCAGCCATGGTCTCCTCCTGACCATGTGGGATGTCGAGGTGATCCGTGGGGAGCGTTTCTGATGCCTGAATTCACCGAACTGCTACGTGGCTACCACCGCTTTCGGGCCGATGGATATCCGGAACAGAAGGAACGCTACGACAAACTCGTTTCCGAGGGGCAGCACCCCAAGCTGATGATTATCGGCTGTTCAGACAGCCGGGTGGATCCGGCCCAGATCTTCGACGTAGACCCGGGCGAAATCTTCGTCGTTCGCAATGTAGCAGCACTCGTCCCTCCGCTGGAGACGTCGCCGGGTCAGCACGGCGTATCGGCCGCCCTCGAATTCGCCGTCAGCTTCCTCGAGGTGCGCCAGATCGTCGTCATGGGCCACGGTATGTGCGGCGGCTGCAAGGCTGCGCTTTCGCGGAATTTGCACGGTAACGAGCCGGGTGAAGGAGGCTTTATCGCCAATTGGGTGAGCTTACTTGACGAGGCGCGTGACGAAGTCGTGAAGCAGCATGGCTCCGAAGGGGAAGCAGCGGAACGCGCGATGGAGATGGCCGCAGTGATGGTGAGCCTTCAGAATCTGCGCAGCTTTCCCGCCGTCCGCAGCCGCGAGGGTGATGGCTCGCTCAAGCTGCGCGGTGCCTTTTTCTCGATTGCCGAAGGCGTACTCTACGTGCTCGACGAGGATAGCGGGCAGTTCCTTCCTGCCAAGTAGCTTGCGCTGGGCAGCCGCGCTCGCCATGTGAGCGCGCATGTCTGAAAAAACCCTCAAGAACATCGCCCTGCTGATTGACGCGGACAACACTACCCCGCGAGGAATCGACCCTGTCCTGACTGTCATGGCCGAGCTTGGCCAGGTCAACATCAAGCGGGCCTACGGCAATTTCACGAAAAAGAACCTACAAGGCTGGGACAAATACAGCCACAAGTTCGGCATCCTTCCCTACCAGCAATTCGACATGACGACGGGCAAGAACGCCACCGATATGGCCATGACGATCGACGCGATCGATCTGCTCTATCAGGGCAAGGTCGATGGATTCGGGATCATGAGTTCGGACAGCGACTTTACACCGCTCGCCACGCGCCTGAGGCAGGACGGGCTGATCGTTTATGGCTTCGGGAGCAAGAACAAGACCCCCGAGGCATTCAAGAGTGCGTGTACGCGCTTCATCGATATCGATGCCTTGATTGCCGGTGCATCCGATGATGCCGCACCCTCCAAGGACAAGAAGTCCAAGGATAGCGGCAAGATCGATGAAGATCTTGTCGAACTTCTCGGTACGGCCTGGAAGGCTGCCAACCGTGACGAAGAAGGTTACGCCCAGATGGGTGAAGTCGGCAGCCTGGCTGGCAACCGGTCGAGCTTCGATGTCCGCAATTATGGCTACAAGCGCCTGTCGGACCTGTTTCAGGCGATGGACCAGTTCAAGGTCGAGCGCCGGGACAACACGCTCTACGTCAAGCGCCTGCGCTGAATACAAGAACGGCGCGGATCCCTTAGGAGCCGCGCCGCCACAATGTCCGATTCCCTCAGAGCTTACATCGCACCCTTCTGTGCTGCGTGGATCGCCCACAGGTTGGCCAGGTCACGACGAGCGCCTTCGACCTTGCCAAAGGTTTCGATCGCTTCAGCATACTTGCCCTGATCGTACTGGGCGATGCCAAGGCGGGTCAGAACCATCGGAGTTTCGACACCTGCCTTCATCAGCGCCTTGGCGTAGAATTCTTCCGCTTCGGCCGGCTGGTCGTAGCTGAGGAAGGTGTCGCCAGCTACCACGAGGGTCTTGACGTCGGCACTGGCCGAGCGGGCGTCTCTTGCGAGGTTCGGCAGGTCGGCCTTGTCGCCCGCGATACGGCCGGCTGCCTCACGGCGCGTCTCGATCAGATAGGGATCGGTCTTGTCGGCGACGCCGCTTGCGAAACCTTCGTCGATGACGGCAACGACTTCGCCCGGGTAACGGCGCGGGTCGAGGACTTCGACATATTCCGAAAGCACGCGCTGGTCGTTGTAGACACCGGTGCGACGCGACAGGCGCAGAAGATCGAGGACCTCGGGATTCTCGTAGTTGTTGCCGTTCAGCGTGATGATCACGGCATCGCCCCAAGCGACATCGCTCGGATACGATTCGACGAGGTATGCGGCGTACTTCACGGCATCCCGGGTCAGGTTGTTCTCGTATGCCTGTGCCAGACCCTGACGGACCCACGTTTCGGGAACTACGCCGCCTTCAGCCTTACGCGCTTCGATGAGGCCGGTAAGGTAGCTAAGACCCTCGGCATAATTACCCTCGTCGAAGTACAGGTCGGAAATCAACCAGCGCATGCGGTCCGGACCGAACTGCTGGGTGCTGCCGTCGGTCATCGTCGCGTTAAAGCTGTAGTTCGCGGCAATCGCGTTTTCGAGCGAAGCACGGGCGTTGGCGACATCGTTCATCTCACGATAGGTCTGATACGCCGCGAAGGAAAGCTGGCCCTGCGTTGCCGCATCGAGCTTACCGCTCTCGATCATCATGGCGATGCCCTGCAGCTGCAGTTCGTCATCGCCCATGTCGTTGGCGAGGTTGAACATCATGCCGCCAGCGGCGTTCTTCTCATCGTCCGACTTGACGGTCGCGAGCATGGCCGGGATGAGCGACTTTGCCTGGGCGTAATCCGGTGCGTCCTGCTTCTGGATTTCGCTGATTGGCTGGTAGGCAGCGAGGAACTCTTTCGAGTATTCGGCCTGCTCTTCCTTGTCTTTCTTCTTTTTCTTGTCGCGCTGCGCATAGGCAGGCGCTTCGATTGCGGTCGCGGTCAGCATTCCGCCTGCGGCAAGGGCGATGGCCATTGCGAAAGCGGACGTGGGGCGCGAGGCCCGGTTGAAACGGGTGAAGATCATTTATGAAGCTCCCAAGAGTGGATGGGGTATGAAACGCAAGAGACGTTCGAAAACGACATAAACGGCGCCATTGCCGTGTCTGCGTTCTCATTGCAAATTCTTGTAGCCAAAAGCCGCTGAATGGCGATTGAATGCGGGTCTTCCCTGCCGTTCAGGCTTCGCCGCCTGAAAAGGGCCATCGACATGTGGAAAAAGCGCATGAAAGGGGGCACTGGTTCCCGCTTCGAGTGGCTTGTCACCGGGCTTTCCCTTAAGGTCCATGTCTTGAGAACCAGAAAACACCAACAGACGGAAAAACCGCGTTTTGGCTGACGAAACCGACCTGATCGACACCCCTCCCCCCGGCGGCGAGGAACATACTCGCATCGACATCGTCGACGAGATGAAGACGAGCTACCTCGATTACGCGATGAGCGTGATCGTGAGCCGTGCGCTTCCCGACGTGCGTGACGGCCTTAAGCCGGTGCATCGCCGTATCCTCTTTGCCAGCAACGAAGGCGGCTTCGTGGCCGGGCGCCCGTTTCGTAAGAGCGCCAAGATCGTCGGCGACGTCATGGGTAACTACCATCCGCACGGCGATGCAGCGATCTACGATGCGCTGGCCCGCATGACCCAGAACTGGTCGCTCCGAGTTCCGCTGATCGACGGTCAGGGTAACTTCGGTTCGATGGACCCCGATCCGCCCGCTTCGATGCGTTACACCGAAGCTCGCCTTGCCCGCGTCGCGAATTCTTTGCTCGACGATCTGGACAAGGACACGGTCGATTTCGCCGACAACTACGATGGTTCGCGCCGCGAGCCCACCGTCCTTCCTGCCCGCTTCCCCAATCTGCTGGTCAATGGCGCGGGCGGAATCGCAGTCGGCATGGCCACGAATATCCCGCCGCACAATCTCGGCGAGGTGATCGACGGCTGTTTCGCCTATATGGACAATCCCGCGATCACGAGCGAGGAACTGTTCGAGATCATTCCGGGGCCGGATTTCCCGACGGCGCCGCTCATCCTGGGCAAGTCGGGAGCTCGCGCCGCCTACACGACGGGTCGCGGTTCGATCCTTCAGCGTGCGCGGCACGAAATCGAGGAGAGGCGCGGGGATCGCAAATCGATCGTACTGACCTCGATCCCATTCCAGGTCGGCAAGAGCGGCCTCGTCGAGAAAATTGCCGAAGCGGCCAAGGACAAGCGGATCGAGGGCATCTCGGACATCCGCGACGAATCCAGCAGGCAGGGCGTACGCGTCGTCGTCGATCTCAAGCGCGATGCCTCGCCCGAGGTCGTGCTCAATCAGATCTGGCGCTACACCCCCGCCCAGTCGAGCTTCCCCGCCAACATGCTTGCAATCAGCGGCGGGCGCCCCGAAGTCCTGACGCTGCGTGAATTCATCCAGGCGTTCATCTCTTTCCGCGAGGAGGTGATAATCCGCCGGACCAAGTTCGAGCTCAACAAGGCTCGCGATCGCGCGCACATCTTGCTCGGCCTAGTCGTTGCCGTGTCGAACCTCGACGAAGTGGTCGCCATGATCCGTGGCGCCCCGACGCCTGCGGAAGCACGCGCTCGCCTTCTCGCGAAGGAATGGCCGATCGGCGATATCGCGAAATACATCGCGCTGGTGGAGGCGATAGAACCCAATTCCGAGCAGGAAGGCGGCACCTACCGCCTGTCCGAACGCCAGGTGAAGGCCATCCTCGATTTACGCCTGCACCGACTGACAGCGCTCGGCCGTGACGAAATCGGTGACGAACTCAAGGTACTATCGCTTTCGATCGAGGAATATCTCTCGATCCTCGCCGATCGCGTAGAGCTTTATGGTGTGATGCGCGGTGAACTCGAAGAAATCCGCGCTGCCTATGCCACCCCGCGTGTTTCCGAGATCGCGCCTGCCTGGGACGGTATCGAAGACGAAGACCTGATCGAGCGCGAGGAAATGGTCGTTACCGTCACTCATGGCGGTTACATCAAGCGTACTCCGCTCGACACCTTCCGTGCACAGGCCCGCGGCGGCAAGGGTCGCAGCGGCATGGCGACGAAGGACGAAGATGCCGTCGTCGAAATGTTCGTAACTTCGACACATAACCCGGTGTTGTTCTTCACCAATACGGGACGGGTGTATCGTATGAAGGTCTGGAAGCTGCCCGAGGGCGGTCCGCAGACCAAGGGCCGTCCAATGGTCAACCTCCTGCCGCTCGGCGACGATGAACGGGTGACCAACGTCCTTGCCCTCCCCGAGGATGAGCAGGAATGGGCCAAGCTCAACATCGTCTTCGCGACCGAGCAGGGGATGGTCCGCCGCAACTCGATGGATGCATTCACCAATGTTCCGTCGAACGGCAAATACGCCATGGGTTTCGTCGAAGGTAGCGGCGACCGCCTGATCGGCGTCGAGCTGCTGAACGAACAGCAGGAAATCTTCCTCGCGTCGGATTCCGGCAAGGCCATTCGCTTCTCGGCAACCGATGCGCGTGAGACCAAGAGCCGGACCGGTATCGGTGTTCGCGGCATGAAGCTGAAGGAAGGCCAGAAGGTTGTCTCGATGGCGGTCCTCGACGCGGGCGAGCGCGATACCGAGGTCCGCGATGCCTACCTGCGTGCCGCAGGCTGGAAGAACAACGAGAACGAGCACACTCTCGATGCCGAGAAGGTCGCGGAAATGGACGAGGGTGAGGAGTTCATCCTGACCCTTACCGCGAACGGCTATGGCAAGATTTCTTCCGCCTATGAATATCGGACCATCGGGCGTGGCGGCATGGGCCTTACCAATATCGGTGAACCCTCGAGCAACCCGGATCGTAACGGTCCGGTCGTTGCCAGCTTCCCGGTGAAGCATGGTTCGCAGCTCATGCTCGTCACGGACCAGGCGAAGCTCATTCGCTTGCCGATCCACTTCCGCCATATGGTCGAAGGTGGCTTTGAAAACCACGAGGGCTATTCGATTTCGGGTCGCGGCTCCTCGGGTGTTCGGATTTTCAATGTGGCGAAAGGCGAACAGATCGTCGGCGCTGCATTGATCGACGAGACCGAAGAACCAGAGAACGAAGCCGAAGAGCTGGTTCAGGACGAAATCGCCGCTCGTGGCGGTCTCAACCAGACCACTCCGCACACCACCGCTCATTCGGACAAGAACATCGACGGCGAGCCCGGCGGATGACACTGAGGGTCGAGCCTAGCGGTCAGGCGTGCGGCGCGCGCGTGAGCGGGCTCGACCTTTCGAAACCGATATCGGCAGAGCTGGCGGCTCAAATCCGCAAGGTCTGGCTGGAGCACAAGGTACTCGCCTTCCCCAACCAGCACATGGATGATGACGCTCTCGAGCGTTTCACCCTTGCCATGGGCGGGTTTGGGGAAGATCCGTTTTTCGAGCCGATCAATGGTCGCGAGCACATCGCCGCAATCCTGCGGGAAGCGGAGGAGACCAGCCCGCTTTTCGCCGAGAACTGGCATAGCGACTGGAGCTTTCTCGAGCGTCCACCTGCTGGGACATGCCTAGTGGCTATCGACATTCCCCCGCACGGCGGAGACACACTTTTCGCCGACCAGCAAGCAGCCTTTGCTGCCCTGCCCGAGGATCGCAAGGACGAGCTTCGCAAGCTGACGGCCATTCACAGCGCACAACTCGCCTATGCGCCAGAAGGCACCTATGGAGAGAAAGACGAAGGGCGCTCCATGGCGATCCGCCCGAGCGAGGCTGCACGAGACTGCCGCACACACCCCTTGATCCGAAGGCATCCCGAAACAGCGATCGAAGGCTTCTTTTCTACCCTCGGCTACATCATCGGCATCGATGGAATGGAACAGGCCGAAGCGATCACCCTGCTCGCGGAACTGGCCCAATGGCAGTCACGCGATGAATTCGTCTATCGCCACGAATGGGAGGACGGCATGCTGGTTATGTGGGACAACCGTGCGGTCCTGCACAAGGCGACCGGTGGCTACGAAGGCTACCGGCGCGAATTGCACAGGACCACGATCGCCGCCTGGGATGGCTAGCCGCGGCAGAATTCGCCGGGGTTGAACCACCTCGGATGCAAGCCGAACAGGCGGAATACCGCAGCAAATGTCTGCGTGAAACCAAGGCCGTCGCTGTAATCCTCGTTCAGCCCCGAATAGGAGCATTCCGATGCTCCGTTGGCGCCGCCCGGCACATAGTTGCCATTGCCGCCGACTTCGCCAGCCGATAGCGGGGAAGCCGCCAGAACTGCTGCGCCGGTCAGTACGATTGCTGCCTTTTTCATGATCATCTCCTTCGTGTGTTCAAAGAACGCGGCCCGAAGGATGACTGGTGGAACCGACCTTACACTAGGCAGCGGAATCCGACAAATGGGCTCTGTGACGGATCGTCTGCACGACCCCCGTCGCGATCAGGAACTGCCCGCCGTAATACATTGGCCAGACAAGCCATTCGGCCACATCGCGTGACAGGTGCCCCGCCTCCCGGGCGAAGATGACAAGGTCGCTCACCACGAACAGAATAGCGCCGATCCCGACGCGATAGCGTGGGAAGCTGCTGGTCCAGGCAGATGCTCCCATCGCGCCGACGATCAACGCGTAAAGTGCAACGAGATGCCAGTTCTCCAAGGGATAAGTCAGCATCGCGGCAATCAGGGGAGTTCCCACCAACAGCGCTAGACCCGCAGCTTTCTGGCTTCCCGTGGTCTTCTCCCGGCGATTGCCCATGTAGAGCGCGATGGCCACCAGATGCGCAACGGCAAACAGGGCCCCACCTCCAATAAAGCTGAATTCCAGTACGACATCTGCCAGCGAGCAAAGGAACAGGAACACAGCGATCAACAAACCGTCTCGCCCGCTTGCACGATGGGCTGCATAGATGGCGAGAAATCCGACCCCGGCCCCCTTCCAGATTGAAAGCCAGGCACCGCCGACCTTTCCGTCCATCGCGAAGAAATAGGTCAGCGCGAACAGCAGGCTGAGCAGCAGATACGGTCGATGCTCGATAAGAGCGCGCTTGGGCATTTCGGGTTTTCCCTCCTGATCCCGCTCGCATCGCGCAATTGCGCCAGCGTTGCAAGCTGCCTGCCTCGCGACTAGATGGCGCCCGTAATGACACATGACATCCAGATCATCGGTGGTGGCCTTGCGGGAAGCGAGGCCGCATGGCAACTGGCGCAGCGCGGCTTGAAGGTTCGCCTGTCCGAAATGCGCGGCAGCGGCGAAACCACCCCTGCCCACCAGACCGACGGCTTGGCCGAACTCGTCTGCTCGAACAGCTTCCGTTCCGACGACAGCGACAAGAACGCCGTCGGCCTGCTTCACCACGAAATGCGGCGGCTCGACAGCCTCGTAATGAAGGCTGGCGAGACAGCGCGCGTTCCGGCGGGAAGCGCAATGGCCGTCGACCGCGACGTCTTTTCGGCGGAGGTCCAGCGCACCCTCGAGGAGCATCCGAACGTCACGGTCGTTCGTGAGAAGGTCGATGCCCTCCCGGCCTCCGGACCGACGATCGTCGCCACCGGCCCACTGACCGCCCAATCGCTCGCCGAGAGCATCGTGAGCGCGACCGGGCAGGACCGCCTCGCGTTCTTCGACGCGATCGCCCCGATCGTGCACCGCGACAGCATCGACATGTCGAAGTGCTGGATCCAGAGCCGCTGGAACAAGCGTACAGAGGCATCGAACGAAGACGGCGACTATATCAATTGCCCGATGACCAAGGAGCAGTACCTCGCCTTCCACCAAGGCCTGATGGATGGCGAGAAGACCGAGTTCCGCGAATGGGAAGCAGACACGCCCTATTTCGACGGCTGCATGCCGATCGAGGTGATGGCATCGCGTGGTGTGGAAACGCTCCGGTACGGGCCGATGAAGGGCGTCGGTCTCGACAATCCCTACGACACGACCGAAGAGCACCCGCAGGGCCGCTGGCCCTATGCGGTCGTCCAGCTGAGGCAGGACAACAAGCTCGGCACGCTCTGGAACATGGTCGGCTTCCAAACGAAGCTCAAATACGGTGCGCAGATCGAGCTTTTCCGAACCATTCCCGGTCTCGAGAATGCTGAGTTCGCACGCCTTGGCGGATTGCACCGCAACACTTTCATCAATTCGCCGCTCGTCCTTGACCGCCAGCTACGCTTGCGCGGCGGAGAGCATATCCGCTTCGCCGGTCAGATCACTGGTTGCGAAGGCTATGTCGAAAGCTCTGCCGTCGGACTGATGGCGGGCATGATGGCGGCAAGCGAATTGGCCGGTCGGGAGTGGACGCCCCCTCCCCGCACCAGCGCATTCGGCGCGCTCCTCTCCCACATCACGGGAGATGCCGAAGCCGACACGTTCCAGCCCATGAACGTGAATTTCGGCCTATTCCCGCCGCTCCACGAGGTGAAGAAGAAGCAGCGTAAGGAAGCCTATACCTCGCGTGCCAAGCAGGAATTCGGCGACTGGCTCGAGCGCCTCGAGCCGGTTCCTGCCTGATTAACAGGCGCATCGCCGCGACTTACTCGGCTTGGGTTTGGTGGAGGCGAACTCACCGGGGGAAAGCTCGCGGTCGCCGTTCGCATCCGCACCTTCGAACTTCTCTACGGTTGTGACCGCCCATTCCTCGAAGGTGAGCAGGTTGTTTCCATCCTTGTCGAGTTTGCGGAACGCCTCGCTGCGGGTGGACAGCATTTCGCTGCGCGTGATGCGCCAGTCGCGATTGCGATCGTAGCGGAAGAAGCGGCGCTGCTCCTTAGTGAGCTCGCTCGCTTCAGGCGGTGCGGGGCCTTCCATGTCACCCGGATCTGAAATCGGGAGGCTGGCGGGATCAAGAGCGTCGGCAGCAAGCGCGAGAACCGACGGTGGCGGCGCTGCAGCTTCCACCTCGGCCGGCCCCTGCCACCAAAACATGCCAACTCCGGCAAAAAGGAGCGCGATAACAGCGCCCAGAACGATACGGCTCATCGGCAAGTTCCCCTCTTGCTGGACGCAAGGGGTAGAACTAACTTCCTATAATTCCAAGCCTTAGTGCAGCGAAAGGGCTGAAGCGATCGCCGAACAGCGGCTTTCCGCCCCTTAGCAACGCCCGGCGGGAGAGCCCTCCGATGACGGCAAGAGCGCGCAAATCGCGAGGCAGTGAGGGTAGCGAGGAAGCTGCCTCCCGCCCCCGATCGAGGGCTGACTGGCTTTGCCCGCCTGACACTTGTGCGAGATCGGCAAAAGCCCACGCCGCACCGTGCATCTTAGCTGAAGCCCCAGCCTTTCCATGGCCCGCGAGCGTCGCCAATCTCGAGAACACCTCGCCGCGGCCCGAGGCTAGAGCGCCGGGATCGACTGACGAGACCTCGTCTCCCGGGAGTTGGGCCTCCCACCCATCAATCAGGAGATGGAGCGCATCCCCACCCTCTCCCCAAGATCGTCCAAGTGCCGCAAGGAGGGGGTCCGGCGCATTGTTCTGCCTGCCGCTGGAAACCTTTCCCAGCTCCTCGCGCCACCATGCCAGTTTAAGCTGTCCCAACGCGGGTTCGCTCGCTGTCAGGACGATTCTCGAGAGCCGAAAGTCTAGCAGCAGCGCGTCGCGCAGCGGAGCCCGCAATTTCTCGCCGGCATGGCTGAGCGCCAGATCCTGCCAATCGGCCAGCCTGTTCTGATTGCCGTTATCCATTGTATCCTTGTTCAATGCTGGGCTTGGCGTCCGTTAGGCGATGGACACTTTAAGGGTGGGTGGAAACCCGAAGTTAACTCTTCACCGCCATGTTGTGGAAGGTTCTTCGTATTAATTGCGGAGGATACGACTGAGTTTACCTCGGGGGCAATATGGCACTGAAGCAGTTTTCCAAGATGATGCGTCGGCTCAAAGCCGATACCAGCGGCAACGCGATGCTGCTGGTCGCATTGGGCACACCGGTCCTTTTCGGGTCCGCAGGGCTTGGTGTCGATATGGCGCAGTATTACCTGTGGAAGCGTGAAGCGCAGTACGCAGTCGACCAGGGCGCCCTCGCCGGCGCATGGGCGCGTGGTAACGGTGACGTTGGCCTCGAATACAAGACGCGTGCCCGCCAGGAATTCTACATCAACCTGTCGGCGACCAAGGATTACCTGCTGACCCACGGCATCGAGTTGAAGACCTGGGACGGCACGAACAACAACAGCGTCTACATGGAAGCGACCGTTTCGGCCCAGCTTCCCTTCACCAAGATCGTCATCGACGAGGGCATGACCAT
>JABDNC010000158.1 GCA_013001165.1 Erythrobacter sp.
CACAAAACTGTTCGCCAAGCAGCCCAAGCCAGACGGCTTCCGGGTCATCAAGCGACCCGGCGAATTCTGGCTCGGTACGCATGTTGATCAGGCAGATGCACAGGACCTGCCGATGCTGGTGCGTGCATTTTCCAAGATGGGCGATGACTGGCACCTCGTCGTGATGGGCGAGGGCGAGGGGCGCGCCGAGGCGGAGCAAACCATCGATGCGCTTGAGCTCAATGACCGTGTCCATTGGGTCGGCACAACGGCTCAGCCCGAGAAGGTCTTGGGCCTGCTCGATATCTATTCTGTTGCAGCCGATGCGGGGCACTTCCCCGACGCCGGAGTACAGGCCATGGCTGCTGGTGCACCGCTGGTGGGGCCCGACGAAGGCGAGCTTGCGCACACCGTTCCGGAAGCCAACCATCCATGGCTCTTCCAGAAGGGCGACGAGACGGCGCTCGGTGAAAAGCTTGTCGGTTTGGCAAAGGACAAGGCAGCGCGCCGCGAGGTCGGCGAGGCCAACCGCGCCCACGCCGTCTCCCGCTTCGATCGCGACAAGACGATCGCGACCTACCGCCGCCTTTACGGCAGCGCGATGCAGATCGAGCTGTGATGCCTTTCATCGCGCATTCACGCGGGCGGGGACAGGGTTGCTGCAATGGGGTCGAAACCATTGCCCTTGCGCGGTGCGATGCTTAAAGACCCGCCCATTCAATTCTAGCCAATACGGGAGCCCGCGCCACAGTGGCCCGCACACCCAAGACCGAACCGACCCGCGAAGAAAAGAAGGCCAAGGCCGAAGCTGCAGAGCAGGAAGCGCTGCTGCGCGAAGTCGACGATGCCGTCAGGCAGGGCGATCTCGACAGCTTCCTCTCGACGTACGGCAAGCCCCTGCTCGGGCTGGTCATACTCGCCCTCGCGGCCTTCGGCGGCTATATTTACTGGCAAAACCAGCAGGAGCGGGCGATCGAAGCGTCGAGCGAGCAGCTCGTCCTTGCGCTCGAAAAGCTCAGTGACGGTGACGAGGCCAGCGCCCTGTCCCGCCTCGCACAGGTCGATGGTGAAGGCAGCGCGGTCTTCAGCGCCAAGATGGTACGCGCAGGCCTGCTTTCGCAGGATGGCGATAACGAACAGGCAATCGAACTGTTCGGCGAAGTCGCCAATGCCGAAGGCGCGCCCGAGCAATTGCGTAATCTTGCGCTGATCCGCATGACGGCGCTGCAGATGGACACGATAACGCCGGAAGAAGTCGTCGCGGCAATGCAGCCGCTGGCGGCACCGGGCGAACCCTTCTTCGCATCGGCAGGCGAGCTGCTCGGCCATGCCTATCTCGAGCAGGGCAAGCGCGACGAGGCAGCTGCGTTGTTCGCGGAAATCGCGCGTGACGAGAATACCCCGATGACGGCGCGTGCGCGCATGCTCAACTTGGCTTCGAGCCTTGGCGTCAATGCCGTGGATGACGTGCAGGACCTGCTCGATGTGCAGAGCGGCGGCACGACGGCTACGCCTACGCTCGTCAACGAATGAAAAGAAACGGAATTTCGATGAGCCAGATCAATCTCAAGACCATCATGCGTGCCGGTTCCGGCGCAGCACTCGCAATTGCGCTGGGTGCCTGCAGCGGCGGCCTGTTCGGTGGCGGCGACGGCGAAAAGGATACGCCGACGGTCGGCGATCGCCAGCCGATCCTTTCGCGCATCGCCACTGGCGCCGAGGTCGATCCGGCCCTGGTGGGTACGCCGATCGTGCTGCCCGCAGCACAGGCGAACGACGTCTGGGGCCAGGCTGGCGGCACGGCCAGCAAGAGCTATGGCCATCTCGCGCTGGCGGAAACACCCGCCCGCGCATTCACGGTCAATGTCGAGGGTGCCGGTGAGCGCCGCCGCCTCGGCGCTTCGCCCGTCATCGGCGGAGGAAAGCTCTTCGTTGAGGGTACCGATGGCCGCGTGACTGCATTCGACGCACAGACCGGCGCGGCGTTGTGGAATTTCCAGAGCGACATCACCGACGACACACGCGCTTCTGCCTTCGGCGGCGGCGTCAGCTTCGACAACGGTCGCCTCTACGGCACCGACGGAGCCGGCAACGTTTACGCGCTCGACGCCGATACCGGTGCACAGCAGTGGAAGGTGAAACCCGGCGGTCCGCTGCGCGGTTCGCCCACGGTGGCTTTCGGAAACGTCTTCGTCATGTCGCAGGACAACCAGCTCTTCGCGCTCGATGCGAATGACGGTTCGCTGCAGTGGCAGGAATCGGGCTCGACGACCATGGCAGGCGTCTTCGGCGTCGCCGCTCCGGCAGCAGGCCAGGGCACGGTGGTGGCTGGCTACACCTCGGGCGAGCTTATCGCCTATCGTTACGAGAACGGCCGCAGCCTGTGGGCCGATGCGCTGGCTCGCACCTCGATCTCCACACAGGTCGGCGCGCTGTCGGACATCGACGCCGATCCGATCATTCACAATGGCCGCGTTTATGCGCTCGGCCAGGGTGGCCGCATGGCCGCTTACGAGCTGGTCACGGGCCAGCGCCTGTGGGAACTCACGGTGGCTGGTATCTCCACGCCTGCGATCGCCGGCGACTGGGTCTTCGCGCTGACCGACGAGGGCAAGCTGATCGCGATCAAGGCGGACACGGGCAAGGTCCGCTGGCTGACCCAACTGCCGCGCTACCGCAACGAGGAAAAGAAAAAGAACCCGATCTTCTGGCAGGGGCCGGTTCTGGCCGGCGGCCAGCTGTGGGCGGTCAATTCGGAAGGCCAGATCTACCGGATCAGTACCGGTGAGGGTTCGGCCACGCTGTTCCACGAGCTCGATGAGCCGGTGAGCCTGGCACCCGTTGTGGCGCAGAACACGCTCTACGTGCTCGACGATAGCGGCCGCGTCACTGCATTCCGCTAAGAACCGGAAGGGTCAGCCGAGCGGCTGACCCTCGTCCGTCTCGTACATCCTGAGTTCCTGCGAGGCGGGCGGATTGGCCGCCATGACCTCGCGGAAGGTTGCCATGTGCGCGCTTTCGCCATGCGCGGCGAGCGCTGCCTGGTCGCGCCAGCGCTCGAACAGGATCAGCGTGTCGGGATCGGCGATGTCGCGGGCGAAGGAATAGTCGAGACAGCCGTCTTCGGCGCGGCTGGCGCGCACCATCTCAACAATCGCCTTCTGCGTCGCCGCATCGATCGTGCGCCCCAGCTTGATCGTGCCGTTGATCTGGATCATCGCCTCTCTCCTTCGCTCAGAAGCTGTATTTGTAGACCCGTGAAATATCGCCCTGCCATTCGCCATGATAGCGGTCGAGCAGGACCTGTGCTGGGACTTTCCCGCTGGCGACGATCTCGTCCAGCGTTTCGAGGAAGCCGGTCTCGTTGTCGCCCGAGCTGTTGAGGCGGGCCCTTGCGGTCAATCCGCTGCGCGCGACGGCCAGTACGTCTTTTGCGAGATCGCGCAGTTTGCCGCCGCCCGGGATGGGCGCGTCGAGAGCCAGTTTTGGAACGGCGTTGCGCAGGTCCTCGCGCTCTTCCATCGTCCAGTGCATGACGAGGTCCCATGCTGCATCGAGCGCGTTCTGTTCGTAAAGCAGGCCGACCCAGAAGGCAGGCAGAGCGCAGATGCGGCTCCACGGACCGCCGTCCGCGCCGCGCATTTCGAGGAAGCTCTTCAAACGCACTTCGGGGAAGGCAGTGGACAGGTGATCCCACCAATCAGCCTCGGTCGGCTTCTCGCCGGGCAGTACTTCCAGCTTTCCTTCGAGGAAGTCGCGGAAGCTTAGGCCTGCCGCATCGATATACTTGCCCTCGCGAAACACGAAATACATCGGCACGTCGAGCATGTAGTCGACCCAGCGTTCGTATCCGAAGCCGTCCTCGAACACGAAAGGCAGCATGCCGGTGCGGTGCGGGTCGGTATCGCTCCAGATATGGCTGCGGTACGACAGGTAGCCGTTGGGCTTGCCCTCGGTGAAAGGCGAATTGGCGAACAGCGCCGTGGCGAGCGGCTGGAGCGCGAGGCCGGTGCGGAATTTCTGCGCCATGTCCGCTTCGCTCGAATAGTCGAGGTTCACCTGGATGGTGCAGGTGCGCAGCATCATGTCGAGGCCCAGCGTGCCGACACGCGGCATGTGCCGCTTCATGATCTCGTAGCGCCCCTTGGGCATCATCGGCAGCTCTTCGCGGGTCTTGTCCGGCCACATGCCAAGGCCGAGGAAGCCCACGTCGCAAGCCTCGCCGATCTCCTTGACCTGCTGGAGGTGGCGACCCGTTTCGGCGCAGGTTTCGTGCAAGTTTTCAAGCGGCGCGCCCGACAATTCGAGCTGTCCGGCCGGTTCGAGGCTGACCGTACCGTCCGCACCGCGCATGGCGATGACCTTGCCGCCTTCCTCGACAGGCTCCCAGCCGAACTGGCGCAGCGACATGAGGATATCGCGAATGCCGCCCTTTTCGTCATAGCTGGGCGCACGGTTGTCGCTCTTGTGGAAGACGAGCTTTTCGTGCTCGGTTCCGATGCGCCAGTCGGCTTTGGGCTTCTCGCCCTTCTGCATCGGCGCGACCAGCTGGTCGCGGCTTTCGATCACGGGATCGCTGTCCCCCGAGGTCTCGCGAGTGCTCATATCGGTGGCGTTAGGCAACCTAACCTTGCGTGAAAAGGAAATTATTCGTCGTCGAGCCAGTCGCCCGCCTCGGCCATCCAGACGGCCGTGCCTGCGATGGCAGCTGTTTCGCCGCGAAGGATGCGCGGACCAAGGCTGATCGGGCGCGCATTGGGGTGGGCGCGGATCATCGCCCGCTCCGAGTCGTCAAATCCGCCCTCCGGCCCCACCAGTAGAGCCGCAGGATCGTCGGCATAACAGAAGGCATCGGCGGCAGGTTCGCCTCCGTCCTCGTCAGCGAAATAGAGAATGCGTTCTTCGGGCCAGTCGCGCAGCAGCGCCTCCAGTTTCTGGAGCGGTGCGATGTCGGGTAGCGCCGTCCGTGCGCATTGTTCGGCGGCTTCGGTAACGATCGTGTCGGCGCGCTCGGCATTGAGCTTGTCGGCGACGCAACGCCGCGTGACCACCGGCGCGATGCGCGCCACCCCCAGTTCGGTCGCCTTCTCGAGTACGAGGTCGAACCGGTCTTTCTTGAGCAGCGCAGGGCAGAGCCAGAAGTCGGGTACTTCCTCGCGCTCGCGCAGCTGCTCTTTCACGGAGAGGGTAACGTGACGCTTGGCCGCATCGACGACCTCTGCCGCCCATTCGCCCGTCACATCGTCGCACAGGATTACGGCATCGCCGGGTGAAACGCGCATCACCTTGCCGAGGTAATGCGCCTGGTTGCCCTCGATCACGACTTGCGTATCGGCGGCAAGCTGGTTTTCGACGAACAGGCGGGGTGCGCTCTTGGGCGGCCAGGCGGGTGTTGCAGGCATGGCTTTGCAGGTGGCACGAGCGAGGGTAGGGAGCAAGCCATGAGCGACAGCGCTGCACCTGAAATCGTCCCCGACAGCGAACATCGCGGCCTTGTCGCGCGCCTGCCGCAACTGCCGCGCGACCTCGCGCAATTGGCACGGTTCGATCGGCCGATCGGCTGGTGGCTGCTGTTCTGGCCGTGCGTCTGGGGCGTGTGGCTGACGGGCGCGGGCTGGCAATGGGCGCTGCTCGGCTGGCTACTCTTGGGCAGTATCGCCATGCGCGGTGCGGGCTGCGTCTATAACGATATCGTCGATGCGAAGCTGGACCGGAAGGTCTCCCGCACTGCCAGCCGTCCCGTGGCAAGCGGGCGAGTGTCCAAGAAGCTCGCATGGAGCTGGCTGCTGGCTCTGTGCCTGGCGGGGCTGGTGGTCCTCCTGCAATTGCGGCCCCTCGCGCAGATCGTCGCCCTTGCGAGCCTCGCGCTGGTTGCCGCCTACCCCTTCATGAAGCGCATCACATGGTGGCCGCAGGCTTGGCTCGGGATGGTTTTCACCTGGGGGCTACTGGTCGGTTGGACCCAGTTGCGCGCCGATAACTGGGATGCACTCGTCGCCATGTACGCGGGCGCAGCACTGTGGGTGATCGGCTATGACACGATCTACGCCATGCAGGACCGCGAGGACGATGCGCTGGTAGGCATTCGATCCAGCGCGCTGAGACTTGGTGGGCATATCAAGGGCGGGGTTACGCTCTTCTATACTGGCGCAGTTGCATTGTGGGCGCTCGCCTTCTGGCTCTATCGTGCCGACTGGATTGCGCTGCTCGCGCTGCTTCCGGCCGCCGGGCACCTTTTGTGGCAGGTCGCGACGCTCGATGGCGAGGATCCGGGTAATCCGCTCGAGCGGTTCCGGTCGAACCGCTGGACCGGCGCCTTCGTTGCTGCGGCCTGCTTCGTCGTGGGGAACGCCTAATGTGCAATCTCTATCGCATGACCAAGAACAAGGACGAGGTCGCGGCCTGGTTCGACGTGGTGAACGAGCTCGGCGGCGCGAATTTCGGTGCGGAGGTCTATCCGGGATACCCGGGTGCGGTGGTGGCAGAAGGCAAGCTCACCCAAATGAGCTGGGGCTTCCCGCTGGTGATGAAGGGCAAGAACGGCCAGCCGCTGAAGCCGAAGCCGGTCAACAATGCGCGCACCGACAAGCTCGACAGTTTCTTCTGGCGCTACAGTTTCGAGGAGCGCCGCTGCCTCATTCCCGTCACTGCTTGGGCTGAGGCCGAGGGGCCGAAGGGCGGCAAGACACGTAGCTGGCTGGCGCGGCCCGACGCCGAGCTGTTCGCCTGCGCGGGCGTGTGGCGCAATTCGGACGAATGGGGCGATTGCTACTCCATGGTCATGACCGATGCAGGCGGCCTCGCGGCAGAAGTGCACACGCGCATGCCCGTGCTGCTCGCCAAGGAGGATTGGGGCAGGTGGACCGGCGGTTCACCCGATGATGCCCGCGCGCTCTGCCGCCCGTGGGAAGGCGAACTCGCGCTCGACAGGACCAAGGTGCCGTGGTCGGGCAAGGGCCAGGTGGGGCTGCTCTAGACGCCATGCGGATCGCGCTGTTCGAACCCGAGATCGCCGGAAATGTCGGCAATGTAATGCGGCTCGGCGCCTGCATGGGCGCAGGCGTCGACCTCATCGAGCCGCTCGGCTTCCCGTGGGATGACCGCCGTGTCCGCCGCGCGGCGATGGACTATATCGACCATGTCGAGGTGGTGCGGCATGCCAGTTTCGATGCTTTCCGGGAGGCGAGGGCGGGATGCAGGTTGGTGCTGTTCACCACCCGCGCGACCGAATCTTCGTACGAATTCGAGTACCGGCCCGACGACATTCTCCTCTTCGGCAAGGAGAGCGCGGGCGTGACCGATGCCGTGCGGGCAGAGGTCGACGCCAGCGTACGCCTGCCGATGAAGCCGGAGGTTCGATCGCTCAACCTGGCGACCAGCGCGGGCCTCGCCTTGGGAGAGGCGCTGCGGCAGACGGGGCAGCTGCCGGGTTAGGCTCCTTTTCATCCTTTGTATCGGGTATGCTCTGGAAGATCGGGCGGCGCAGGATGATCTCATTCATAGCTCACCACCTCGAATTCGATCCCGTCCCAGTCGAAGAAATAGAACCGGCGTCCGGGTTCGTAATCGTCATGCCCGAAAGGTTCGAGGCCGTGGCGTTGGACTACCTCCTCGGCCGCGTCGAGGTCGCCGACTGTGAAGGCGATGTGATTGAGCGGCTGACCCTTCCGGTATTCCCCCTTCACGTGGTCGCCCGTGTAG
This sequence comes from Erythrobacter sp., assembly GCA_013001165.1. GTDB lineage: Bacteria > Pseudomonadota > Alphaproteobacteria > Sphingomonadales > Sphingomonadaceae > Qipengyuania. The sequence goes on from JABDNC010000158.1 coordinate 7,681, forward strand.
AGCGCGACATAATCGTGATGGGCGCCGACATGGATACTGCGTCCACCTAGCATCGAGGGGCCGCGCCAGCGTTCCTTCCAGCCGAGCAAATCGATCAGCAGAGCGGCGCTGCGGTCTGGGTCGGTGACCGATATATTGGCGTGTTCTAGGCGACCCTGTGGTTTTGGGTTTGCCATTGTGCATCTCCTTTTCCAGCCCGCGCGATTGACGGGCGTTCTTGCGATGCACAGTGGTATGCAACTTCAAGCTAAGTTGAGGTCAAGCCTCGTTTTCGCTATCGCTGTAATCGATGAAAGCGAACGACCTCCTGCCAATCGGCGATCTCGCCCGCCGGACCGGCCTTTCGGTATCGGCGATCCGTTTCTACGAGGAGAAGGGACTGGTCGAACCGCATCGCACCGCGGGCAACCAGCGGCGTTTCCTGCGCAGCGATATCCGTCGGCTCAGCTTCATCCTGATCGCGCAGAAACTCGGCTTGTCCCTGGGCGAAATCGAAGAGGCGCTTTGCGGCCTGCCTCACGGCCGGACCCCAAATGCTGCAGACTGGAAGAGAATTAGCGGAGAAGTGAAGCGGCGTATCGATGCGCAGATCGCTTCGCTGCAGAAGGTGCGCGAGGATCTGGATGGTTGCATCGGTTGCGGCTGCCTCTCCCTCAAGAAATGCGCGCTCTACAATGCGGACGACAAGTGGGGCGAGGACGGCAGCGGGCCGCGGGTTCTGCGATAGGTCTGCTGTATCGGGCGTATTCCATTTGCGGGTAGCAGCGCACGTGCTGGCCGTGCATGAAGAGCATTGCGCCGGCCAATCCACCATGGCCGGGACGACGGGGAGAGAGATGAGAATTGAATTCGCGCCCGAGCTCGAGGCATTCCGTGCCGAAGTTGCAGAGTTCTTCGCCACTGCGCCAACGCCCGCCAT
>JABDNC010000165.1 GCA_013001165.1 Erythrobacter sp.
GAGGTACACCGCGTTACCGGGTGTCGCGCCATCGCGTGCAGGGATCGGCGTGTATGAAGCTCGGCCGATTGCCGTGCATCCCCAGGATCGGGCACCATCGCCGCGAACCGTGTCACCGCCGCGCAGCGGCACATCGTAGGTCTCGAGAACCTCCTTCAGGCCCGCGACGCACCGGTGATCGTCGCTGCCGAGCATGTGCGATACGAGCAAGCCGACAGGCTCTGCGCCCTTCCCGGCGAGATCGGACAGGTTCACCGCCACGAGCTTCCAGGCAATATCGGCGGGATCCTGCCCTTCGAGGACATGCACGCCTTCGACCATGGTGTCGTGGGTAAGGACGAGCGTTTCGCTGCCGAATTCGATGACGGCCGCGTCATCCGCGAGCCCCCGGGCCTGAGGGGAAATCGCGATCGCGCGCAAGGCGGATATGAACTCCGCTTCGTTCAGCGGCCCGCTTCCTTGGCTACAGCGTCTAGGATGCCATTGACGAACTTGGCTTCGCGGTCGTCGAAGAAGGCCTTGGCGACATCGACATACTCGCTGATCGCAGCTGCCTTGGGCACATCTGCGCGGGCGAGCAGTTCGTAGCTGCCTGCGCGCAGGATCTGCAGCATGGTCTTGTCGAGACGGGCCAGCGTCCAGCCGGACGCGAGGCGGGCGGTCAGCAACTCGTCGATTTCCTCGCGGCGGGAATCGACGCCCTTCACGAGGTCATCGAAGAAATCGACGTCGGCGTCGGCATATTCCTCGTCCTCGATCACTTTGCCGAGACGATGCTGGTGAAATTCGTTCAGCAGCTTGGCAGTGGGCGTGCTTTCCATCTGCTGCTGGTACAGGGCCTGCACCGCGCCAAGGCGGGCGGCGCTGCGGGCCGTTGCGCGGGAGTTTGATCGGGGGCTGGCGTTCATGACAGTCTCTTGGAAATCGAAAGGGCGTGGGCAGGAAGGCCCTCGGCGTCGGCGAGGCGGACGGCGGCAGGACCGATGGCCTTAAGCGCATCGTCGGATGCGCCGATGAAGCTGGTGCGCTTCATGAAGTCTAGCACCGACAGGCCGCTGGCAAATCGTGCGCGGCGACCAGTGGGAAGGACATGGTTGGGTCCGGCGATATAGTCGCCGACAGCTTCGGGCGTCATCCGGCCCAGGAAGACGCTTCCTGCGTGGCGAAGTTTTGTGAAAAGGCTTTCCGGATCCTCGGTGGCGATCTCGACATGCTCCGCGGCGAGGCGGTCCGAGAGCGCAGGGGCCTCGTCGAGGCTATCGACGATCACGATCAGTCCGTGGTCATCCCAGCTGGTTCTGGCAGTCTTGGCGGTCGGGAGGTTCATCAAGGCGAGGTCGATGGCGTCTTCGACCTGCGCGGCAAAGCCGGCATCGTCAGTGATCAGGATCGACTGGCTGGTCGGATCGTGTTCGGCCTGGCTCAGCAGGTCGGCGGCGATCCATTCCGGATTGTTGTTGCCGTCCGCAATGACGAGAATTTCGCTCGGCCCTGCAACCATGTCGATGCCGACGACACCGTAAAGCTGGCGCTTGGCTTCCGCGACCCATGCGTTGCCGGGCCCCGTGATCACATCGACCCGCTCGATCCGATCGGTGCCATAGGCGAGCGCGGCCACGGCCTGTGCGCCGCCGACGCGGTAAATCTCATCGACGCCAGCGATATGCGCGGCGGCGAGGACGAGGTCATTCATTTCGCCCTTGGGTGTCGGCGTTGTGACTACGAGCCGATCCACCCCTGCCACCTTGGCGGGAATGGCGTTCATCAGCAGCGAGGAAGGGTAGGCCGCCCTGCCACCGGGTACGTAGAGGCCGGCTGCTTCGACTGCCCCCCAGCGCGCACCGAGGCGCATGCCAATATCGTCGGTGTAGTCGCGATCCTCGGGAAGCTGGCCTTCGTGATAGGCGCGAATACGTGCGGCAGCCGTTTCCAGCGCGTCGCGCAGTTCGGCATCGAGCCCGTCATAGGCCGCCTTGCAGGCTTCCTTCGAGATCGACCAGTCTTCGTCGGTGGAAAGGTTATGCTGGTCGAAGCGCTTGGTGTATTCCACCAGCGCCTTGTCGCCGCGCTCGCGCACTTCGTTGAGAATGCCCGCAACATCGCGCCCGACCTGTAAGTCGCTTTCGCGGCGGTCGCGCACGACTTTGGCAAATTTCATCTCGAAATCGGCGTCGCTGGTCCGCAGGAGCTGCATCAGGCCGCTTTCCGGTTTTCGCTGTCGGCGCGGAAGGCTTCGACCAGCGCTGCGACACGCGGATCGGTCTTGAGCGCAGCGCGATTTACGATCAGCCGCGCCGTGATGTCGAGAATGTGGTCGGTCTCGACCAGCCCGTTTTCCTTGAGCGTACGACCGCTGGAGACGAGATCGACGATCCGTCCGGCAAGTCCCAGCTCGGGCGCGATCTCCATCGCCCCGTTCAGCTTCACGCATTCGGCCTGAATGCCCTGGCGCTCGAAGTGGCGGCGGGTGAGGTTCGGATACTTGGTCGCAACGCGCAGGTGGCTTGCGCCATTTGTCGCGCTCGCGCCCTTCGGTTCGGCCACGGCGAGGTGGCAGTGTCCGATGTCGAGATCGACGGGTGCGTAAAGATCGGCGTAGTCGAACTCTTCGATCACGTCGCTGCCCACGATGCCCATCTGCGCCGCGCCATGTGCGACGAAGGTCGCCACGTCGAAAGCGCGCACGCGGATCAGCCGCATGTCGTCTCGCGTCGTCGCGAAAGTGAGCGAGCGGTTGGCCTTGTCGTGGAAGGCATCTTCCGGCACCACGCCGGCACGCTCCATGACGGGAAGCGCTTCGTCGAGAATGCGCCCCTTGGGAATGGCGAAGGTCAGGCTGTTGGTCATTGCGGAGCGGCAAATAGGCACGCCAGGCGAAAAGGGCAACGAATATGGGCACCAGCGGAGTGATGGATATCGTTTCGGTCCCAGAAGCCATCGAATGGCAGGCAACGCATGCCGAAAAGGCGGGGGCGCCCGGGACCGCGCAGGTGGTGCGTTCGCTGCTGGCGCTGCAGGAAAGCCAAGCTGCCACTGCGCGCAGGATATTCAATTGGCAGGGTCTCTCCCTGCGCGATGCGATGCCTCTGCGGATTGCAGGTGGCATCCACAACCTGCTGCTGACGGGCGAGGAGCCGCGCCTGGCCGATGTCTATGCGGGGCGAATGACGGCGCAGGACGATGTCGACGCGCTGGTGCGCGACATTGTCGAAACGCATGACGCGCGGTTGATGCCGTGGCTCGACGGACCACCACAGACGAATGAAGCCGGGCGCTCGGCCAGCTTTGCTGCGGGCCTGTTGTGGCTCGCGGACGGGCGGACAACCGGGCAATTCGAGTTCCTCGAGATCGGCGCGAGTGCGGGTATCAACACGATGATGGGCCGCTATCGTTATGATCTGGGTGGGGTGCACGCAGGACCGCAGGGAAGCCCGATGCAGATCGCGCCCGAATGGCGCGGAAACCCGCCACCAAACGCGGAGTTTACCTTCGTCGCGGCGAGGGGAAGCGATATCGCGCCGGTCGACCTGACCGATGAAAACGAGGCGATGCGGCTCAAGAGCTATGTCTGGCCCGAGGCGACCGGACGCATGGCGCGCATCGATGCAGCGATTGCGCTCGCACGGGACGAGGCACCCGAGCTTGAGCGAATGGATGCGGCAGATTGGGTGGAGCGGGAGCTGGCTCGCGAGCCGCAAGCGGGTGTGACGCGCGTTCTCGCGCACTCGATCATGTGGCAATACCTGCCCGATGCCGCGCAAAGGAGGATCGAAACGGCGGCCGAAGCGGCTGGCGCGGCGGCGCCTGCCGAGAGTCCGTTTGCGCATCTCTCGCTCGAAACAAATCGCGAGACTTTCGCGCATGAACTACGGGTGCGCTACTGGCCCGGCGGCGAAGAGGAGGTTCATCTCGCCAATGCCCATCCGCATGGGGCCTGGGTCGAATGGCTAGGCGGCTAGCCGGTTCGCGAGAAGAATTCCCCCATTGCCGCATTGACCGCGTCGGGCTTTTCCCAAGGCACGAAATGTCCGCAATCGGGCACCTCGACCAAGGTCAGATCTTCGACGTGATCGGGCAGGGCGGCGGTGTTTTCCGGCGGTAGCGCGAGGTCGTCCTGCGCCCAGATAACCAAGGTCGGAATGCCGAGCTTGGGGAAAGGCGGTGGTGCCCAGCCTTCGGGTACATCGAAGGGAGCGTCCATGGGCGGAATGTCGATCGGGCTTGCACGGTACCAGTTGAGCATGGCGAAGGCTGCATCCCGGTTTTGCCAATCCTCGAGCAAACGGGCGCGTTCCTCGGGCTCCATCTTGTCTGGGGCATCCCAGTTTATTTCCTGTGCGAGAATGCCATAGAGGCCCTGTTCGCGCACCAGTTCGTCATTCGCGGAATCGCGAAAACCGCGCATGTACTGGCTCGCCTCGCGCTGGACGGGCGAGGTGTAGAGCAGCTTTTGGAAAACGGCGTGATGCGGCGCGTTGGCGATCACGGCACGCGGCACGCGCTCCATCTGTTCGCCTGCCATGGCAACGCCCCATGCGATTGCGCCGCCCCAGTCATGGCCCACGATGGTGAAATCCTTCACGCCGAGTGCGTCGGCCAGCAGGAAAATATCGCCCACCAGCTTGTCGGGCGTATAATTGTCGATCCCCTCCGGCTTCGAGGAGCCGCGATAGCCGCGCTGGTCGGGAGCGATGCAGCGGAAGCGGTCGGAGAAATGGGCGATTTGGTGCCGCCATGTGCGATGGCTTTCGGGAAAGCCGTGGAGGAAGATCAGCGTTGGCGCATCGCGCGGCCCGACATCGACCGTATCGAGCTCGATACCATTGGCGAGCGTGACGCGGGTTTGTTCCATCAATCCTCCGACTGCATCTTTTCCATGTATCCGGCCGCGACCATGCCCGCGACCTGGTCGAAGAGCTGATCGGGCGTGCGGCGCATTTCGCCCATGGCCTCTTCCATTCCGTCGGCGACTATAATTTCGCGCTGGTTAGCCTCGACCGCGTCGATGATCCGCTTCGCCGCATCTTCGGGCCTGATCCCATTGTCGATGACCTTGTCGCTGCGTCCGCGCGGAGTGCCGTCGGCGGAAAGCGCATTGCGGCTCACATCGGTGGCGACCGAGCCGGGGCAGATGACATGCACGTCGATCCCGCTTTGCGAGAGCTCACCGCGCAGAGCGTCGGCATAGCCGATCAGTCCGTGCTTGGCCGCGCAATAGGCGGTACGCATCGGAACGCCGACCTTACCCGCAATCGACGAGATAAACAGCAGCTTCCCGCTACCGCGCTGCGTCATGTGCGGCAGGAGCGCTTGCGTCGCTGCGATTTGCGACGTGAGGTCAATGTCGATGATGTCGCGATAGACCTGCATGTCCGTGTCGACTGCCGGGCTCCGCTGCGAAATGCCCGCATTGGCCACGAAGATATCGACCCCGTCCTTCCAGCTTGCAGCTTCCTCGGTCGCTTGCTGCATCGCCTCGTCGTCACGCACGTCGAAGGGCAGGGTCTTCGTTTCGGTCTCGAGGCGGTCGGCAACCGCGCTCAACCTGCTTTCATCGCGGCCGGACAGGATGATGTTGGCGCCCCTTCTGGCCCATTCGCCCGCCAGCGCGGAGCCGATTCCGGAAGATGCTCCGGTGATCCATGCAGTCTTGCCTTCGAAACTCATGCTTGTTTCCTCACGGATAGGTAACGGTCTTCGGCTGGCCGTCGGGAAGGGGGATGCGTTCCTCGCTGTCGCCAGGCACTTCGGGGAAGCGTCCCTTCCGCCAGTCTTCCTTGGCCTGGTTGATGCGTTCGCGGCTGGAACTGACGAAATTCCACCATGCGTGGCGCTGGGTCTGGAACGCCTCGCCGCCCAGCAGCATGACCCGAGCGCCGGTCTTGCTCTCCAGCGTCATGTCGCGGCCCGGCTGGAGAACGGCCAGCTCGTAGGGCTTGAGTGGGTGACCATCGATCACCGCCTCGCCGTCGACCAACATGACGGCGCGTTCGTCGGCTTCTTCCTCGACCGGGATGGCACCGCCCGCTCCCAGCACAATCTCTGCATAGATCGTATCGGCATAGGTCGTGGTCGGCGCGCGTTCGCCCCAGAGCTCGCCCATGATCACGATTGCCTTGGCGCGGCCGTCCTCGATGACCGGCAAGTCGCTAACGGCCTCGAAGGCCGGATCGATCTCTTCGCGCCCGTCGGGCAGGGCGAGCCATGTCTGCATGCCGAAGAGCTTGGGGCCTGCCTTGCGTTCGGCTTCGGGAGAGCGTTCGGAATGAACGATCCCCTTGCCTGCGGTCATCAGATTTACCTGACCCGGACGTATGGTCGAGAAACTTCCGAGGCTGTCGCGGTGGTCGATCGCACCTTCGAACAGCCATGTGACCGTGGCGAGGTTGATGTGCGGATGCGGTCGCACGTCCATACCGCTGCCGAGGTCGAGTTGCGCCGGGCCGAACTGGTCGACGAAAATGAAGGGACCGACCATGGTCCGTTTCTTGGAGGGCAGCACGCGCCTGACCTCGAACTGCCCGAGATCATGCGTCGTCGGCGTCAGCGTGAGGTCGATCTGGCTCATGTCATGCCCCTTGTTCCTATGGTGTCGGCGCAGAAGCCTGTATGGCGAGGGCGTGGACCCGCTCTCCGGGAATATCGCCCAGCGCCTTGTTGACCATTCGCTGGCGGTCGAGGCGCGACTTGTCGGCAAAGGCGGGCGCTTCGATCACGACGGTGAAATGCGATTCACCGCTACCGTCGTCGCCGGAATGGCCGGCATGTTTGGCGCTGTCGTTGATGACTTCGAGCCGCGTCGGCGCAAAGGCCTCGGTCAGAAGGCGTTCCATCTCCTGTTGGACCGGTCCTGACATACGCTCGAATCTCCTCTCGCCTCTTTCCATACAGGGTTTGGCTCCCCATCCTAGAACGAATGCGCCAGTCAAAGTTCCACGGTAGATATGAAGATACGGGCCGCGTGTGCGCCCACCCGGCTTGCGACGAGCCGGGAGAATTCCGCGCGCCCGGCAGCGGCCACCGTTTTGACGGGCCGGGCGATTGGCGCTGGATGTGCCTCGAACACGTGCGCGAATTCAATGCGGGCTATGACTGGTTCGAAGGGATGAGCGCGGAGGAAATCCTCGATGCGCAGGGGCCGGCAAGCGGCTGGCGCACCGAGAGCCCGAGCTTCCGGCCTACGGCAGGCGTCGACGGGATGCCGCGCTGGGCCGATTTCGACGACCCGCTCGATGCGATTTCAGCGCGTGCGGCCGGCATCAAGAGCCGTGCCCAGCGCGAGGCCGAAATGGCAATGGACGGACGCTACAGCCGCGAAGAAGCCGAAGCGCTCGAAGTCATGGGCCTTGGCAGCAACACGGACCGGCGCAGGCTGAGGAGGCGCTATTCGGAGCTCGTCCGGCGCTACCATCCGGACCGTAACGGCGGCGACCGCCAGTACGAGACGCGCCTCAACAAGGTGGTCGAGGCCTATAACCTGCTTCGCCGGTGCAGGGCGATCGCCTAGGCCTGCGCCTCGGCGATCAATTGCATGTCTATCGCTTTCGCTTCCTTGTAGGCGTTTCGCTCGCGCAGCCGCGTTGCATAGTCTTCGAATACCTTGCGTTTCGGGATCGATCCGAATTGCAGCCCCCAGTCGACCTGGCTGCCGACGTAGACATCGGCCATTGTGAAGCGGTCTCCGCAGACATAGTTGCGGTCGGACAACAGCATGTCGAACGTATCCATTGCGCGTTCATAGCTGCCGAAGCCGACCATGCCCTGTTTTTGCGGATCGTCGACGCCCCAGCCCATGCTTCGCGCCACGACGGCCTGTTCGACGGGGCCAGACGCAAAGAACAGGCGGCGAAAGTAGGCCGCTTTCTCGTGCGGTTCTGGAAGCAAGCCTGCCTCCGGATGCATTTCTGCCAGATAGTGGCAGATCGCCGCAGCCTCGGTCACGACATGGACGTGATCACCGTGATGGTGAACAAGCGTCGGCACCTTGCCGAGCGGGTTCGCCTTGAGGAAGGCCTCGGATTTCGCCGCCCATTCCACCAGCTCGGTATCGTAGTCGGCACCGACTTCATGCAGTGCCCAGCGCGCAATCTGGCCGCGGCTCATCGGATTGGTGAAGAAGGTATAGTCGGCCATCAGTCTCTCCCCATCAGATAAAGCGGTTTGAAGCCGCCCCACATCATGCGCATGCCATCGAACGGCATCTCTGCCATTTCCTCCATCCAGAAGGGATCGTCCTCCATCTTGGCATGCGCGGCGTCGGCGGTTTCCTTGTCGGGCCAGATCATCCAGCTGAAAACGATCTTTTCGCCTTCCTCGGCTTTGGTCGCCTTGCGGAAGTCGGTGACTTTGCCGTCACTCACATCTTCTTCCCAGGCTTCGACGATCTCGGTCACGCCATACTCGCGGAATTTGGTCCCGGCCTTTTCGGCGATGGCACGATAGGCCTCTTTGTTGCCCTCGGGCACTGCGATGAGAAATCCCTGCACATACATGGCTGCTCTCCTCTCGACAGTGAGGATAGCACCTGAGCAATTCCGTTGCGCGTCAATTCTGGCGGAAGGCCCAGCGCAGCGTCTTGCCCATGCCCCATGTCGCCGCACGCGCGGGGATCGAGGCGAGGCCGGGACGCTCAAGGCCGAGCATCGAGCGGGCGAATGGCGGAAGCAGCGCGACTGCCTCCGCGCCCAGCATGGCCCGTACCGCAGGCGGTGCGCCGGCGGGACGCTGGCTCAGCACGAGATCGGCGATTTCGCGGGCCTGTGCCGACGTGGCAAGATCGCCGCGCAGCTCGCGAAAGATCGCTTCGGCCTCGCGCCGGTCGGTGGGGACCGGGTCCGCGCCAAGCGCATTCGCGATGATGGCGAACTGGCGATAATATTCGTCCTGCTCACTGCCCGGCATGTCGGGCCGGACATGACGTAGGTAGGCAGCGAGGAAACTCGTAGCCTCGGCAACATGGACCCAGGCAAGCGTGCGCGGATCGGTGGCTGAATAGGTCGACCCGTCTGGCAATGTGCCCCCCACAGCCGCATGGATTCGGTTCACGCGCTCGATCGCCTGCATTGCATCGTTTCGGTGGCCGAAAGTGGTGACCGCGATAAACCGCGCCGTCCGGCGTAACCGCCCGTGCATGTCGCTGCGGAAGTTCGAATGATCGAGCACGCCCTGCAATGCGTGCGGGTGGAGCATCTGGAGCAGCAAACCGCGGATGCCGCCCACCATCATCGCCACGATATCGGCATGAACGAGCCGGATCGGAGTATCTTTCTCGAACAGGGCCTCGTCCGAAACGGGAACCGGCTTCTCGCCGCTTTCGACGTCGTTGAAGACGCCGCGAACCTTCTCGACCAGTTTGAGCCTGAGCTTTTCGGAAAGGGGTTCTTGCGCCATCGCCAGCCAATATAGGGTTGGCGCGCGCGAGATAAATCCCTACCTCGCGCTCGATATGAACGAGATGACCGACAAGACCTTCGAGCCTTCCGCCAAGACCGTGCTTCCCGCACCCGACACCGAAGTCGATGTGCGCGAGACTTTCGGGATCGATATCGACTGGAAGGTTCCGGCCTTTTCCAAGCCCGATTCCCGCACGCCCGACCTCGACGAAGCCTATGTCTTCGACCCGGACACCACACTCGCGATTCTTGCAGGCTTCGCCCACGACCGTCGCGTGATGGTGCAGGGCTATCACGGCACGGGTAAGTCGACCCATATCGAACAGGTTGCAGCGCGCCTCAACTGGCCGTGCATCCGCATCAACCTCGATGCGCATATTAGCCGTATTGACCTCGTCGGTCGCGATGCCATCGTGCTGCGCGACGGCCTGCAGGTCACCGAATTCCGCGAGGGCCTGCTGCCCTGGGCGCTCCAGCACCCGGTAGCTCTCGTGTTTGACGAATATGACGCCGGCCGTCCGGACGTGATGTTCGTGATCCAGCGCGTGCTCGAACAGCAGGGCAAACTCACGCTGCTCGATCAGAACCGCGTGATCCGCCCCGATCCGAACTTCCGTCTCTTCGCTACCGCGAACACGGTCGGCCTCGGCGATACCAGCGGGCTTTATCACGGCACGCAGGCGATCAACCAGGGCCAGATGGACCGCTGGAATATCGTCACTGCGCTCAACTACTTGCCGGCTGAAACCGAGCAACAGATCGTCGAGGCGAAGAACCCCGACATCGATCCGAAGATTCTCGCCGACATGATCAAGGTCGCCGACCTTTCGCGTCAGGGATTCATCAATGGCGATATCTCGACCGTGATGAGCCCGCGTACGGTCATCACCTGGGCGCAGAACTACGCTATCTTCAAGGATGTCGGCTTCGCCTTCCGCCTCTCCTTCCTCAACAAGTGCGACGAGGAAGAGCGCATGCTGGTGGCCGAATACTACCAGCGCGTTTTCGGTGAAGACCTGCCCGAAAGCGTTGTTGGCAAGAGTTAAGGTGGGAGGGCCTATGCATCGCTGTGTTATTTGTGTAGCACAGTAGGTCCATGGGCGTAATCGACTCAATTTTCCGCCGCAAAAGGCCCGAGCCGGAGTTCTCCAGCCATCGCGGCTATTACGCGACCCACGACGCATTCGATGATGCGGACTGGGACCGGCGGCTCGACGGTCTCGATCATGCGCTCGCTGTCGAGGAAAAGCGGCGACAGCGGTTCTGGCAGCGCGACTACTGGCGCGGCCGCCGCAAGCGCTGGTGGGCTGCGCGCATCGTTGCCGGTATTATCGGGATCTTTATCCTGCTTGTCGCGTGGCTTGCTGTCACGGCGCCGCTCGGCAAGTCGCTTGAGCCGATTGCCCCGCCGCAGATCACGCTGCTGGCCGCCGATGGCACTCCGATTGCTCGCAATGGTGCGATTACCGATGAGCCTGTCGATGTCTCCAAGCTTCCCCCGCACGTCGTGGAGGCATTCCTCGCCATCGAGGACCGCCGATTCTACAGCCACTGGGGTGTCGATCCGCGCGGCATTGCACGCGCAGCGATCACGGGTACGGGCGGCGGCAGCACGATCACCCAGCAGCTGGCGAAATTCACGTTCCTGACGCCCGAACGCACGCTGACGCGCAAGGCCCGCGAGGCTCTCATCGCTTTCTGGCTCGAGGCGTGGCTGACCAAGGACGAAATCCTCGAGCGCTATCTTTCGAATGCCTACTTCGGTGACAATGTCTACGGATTGCGCGCGGCGAGCCTGCACTATTTCTACCGCAAGCCTGAAAACCTGAGGCCCAACCAGGCAGCCATGCTCGCCGGACTGCTCCAGGCACCCAGCGCCTATGCACCGACCCGCCATTACGATCGCGCCGCCAAGCGCATGCAGCTGGTCGTCCAGTCGATGGTCGCCGCTGGATACATCACTGAGGCCGAAGCCCGTGCCATGCGTCCGCCCGCGCTCGACGTAAGAATGAAAAGCGACCTTCCGACCGGCACCTATTTCGCCGACTGGGCGCTGCCCGAGGCGCGCGAGATGTCGGACAGCGGCTATGCGCGGCAGACGCTCACGACCACGCTCGATTCCAAGCTGCAGAACATCGCCCGCCGCGTGACCTCGCGCGCTCCGCTTGGCGATGCGCAGGTCGCGCTTGTCGCCATGCGCACCAATGGCGAAGTCGTGGCGATGATCGGCGGCAAGGATTACGAAAAGTCGCCTTTCAACCGCGCGACTCAGGCCAAGCGCCAGCCCGGCTCAACCTTCAAACTGTTCGTCTACCTTGCGGCGCTGCGTGACGGCTGGGATATCGACGACCGGATCGACAATCGCGAAATCACGGAAGGTTCGTACCGCCCGGGCAATTCCGGCGGTCGCTATTCGGACAGCCTCACGCTGGAAGATGCCTTCGCCCAGTCGAGCAATGTCGCGGCAGTGCGCCTGTTTGGCGAAGTGGGCAGCGAGAAAGTCATCGAGACCGCCCGCGATCTGGGCGTGACTTCCGCCCTCACCAAAGGCGATCCGAGCATGGCACTGGGCACCTCGACGATGAGCCTGCTCGAACTCACCTCGGCCTATGCCGCGGTCGCCGCCAATGCTTATCCTGTCGAACCCCACGCCTTTGCCCGCCCCGAGCGAGGCTGGTTCGAAAACCTGGTCGATGGTCCTTCCAGCCTGCCCGGCGATACGCACCGCCAGATGGAGGCTCTCTTACGGGCCGCGATCAACAAGGGCACCGGCCGCGCGGCGACACTGAGCGGCCCGAACTTCGGCAAGACCGGCACCACGCAGGATAATCGAGACGCGTTGTTCGTCGGCTATGCGGGCGATCTCGTGGTCGGCGTGTGGATCGGCAATGACGACAATTCGCCGCTCGACGGCATTTCCGGCGGTGGACTTCCGGCGCGTATCTGGCGCGACTTCATGACGCAGGCACTCGGCGTTTCGGCTGGTCCCAGCCAGCCCGGACCGCGCGAGAATACCGACCCCGGCGGCCCCGTCGAACCGCTCGACGTTCCGGATCTGGAGGACATCCCGCTTGGCGATGGCAACAGCCGCCTCCGCATCCGCGATGGCGAGGCTGTATTCTCGACCGAGGTCGATGGCATTCCCATCGACATCACGATCACGGAAGACGGTATCGGTATCGACGAGGCAGCGATCGAGGAAGCGCGTCGCCGCGCGGAAGAAGCGCGCAACCAAGCGATCAGGGAAGAGCTCGAGCGCCGCCGAGAACCGGCGCAGTAACGCCTATTCCTTGGGATCGGCGACGAGCACGTTCATGACGGCAGTGGCGATAGGGCGCGAGCGGTCGTCCTGCCATGCCTCCACCGTCAAATTGGCGCTGCGGCGGCCAAGCTTGGTCACACGACCCTTGGCATAGCTGGTCCGGCTCTTGCCGGCCGAAAGATACTGTACCGTGATGTTGATCGGCTTGAGCAGCGCCTCGCGGTCGCGCTTGGCCAATTCGGCTCGAAGCGCGGCATATCCCGCCGTTTCCAGAAGTCCGCCGGTGGCGCCGCCGTGAAAGTGTTCGGGCCGGCCCTCGACCGCTTCTTCAAAGGCGACGCTCATCACGGGGATACCGTCCTCCGAACCTGCCAGCTCGATACCGAGCGAGCGGGCATAGGGCGTCAGCGCATCGGAATTGCCATTTTCACTCACCGGGCAGCTCCCGCTTGTCGGCCGATTGTCCGATTTTCATGAAAACCGCCTGGATATGGGCAACCGGGTCGCTGGCATCGCCATCATGCGCAAGGCCGCGCACGAAGGCGGCGGAGCGGGTGACGCGATAGCATTGCGAACGTCCGAAAACCGGCGATCCTTCGCGCGCCGGGCGCACATAATCCACACGCAGGTCGAGCGTCGCGATCGGTTCGAAACGGTTCATCGCCTTCCAGATCGCAAGCCCGCTTGCCATGTCCATCAGGCTGAGGATTGGACCGGAGGCGAGCACGCGCTGTCCGTCCTCGCCCAAGAGGTCCTCGCGCCAGGGAAGTTCCAGTTCGACCCAATCGTCGCCGTGGTCGGAATATTGGAGGCCCAGCCAGCCGGAGTGGCCGCGGCTGGTCAGGAACGGCGTCGCCGTCTTGGGATCGAATGCTGTTTTATCGGTCATAGTGGAGAGCGGCCGATAGCGTCCGGTTCCCGATGATTACAATGTTTTAATTCGATCGCGTGGCAACAAGCCGCCAGCCTCCTTGCCGGAGCGTGACACCGGGTCGCGCCTCCGACAATCAGGAGGATTACCTAATGAACCTACCCAAGTTCGACCTTTCAAGCCTGCCCGACCTCGACACGGTGACCGGCCTTTTCGGCACGTTGTCGGCATCCGAAGGTCCGACCGTGGATGACCGCGTGGTCGTGATCATGACCTACATCTACGAAGTCGCTCCGCCCGAAGCGCTGCTGTGATCGGGAACGCGGAACGATGAGAATCGACCCGCAATTGCGCGCGCTGCGGAGCGACACTCCTCCGCAGCGCAAGGCGCAAGTCGCGCTGGAAGCAGCCCGCGATGCCTGGGCGCAGGGACCTGCGCGCAAGGTGCTCGAAGAGCTGGAGAGCTATGGGGGCGAGGGCGAGCTCGGCGAATATCCCGCGCTGGCCGGCCTATTCACACAAGGAGGCACCGCCAGGGAGCTCACCGAAGCCCTGATGGTCGGATTGCTGGACGAGGTAAAGGAGCACCCGCTCGGGCAAGTCCCCTTGCGGCACCAGTACAAGGACGGTTTGTCCGTTCTGCAGATTGCCCAGCGCGGGCGTGCCGCCTTGTCGTTGATCACGTATGAGGAGACGGAAATCCATCCGACCTCGGTGTGTTTTGCCGGCGGCGAGCGTCACGAGGCGGTGCTGGCAGGATCGGCGGACGTCTGCGAGTTCGAACTGCTTTCAGAGGGCTCCGAGCGCGCCTCCATCGATTGCCGAACGCGCCGCGCCGTAGCCGGCGAATACCTTTGCTGCGAAGGGCAGGCGCATACGCGCCAGATCAGGCAGGTGCATGGCCGCTTCGTGGTCCTGCGGCTTTCGCGCACCGAAGAGGTGCCGCCACAAACGCGCCAGTACAGTCTTGCCGACGGTCGCTTGCTCCACTGTGCGAGCGGCTGCCGCGCGGAAAGCCAGCGCGAGATGGCGACGGCGCTGCTGGGCCGGATGGGTCGCAGCGATGTCGCCCCCTTGCTGGCACGGCTTACGAGGGAGGGCAGCGATCATATTCGCTGGCAGACCCTGCGCGAATGCCTCGCTCTCGATACGGTGCAGGGCTTCGCCGCCCTGTCGGCCATCGCGCGCGATCCCGCCGATCCGCTCTCGACATCTGCCGGTGCGCTGATGGCGCATTTGGTCGAAGCGCACCCCCAACTCTCTCAAATCGAGGTGTCCCGATGCCCCGCATAATCCCGTCCGACGAAACCTCAGCGCATGGCCTCGAGGATTGCCTCGAAATGCTGGACTCGGTGCCCTTCGAACCGGAGGACGAAGATAGCCTCGGCAATGGTGCTGTTGCGTTGAAGCGGCTTGCCAACAATAGCCACTTCCTAGGCGATTTGCTGATCGAGCAATTGAAGGTCGGCCACAGGGGTGGCGGGATCGAAAGCGCTTATGGTCCGCAGTCGATCGTGCTCTCGCGCATGCGTGGGCGCAGCTTCCTTCGCGCCAATATCTGGCCCAGCGAGCAGGAAAGCTGTTTCCGCGCGAGCGGGTCTGATGCTTTCGTCTATGGCGTGCCGCATGACCATAATTTCAGCTTTCTGACCGCGGGCTACTTCGGGCCGGGCTACGGAAGCGATTACTATGAGTATGATTACGAGAGCGTCGCTGGATATCGCGGCGAGGTGTGTGACCTGCGCTTCGTGGAGCGCACGCATCTGGAGGAGGGCAAGCTCATGCTCTACCGCGCCAATCTCGACATCCATTCGCAATTGCCGCCCGAGAACATGTCGGTGTCCCTCAACATAATGCATATCGATCCGGCAAAGGCGTGGTCGGACCAGTATGGATTCGATCTGGACAGCAATGCGGTGACGGGCGTGCTCAATCCGACGTCGACCGAATGCTCCTGCGCTGTGCGGTGGGCATGGGCGGCAACGAGGCGCTGGACTTTGCCGAATGGGCGGGGCGCGAACATCCCAGCGACAGGCTCCGGCTGGCGAGTTTCGAGGCGCGCAGCGGGTTGGTGCGGGGGTCCGCACGCGACGCCCTGTGGCGCGAAGCCGAGCTATCGGGAAGCGTCATGCTTGCAAAGGAAGCAGCGGAGAAGCGCCGCCAGATCGAACGCTCCTACCAGAGCGCGTAGACCGTCATCACGAGGAAAAGGACGATGAATGCCATGCCGAGCAGGCGGCCAAGCGCGTTGAAAAGACCTCGCCGTCGCCTGCCGCGATTAGGCACGGCTTCGAATACGTCCAGAAAATCCAGCATTGCTGCGACCCCTCCCCCTTAAAAACCACCTCCTGCGAGCGTATCGATTGCTCCTTGGAGGATGACCGCAGCTGCATGGCTGTCGATCTTTTCGGCACGCTTTGCGCGGCTCATATCCTGGCCGATCATCGCGCTCTCGGCGGACGAAGTCGACCAGCGTTCGTCCCATAGAAGCACCGGAAGATCAAGCGCTTGGGCAAGGTTCCTGGCGTAAGCGCGGCTCGCTTGGGCGCGGGGGCCTTCGCTGCCGTCCATATTGCGCGGTAGCCCCACGACGAGGCCTCTGACGCTGCGCTCAGTCACGATTTCGCGCAGCTTGCCGCAGTCTTTGGTGAACTTGCTGCGAGTGATGGTCTTGCCTGCGGTCGCAAAGCGCCAGCTCGCATCGCAGGTGGCTACACCAATGGTCTTTGTACCTAGGTCAAGACCCAGCAATGCACCGCCGTCGGGCAGCGCATCGCCATAATCTAGCGCATTGTCGGTTACGATTGCGTCGGAGCCCATGCGCTCACGCGCCGCAGCACGTCTTCCTGAAGGTTCTTCCAGAACAGCGGGATATCGTAGACGTGGTAATTCCCGCCCGGCAGCAGGCCCGGCCCGATATCGGGCCCGTCGCCGATGCGCAGGATACCGCTGGTATCGCAACTTGCGGGGACCGCACCTGCCACGAGCTCGCCGGAGGACACGTCCGCGCTAGGCTTGAGCGTGCCGAGATTGTCTTCGGCGGCAGCGGCGCCACCGGTCATGCCGGTGAGCGGATTGACGCAGAGGATCGTATCGTCCGAGCCGCGCGGCTTTCCATCCATCCCGGGAAGAGCGCTGTAGCGCTTGAGGAGCTGGCCGGGATCGCCATCATCGGTGAAGCTGATGTAGCTCACGACGCAGCGCGCCTGGTCCGGCGCAGCACAGGCAGGCAGGGGATAGGACGGCAGGTCATGTTCGACCGAGATCGGCCAGCCGGGGGCATAAACCGCGGCGATGCGGCTTTCGACCGGGCTGCCGGGCACTTTCTCGCGCAGGAGGCGCAAGACATGGACAGAGCCCTGGCTGTGACCTGCAAGCACGATAGGCTTGTCCGGCCCGACGCTCTCGACAAAGAATTCGAAGGCCTTCTCGACATCGGCATAGGCCGCGTCGATGGCCATGGTCGCCTCTTCCTGGTCGGTCAGGAACGCGCCTACCGCTGCCTGCCGGTATTTCGGGGCCCAGATCTCGTCAGCGCGGTTGAAGGGGCTGGCAAGGCCGCGAAGGAAGACGCGGGCGAGACGATCGGTTTCCTCGTCATCGAGCGGCGCATTCCATTCGCCCAGCGCGCCCTTGGTGTAGCTGGTGGGCGGGACGAAGAAGACTGCGAAATCGGGTGTTGCCTGCGCATCGGCAGCCTCGCCGCGCTGCGACCCTGTAGTGTCGAGGATGCCGGGGGCATCGAGGCTCTGTTCCGCAGCGGGATTGTCGGGCGAGGCATCCTGCGCGGCCGGATCTGCAGCGGGCTGTGCAACGGCGGGCTGGTAGCGCGATGGGTCGCTCGTTCCGATACCGGGCCGCGAATACCACATTGCCGGATCCTGGTAGGCATTGTCCGCCAGCGCTTGCTGCTCCACGAACTCGCCGCGCGGGACCATGGCGATCTCGGTCGCTTCGCGGGACCAGATCGAAAGGGCGATTGCGCCCACGATCAGCGTTACGATGATAATGGCAATGAAGTAGAGAAACTTACGCGCCATTCTCGGCAGCCTCCTGTTTCTTTGCTTCCGCGTCGTTCTGTTCGGCGCGGCGTTCCAGCGCGACCTTGATCATGGCGAGTAGCGGATCGGCGAGGAACAGGCCGATGATGCCGAACAGGATACCCATGATCAGCTGCGCCGCCAGTACCAGCGCGGGTGCAAGATCGACCGTCTTCTTGGCGATCATCGGGATGATCACATAGCCGTCGAAGTTCTGGACGAGGAAATAGACGCCAATAGTGTAAAGGCCCATGTCGGTCCCGCCGGAGAAACCGACGAGCACCATCAGTACTCCGGAAATGATTGCACCCAGATTTGGGACGAAGGCCAGGAGGCCGGTCAGGATCGCGAGAAGCGCGGCCATCGGGACCGGATCGATACCGAACAATTGACCGCCGAATGCAAGCAATATGTAAGTGAAAATGCCTTCGAAAAGCATACCCACCAACCTGCCTGCCATAAGGCGCCTCAGGGTCTGCCCCATCCGGGCGGCGGTGACATAGAATTCGTCGCGACGATGACGCGGTAGCATCCAAGCGACGCCGCGCTCGTAAAGGGCAGGGTCGATCGCGACATAGATGCCGATAATCGCAATCAGGAAAATAGTCGTAACCCCGCCGACGATCCCGCTCAGCGCGCGGGTGACGGTGCTGATGCCGCTACCGATGCTGCCCGCATAATTCTCCAGGTGATCCTGCGAAATGGCAAAACCCTGCGAGCGGGCATAGGCGAGCAGCTCGCCGATTTGTCGTTCGATTATTGCAGGAAATTCAGCCGCATCCTGGGATATCGTCGAACCGGCGAAATAGACCAGCCAGCCGAGGAACATGACTACCCCGAGGATGACGATAGCCACGCGCCACGTCCTGCCAATGGGTAACACCCTTCCAAGAAGCCGTGTGCCGCCCTCGATCATGGAGGCGAAGACGAGCGCGCCGAAAATGACAAGGAGCGGCTGTGCGATATAGACCGCAAGGATGCAGAGGCCGACTACGCCGGCCCAGATGGCCGCCCGCATGATCTCCGTGCGCATCAGTGGATCGCCGATACGCGACGGGCTGGTGCCGAGATCCTTGCTGGCGATTTCGAGCTTGTCGTCGGCCATCTATATCCCTGTTATTGTGCCTCTTCCGAAGGCTTTGAGGGGCGCAGGGTGGTCCAGGCGCGGCCTTCGCGCAAGCTCGTAAACCAGGTTACCGGATTGAGCGTGGTCGTCCCGTCGAGCGAGAAGGTAATGAATTCCGCGCGCCCACCGATGTTTTCCAGCGGTACAGGGCCAAGCAGTCCGCGCGAATTGTTGAGTTCGCGGCTGTCGGAAGAATGATCGCGGTTGTCGCCCATGACGAAGACATGGCCTTCGGGGATGATCATCTCGTCGAAGTCGTCCAGCCGCTGGTTCATGTGATCGATGATCAGGTAGCTGGCGCCATTCGGCATGGTTTCACGATAGACGGGTACGCGGCAAAGCTGCTCGCCCGCATCGTTGGTGACGAGGAAGCTGGGATCGTAGAAGCCCATGCAGGTGGAGTTTGCATCGACCGGCAGGTCGAGCGGCGGCTCGGCTTCCTGCGGCACTGGTTCACCGTTCAGGATGATCTGGCCATTGCTTACCGCAAACCGGTCACCGGGCCGGGCGACGACGCGCTTGATGTAATCCTCGTCCCGTTCAGGATGTACGGGGATGACGATGTCGCCATATTCGGGCGTCGATCCGGCAACCCGCCAGTCGCCGCGCGGCGCAAGGTGGAAGCTGACCGAAGACCAGTTCCAGCCGTAGGGATATTTGCTCACCACCAGCCGGTCGCCCACCAGCATATTGGGCAGCATGCTTTCCGAAGGGATGTAGAACGGCTTCGCCACGAAGCTGTGGAAGGCGAACACTGCCAACAACATCAGGGCGAGGCCGCGGATTTCCGCCAGCCAGTCGACCTTTTTGTCGTCGTTGTTCGTGTCGGTTTTTTCGGGGGTCGGTTCTGTCACGGCCGCGGTATCTGAGCTCATGCGGGGTGGGCCTCGATGATTACGAATGCCTGTGCCCATGGGTGATCGTCTGTGAGGGTGAGATGAATGCTGGCCTCATGGCCGTGTGGCAGCATTTCGGCAAGCCTTACTGCAGCGCCGCCGGTGAGCGCCAGCGTTGGCGCGCCCGACTTGGCGTTCACCACGCCGATATCGCGCATGAAGACGCCGCGCCTGAAGCCGGTACCTACGGCCTTGGAGAAGGCCTCCTTTGCTGCGAAGCGCTTGGCGTAAGTGCCGGCGATGGTGAAGGGGCGGCGGCGTGCCTTGGCTCGCTCGATCTCGGTGAACACGCGGTTCTCGAAGCGTTCGCCATAGCGGTCGAGCGAATTGGCGATGCGCTCGATATTGCACAGGTCGGAACCGAGGCCGATGATCATAGAACCCTCGCGAAGATGGCGATCAGGATGACGAACATCATCCAGTGGAGGACGACCTGCGCCTTGACCAGCGGATGATCGATCTGCCCGCCTGAACGTTTGAGCGCGCCTGCGTATCCGAACATCTGGAGCAGGGGCCAGCCGATGGCGAAGGCAAGCAGCACCTGACGCGAGAAGGCCATGCCGAGCAGGGCGAGGCTGAGCAGGAAGGGAATTGCCGCAGCCAGCGCCCACAATTGCGCGCCGCGCGAAAGCCCGGCCTCGCTCACCGCGCTTCGTCCATCAGCTCGCGCATGTGGCGCACAGCCTGTTCCAGCCCGACGAAGACAGCCTCGCCGACGAGGTAATGGCCGATATTGAGCTCGGCGATCTGCGGGATAGCCGCAATCGGCTGGACGTTCTCGTATGTGAGGCCGTGTCCTGCATGCGGTTCGATACCGTTCTTGGCGGCAAGCGCGGCCATGTCGGAGATGCGCTTCAACTCGCGCGCGACCTTCTCGCTATCGCCGTCGAGATGGGCATGGGCATATTCGCCGGTGTGGAATTCGACGACCTCGGCGCCGAGCTTGAGTGCTGCATCGAGCTGGCGCTCGTCTGCCTCTATAAAGAGCGACACGCGAATGCCGTTGTCGCGCAGTTTCCACACGATCGGCGCGAGTGTGTTGTGCTGGCCCGCCGCATCGAGACCGCCCTCGGTCGTGCGCTCCTCGCGCTTTTCGGGAACGATGCAGGCGGCGTGCGGAGAATGCCTGAGTGCAATCTCAAGCATTTCCTCCGTGGCTGCCATCTCGAGGTTGAGCGGCAGGTCGGTCGCATCCTGAATTCGTTTCAGGTCAGCGTCGCGGATATGCCGCCGGTCTTCGCGCAGGTGGGCGGTGATCCCGTCGCCGCCGACACTAGCAACGATTTCGGCCGCGCGGACCGGGTCGGGATGGTCGCCGCCGCGTGCATTGCGGATGGTGGCAACGTGATCGATATTGACGCCGAGGCGTAAGGGTAGGGTCATTCGGTACACACCGCTGCGGACAGGATTTCGTAGCTCAGTCCCTCGCGGCTCCAGACTTCGCCGAAAGGGTATTGCTCTTCGCTTTGCCCGATGAAAGCGGCAATGGCTATATTGCGTTCCGGCATCATGAAATTGCGCGCCTGGTAGCCGCCTATGGCGCCGCGTCGCTCGATGATGCGTATCGGCTCGTTGCAACCATCGAGAGGCAGGGTTGCTTCCCACTGGCCCAGTGCGGTGTAGCCCAGTTCCGGCACACCGTCCCACATCTCCTCCCGAGCTTGGCTCGACAGCAGGCGGCCGTCCATCAGGGCTTCGTCGAAACGGACGAGATCCCACGCTGTGCCGGCAATTCCTCCCGCTGCGCCATGGGCCGCGATCCTGCTTGCGCTGGTCTCGTCTCTGTCCGGAGCGAGGCGGGTGTCAGCTTCCACGAAGCGGGCCTCGAACAAGCCTGCTGGTTCCGCGATGCGAGATTGGAAAAGCGCGTCCAGCGTCCGCCCATTCACCTGTTCGAGAATCCGTCCAACGAGAAGGAAATCGCAATTGGAGTAATTGAACGAGCCGCCGGGCTCCTTGGTTCGACGTTCGACACACGACATTGGATCGAGATCAGTGGCGCTGTGCGGATCGTAGTCCTTTTCGTCTTCGGGATCGTAAAGCCCAGACTGGTGCCGCATCAATTGCCTGAGGCTTGGGGCCGCAGGGCCGGTTGCGGGCCAATTCTCGAGATACGTGCTCACCGGTTCATCGAGCGACAGACGTCCAGCCTCGACGTCTTGAATGACGAGGGTGGCGACCACTTGCTTCGTCACCGACGCCCAGGGCCAGAGCTCACCCCTGCCCATTTTTGCTCCGTCGAGCGGACCCCCGGATATCCGGATCGCTCCGTCAAAAGCATATGCGTCGACAATGGGCTGCAGGCGTTCCTGCACGAGCTCGGAGGCCCGGGGCGAAGAGACGCTGTAGACCATGCCGTCGGGGGCAGGGCAGCCGGTCAGCAGGACTGCTGCCAGAGCTGCCCCGAGTGCCCTCACTTACGGCTCCCCGGCTTCGTGATCTCGATCGCCGCGAGTTCTTCCGGGACCTCGTCATCGGCATAGGTCGGGAAGTTGATGTCGATCAGCGGGAAGAAGGGGACGCCGAGGTCGGCTGCGCCATTGCTGCGGTCGACGAGCGAGACTTCGGCGATGACCTCGCCGCCCTCCCGCCTGACGGCCGCGATCGCTTCGCGGCTGGATAGGCCGGTGGTGACCACGTCTTCGACCATCAGGACCTTGGCACCCGGTTCGAGGCGGAAGCCGCGACGCAGGTGGAACTCGCCTTCGGGCCGTTCGAGGAACATCGCGTCCTTGCCGAGCGCACGGCCCATTTCCTGACCGATGATGATTCCGCCCATCGCGGGGCTTACGACCACATCGATCTGGCTACGGATGTCGCGCGGGATTTTCTGGGCGAGGGCAAAGGCGAGCCGTCCGGCCCGCTCGGGGTTCATCAGTACGCGCGCGCACTGGAGGTAGTGTCCGCTGTGGCGCCCGCTGGAGAGGAGGAAATGGCCTTCGAGCAGGGCTTCGCTGGC
Organism: Erythrobacter sp.; assembly: GCA_013001165.1. GTDB lineage: Bacteria > Pseudomonadota > Alphaproteobacteria > Sphingomonadales > Sphingomonadaceae > Qipengyuania. Next base: position 22,547 of record JABDNC010000165.1, read on the forward strand.
GCGGAATTCGGAGAGGATTTCGTCTTCTGTCATGGTGCGCACGCTCAAAGCGCCTCGCGCGCGTTTGCGCAAGAGGCAAAGGTACTTGCACATTTTTATCCCTCTGGCGCTTGAGGCGCGCGGATTCCCTGCCTATAGGGCGCACGCAATCGGTCCTCGCATGCGAGGTAGGGTCCGCGCGCGCCCGAGGCGTCAGAGGCTCCCGAATCCGATAATCGAATACGACACGAAAGAGCTCGACCAAATGCAGACTCTCGGAATTCACCGGATCGTAACCAGCCTCGCGATGGCATTCTCGCTCATCGTCGGATCCTCGGCTGCCATGGCGCAATCGACCCTCGACGAAGGCGATCTCGTCGGCCCCGTTCCCGCAGCGACTCCTGCTGAGGTTCTGGAAAACGTCGACCCGGCACAGGCGGCAGACGTTGCCGATCCTGAAGCGGTTGCCGCCGGCAGCGGTGCCTATACGCCAATGGCTCCGACCGAAGGCAAGGGCATGCCGATCCCCGGCGGCTTCGATATCCAGGACCAGTATTCGGAAACCGGTGAGTATGCCTATGGCCTGCACATCGGGCTGTTCTGGGTGATGGTCGCTATCAGCCTGTTCGTTCTGGTGCTGATGCTTTACGTCGTTATCCGCTTCCGCAAGTCGGCCAACCCGGTGCCTTCCAAGACCAGCCACAACACGCTGATCGAAGTTGTCTGGACGGTCGTTCCCGCACTTATCCTGCTGGCCATCGCGGTCCCCTCGATCACGCTGATTGCCAAGCAGTACGAAACGCCGCCGAAGGATGCGATCACCATCAAGGCGATCGGTTACCAGTGGTACTGGGGCTATGCCTATCCCGACAATGGCGACTTCGAGATCATTTCGAACATGCTGACCAACGAGGAAGCGCGTGAAAGTGGCGAGCCTTACCAGCTGGCAGTCGACAACCGCATGGTCGTCCCGGTCGGTGTGCCGATCCGCCTGCAGGTCACCGGCGCCGACGTGATCCACTCGTTCGCCGTCCCGAGCCTCTGGTTCAAGATGGACGCCGTTCCGGGCCGCCTGAACGAGAAGATCTTCCAGGTCGATGAACCGGGCGTCTACTACGGCCAGTGTTCGGAACTGTGCGGTGCACGCCATGGTTACATGCCTATCGCGGTCGAAGCACTGCCGATGGACCAGTATAATGCATGGGTCCTTGCACAGGGCGGCACCATTGCCGGTGCCGACGAAGCCGGTGTCGAAGCCGATCCTTCGCTGCCCCCGGTGCAGGATCCCGAAAGCTCGGCTCCCGGTGCTCCGGGTGCAGGCGCTCCGCCGGTCGAAAATCCGGCTGCCTAAACAGATACGATAGACGCGAGAGACTGACATCATGGCTACTACCGCCGACAACTTCCAGGCTCATACCGACGGCCACGCACACGATGCCGACCACAAGCCCGGCTTCTTCGCGCGCTGGTTCATGTCCACCAACCACAAGGACATCGGTACGCTCTACCTGATCTTCGCGATCTTCGCCGGTATCATCGGCGGCGCGATTTCGGGCATCATGCGTATGGAGCTTGCCGAGCCGGGTATCCAATACCTGCAGTGGTGGGCCGAATTCATGGGCGGCACGGCCGATTTCGATACCTCGCTGCACATGTGGAACGTGTTCATCACGGCCCACGGCCTGATCATGGTCTTCTTCATGGTCATGCCGGCGATGATCGGCGGTTTCGGTAACTGGTTCGTCCCGCTGATGATCGGTGCGCCGGACATGGCGTTCCCGCGCATGAACAACATCTCGTTCTGGCTGACGGTTGCCGGCTTCCTCTCGCTCATGTTCTCGCTCTTCGTGCCGGGCGGCACGGGTCCGGGCGCAGGCGTGGGCTGGACGGTCTACGCGCCGCTGTCGACCTCGGGTTCGACCGGTCCCGCAGTCGACTTCGCGATCTTCTCGCTGCACCTCGCCGGTGCTGGCTCGATCCTCGGTGCGACCAACTTCATCACCACCATCTTCAACATGCGTGCGCCGGGTATGACCCTGCACAAGATGCCGCTGTTCGTATGGTCGGTGCTGGTTACCGCATTCCTGCTGCTGCTGGCCCTTCCGGTCCTCGCAGCTGCTATCACCATGCTGATCACGGATCGTAACTTCGGTACGACGTTCTTCGATCCTGCTGGCGGCGGCGACCCGGTCCTCTACCAGCACCTGTTCTGGTTCTTCGGTCACCCCGAAGTCTACATCATGATCCTGCCGGGCTTCGGTATGGTCAGCCAGATCGTCGCAACCTTCAGCCGCAAGCCGGTCTTCGGCTACCTCGGCATGGCCTACGCCATGGTCGCGATCGGCGTCGTCGGCTTCATCGTCTGGGCGCACCACATGTACACCGTGGGCCTCGACGTGAATACGAAGATGTACTTCACCGCAGCGACCATGGTCATCGCGGTTCCGACCGGCGTGAAGATCTTCAGCTGGATCGCCACGATGTGGGGCGGATCGATCGAATTCAAGTCGCCCATGGTCTGGGCCCTTGGCTTCATCTTCCTGTTCACCGTCGGCGGTGTGACCGGTGTGTACCTCGCCAACGGCGGCGTCGATGATGTGGTCCACGATACCTACTTCGTGGTGGCCCACTTCCACTACGTGCTTTCGATGGGTGCCGTCTTCTCGATGTTCGCGGGCTTCTACTACTGGTTCCCGAAGATGAGCGGCAAGATGCACTCCGAACTGCTCAGCCACATCCACTTCTGGCTGTTCTTCATCGGCGTGAACGTGATCTTCTTCCCGCAGCACTTCCTGGGTCTGCAGGGCATGCCGCGCCGCTATCCGGACTATGCGGAAGCATACACGTACTGGAACGAGATCAGCTCGCTCGGCTACCACATCATGGCGTTCTCGATGGTGTTCTTCTTCATCAACATCATCTACGCATTCGTGGCCGGCAAGAAGGCGGAAGACAACTACTGGGGCGAAGGCGCGACCACGCTCGAGTGGAGCCTGTCGAGCCCGCCGCCGTTCCACCAGTTCAGCGAACTGCCGGTGATCGAGGACCACCACGACCACCACGACCACATTGGCGATGGAAAGCCTGCAACGGCCTGAGCGCGCTAATCACTGGACAGAAACAAGCGGCCGGTTCCACAAGGGACCGGCCGTTTTCTTTTGCGCATTGCAAGGAGTGACCATGACCGAAATGAGGACCGTCAGCGTCGGAGAGCTGAGCCTTCGGTGCGCGATCGAGGGAGAGGGGCCGCTGGTGATCTTGGTCCACGGCTTTCCCGAAAGCTGGTACAGCTGGCGCCACCAGCTCGGCCCTCTGGCCGAAGCCGGTTTCACGGCCTGCGCGATCGACGTTCGCGGCTATGGCGGTTCGGGCAAGCCGGAGGCGATCGATGCCTACGCGATGGAGCATATCGTCGGCGATCTGGTCGGCCTGAGGAAAGCGCTGTCACCCAACCAGCCCGCCATCGTTGTCGGGCACGACTGGGGTGCCCCCATCGTGTGGAATTCGGCGCTGACCCATCCCGAGCACTTCCGCGCCGTCGCCGGCCTGTCGGTGCCCTTCGCTGGTGTCCCGAGCCGTCCCTTCACCGAGGTCTTCCACGAGCACTTCACGAGCCAGGGCAAGTTCTTTTACCAGGAATATTTCCAGGAACCGGGCGTTGCCGAGGCCGAAGCGGAAAAGGACCCGCGCGACTGGGTTGCCCGCATGATGTATTCGATCAGCGGAGACGTGCCGCCCGGCGAATACTGGACCAAGCCCTATGGCGCGACATTCCTCGAGGGACTGCCCGATCCGCAGCCGGTCGATTGGCTGACAGAGGAAGATCTCGACTTCTACGAGGCGGAGTTCAAGCAGTCGGGCTTTCGCGGCCCGCTAAACCGCTATCGCAACCACGTCGACGACTATGAATGGCTAAAGACATGGCAGGGCAAGCGCATCGAACAGCCCGCTCTTTTCATCGGCGGGACGCGTGATCCGGCGACCTACCTGTTCGGCGCGGTCGAGGATCCGATCGCCCTGATGCGGATGTTTGCCCCGAAGGTCGAAGGGCACATTCTCGAAGGCGTGGGCCACTGGACGCAGCAGGAGCGCCCGGATGAGGTGAATCGCTTGCTGATTGACTGGATTCAGCGGCTCTGACTGACTATATGGCGCTCAAGCGAATCCCATGACCGAAGCAACCACATCTTCCACCCAGCTCCCCGCGGACTGGCGCGACTTCTTCGCGCTGACCAAGCCGCGTGTGATGAGCCTCGTGATTTTCACCGGACTGTGTGGTCTGCTTGCCGCGCCTGGTAGCATCCATCCCGTCATCGGTTTCACCGCGATACTCTGCATCGCGCTTGGTGCTGGCGGCGCTGCTGCGCTCAACCAGTGGTGGGAAGCCGACATTGACGCTGGCATGAAGCGCACGTCCAAGCGCCCGCTTCCCGCCGGGCGGATGAACCGCACCGATGCGCGCGATTTCGGCATCCTGATCTCGGCCGCATCGGTGGTGATCATGGGGCTGGGGGTGAACTGGCTCGCAGCTGCGATCCTTGCGCTATCAATCGTTTATTATGCAGTCGTCTACACCATCTGGCTCAAACCCCGCACGCCTCAGAACATCGTTATCGGCGGCGGTGCAGGGGCGTTTCCGCCCATGATCGGCTGGATCGCTGTGACCGGCGACATCACGCTGATGCCGGTCCTGCTGTTCGCGATTATCTTCTTCTGGACTCCGCCGCACTTCTGGGCGCTCGCCCTGTTCGTGCAGAGCGATTACGCCAAGGTCGGCATTCCGATGATGCCGGTGGTCAAGGGCGAGCGTTCGACGCGTCGCCAGATCCTTGCCTATTGCATCTTGCTGGTTCCGATCGCTGCCGCGCCATGGTTCATCGGCGGTACCGGCGCATTTTACGGCGTTACCGCAATCTTGCTGTCGCTTGTCTTCCTACTGATGAGCGTGCCGGTCGCCCTGCGCACGGCGGTCGAAGGTGACAAGATGAGTCTCGAGAAACGTCTTTTCGCCTTCAGCGTTTTCTACCTGTTCGCCCTGTTTGCGGCGCTGGTTGTCGACCGTGTCGCAGCCCAATACGGAGTTTTCGGATGACCCCCGAAGAGGAAAAGGAATTACGCCGCCGCCAGAAGAGCCGGAATCTCGTTCTCGGCGGAATCCTGCTGTTCATGGCGATCCTGTTCTACGCAATTACCATCGTGAGGATGTGAGGGACTTATGACCACCGCGACTTTGCAAGACCGGAAGAACCGCACGGCGATGCTCGCCCTCCTGGCGGCGGCGGGCATGCTGGGTCTCGGATATGCGGCAGTCCCGCTCTACCAACTGTTCTGCCAGGTCACCGGTTTCGGCGGCACCACCCAGCGCGCGACCGAAAGCGAGGCGGCCATTGCCGAGCGGATCGGACAGGCAGCGGGCGGCCAGCAGATCTCGATCCGTTTCGATGCGACGACCGCGCCCGGCCTCGGCTGGACCTTCAAGCCTGAGCAGGTGACCGATACCGTCACCATCGGGCAGCGCGACATGGCGATCTACCTCGCCAAGAACAATTCGGACCGCCCGGTAACCGGCACCGCGACCTTCAATGTCGAGCCGGAACAGGCAGGTGCCTATTTCAACAAGATCCAGTGTTTCTGCTTCACCGAGCAGACGTTGCAGCCGGGTCAGGAAGTACGCATGCCGGTGCTTTATTTTGTGGATCCCAAGGCGCTGGAGGATCCAAACATGGAAGGCGTGGAGCAAATCACGCTGTCCTACACCTTCCACGAAGCGATCGATTAGAACGCGAACGCAAGAATAACCTCGGCTGCCCCCTAGACCCGCGCGTTCTTGCGCATTAAGGGCACCCGCATAGCGAAACCCAGGACACAGGTACTATGGCTGGTAACGTCAATCACGAATATCACATCCTCGAACCCGATATCTGGCCGCTGATCGGCTCGCTGTCGGCGCTGACCTTCACCAGCGGCATGGTTCTTTACATGCATGAAATGGGCAGTGCCCATCTCGTGCTTGGCCTCGGTATCGCAGGCCTCATCGCCACCTTCTTCGCCTGGTTCTCGAACATCGTGAAGGAAGCAGAGCGCGGCGATCACACGCCGATCGTGCAGCTTCACATGCGTTACGGCATGATCCTGTTCATCGCTTCGGAAGTGATGTTCTTCGTCGGCTGGTTCTGGAGCTGGTTCGATTTCTCGCTCTTCCCCTCCGAAATCTCGGAAGTCGTAGGCGGACAGTTCCCGCCCGCCGCGATCGAGGAGGTCATCAATCCGTTCAGCCTCCCGCTGCTAAACACGCTGATCCTGCTGTGCTCGGGCACAACCGTCACCTGGGCGCACCACGCGCTGATCCACGGTGATCGTGATGGCCTGAAGAAGGGTCTGTGGGCGACGGTGCTTCTTGGCGCGGTCTTCACCGCGATCCAGGCCTACGAATACGCTGTTGCTCCGTTCGCATTCGGCGGCAACACCTACAGCTCGGCATTCTACATGGCGACCGGTTTCCACGGCTTCCACGTGCTCGTCGGCACGATCTTCCTGATCGTCTGCCTCGTGCGCGCTTATGCCGGCCACTTCACGCCGCGCCAGCACTTCGGTTTCGAAGCTGCTGCATGGTACTGGCACTTCGTCGACGTGGTGTGGCTGTTCCTCTTTGCCGTCGTCTACGTCTGGGGCGGCTGGGGCGCAGAGTTCCACTGATACCTTCCGGCTTTCCCGCCGGACCACAAAAAGGGCAGCCCGGCATCGTCCAGGCTGCCCTTTTCGCTATCTGATCCTGGGCCAATGAGATGACCGTACGCATTCCCATCATCCCGACCATCATCGTCGGCGGCGCGATTGCCGTGATGATCGCGCTCGGGTTCTGGCAGCTGGGACGGATGGGCGAAAAGGAGGCGCTGGTCGCTCAGGCGGAAGAGAACCTGCAGATGTCGGCTGCTGTGGCCTATCCGCTGGAAGCCGGTCAGTTCGACCAGGTCATGTATCGCCGGACCACGATCGACTGCCTTGAGGTCCTTTCGGTTTCCCCGCGCGCAGGGACGAGTTCCAAGGGCGCGAAGGGCTGGGCCCAGCGCGCATCCTGCACCTTGCAGGGCGTCGATGCGCCGGTCGATGTCGATATTGGTTGGTCGGTTCGCCCCGAAGCAGCAAGCTGGCAAGGCGGCGAAGTCAGCGGCATCATCGCTCCGGGTGGAAGGGTCGTGGCAACCGAGCCGCTCGCGGGGCTCGAAACGCTTGCCACGCCAGATCCGCGCGATCTGCCCAATAACCACCTCGCCTATGCCGGGCAGTGGTTCTTTTTCGCGCTCACCGCGCTCGTCATCTACATTCTCGCGCTCCGCCGCCGTCCTGCCACCAAGGCTAGGGACGACTAAACACCCGCTTGCTTGCCCGTATGGGCCAGCGCGGCTAACCGCATGCGCGCAATGAAATACGTCTCGACACGCGGTGAGGCCCCGAGCCTCGATTTTGCTGGAGTCACGCTGGCAGGGCTTGCCAGCGATGGCGGCCTTTACGTGCCCGAAAGCTGGCCACAGTTCTCTCCGCAAGAGATCGCGGCCATGCGCGGGCTTCCCTATGCCGAGTTGGCCGCACGCGTGATGGAGCCCTTCGTCGGCGATTGCCTGACGCCCGAGTGCCTGCGCGAGCTCACCGCCAAAGCCTATGGCCGCTTCGCTCACAAGGCAGTCACCCCGCTGGTGCAGCTGGACGAACAGCACTGGGTGCTCGAACTGTTCCACGGCCCCACGCTCGCCTTCAAGGATGTGGCGCTGCAGATGCTCGGTCTCCTTTTCGAGGAATTTCTGAGTCGCGAAGAAGGCAGCCTGACCATTGTCGGTGCAACCAGCGGCGATACAGGTAGTGCTGCCATCGATGCGGTCGCGGGTCTCGAGAACGTCGAAATCTTCATGCTCCATCCCAAGGGGCGGGTGAGCGATGTCCAGCGCCGCCAGATGACCACGGTGCGCGCACCCAACGTCCACAATATCGCGATCGACGGCAGCTTCGACGATGCGCAGGCGATGGTGAAGCGCATCTTCGCCGATGCCGATGTCACGGCGAAATACCGCATCGGTGCGGTCAACTCGATCAACTGGGCGCGGCTGATGGCGCAGGTAGTCTACTACTTCGCCGCCGCACTCCAACTTGGCGGGCCCGAGCGCAAGCTTGCCTTCAGCGTTCCGACCGGCAACTTCGGTGACGTGTTCGCCGGCCACGTTGCGGCGCGAATGGGCTTGCCGATTGAAAAGCTCATCGTCGCGACCAATGTGAACGACATTCTACACCGCGCTCTCGCTGAGGGCGATTATTCGACCGGCACCGTTACCCCCACTGCCGCGCCGAGCATGGATATCCAGGTCAGCTCCAATTTCGAGCGCTTGCTGTTCGATGTGGGCGGCCGCGACGGGGTGGCTCTTGCGCAGCAGATGCGCGATTTCGATGCGGCGAAGGCAATGCGCCTGACCAATTCGCAGCGCGAGGGCGCTTCGGCCATGTTCGCCAGTGCCCGCGCGGACGAGCACGATACGCTCCAGGCCATGCGCTGGGCGTGCGAGGAATGCGGCGAAATGCTCGACCCGCACACCGCGATCGGTCTCCACGCTGCGCGCAAGGCCGGTATCGATCCGACCACGCCTGTGGTGACACTGGCGACGGCGCATCCGGCGAAGTTCCCCGATGCGGTGGAGCGTGCGACAGGACTTCGCCCCGGCCTGCCTTCCCGCGTAGGCGACCTCTTTGCGCGCGAGGAGAGCTACATCGAACTGCCCGGCACCTATGAGGCAGTGCGGAATCACATCATGGAGAGGGCGTCCTGATGGCCGAGCTTGTCCGCAATCCGGTCTTGATGGTCGGCGAAGGCTGGGACGGCTACCGCCTGCTCGACAGCGGGCATGGCCGCAAATTCGAGGCCTATGGCGACTATCGCTTCGTGAGGCCCGAGCCGCAGGCCATGTGGACCCCGCGCATGGAAGAGTGGGACGCCCATGCCGAATTCGTGCCCGGCAGCGACGAGGACGGCGGCGGCCGCTGGCAATACTTCCGTGAAGTCCCGCGCGATGGCTGGCAGCTGGGTTGGGGCGACGAGGTCCGCTTCACGGCGCAATGTACGCCTTTTCGCCACCTCGGTTTCTTCCCCGACATGGCGCCTGTCTGGACGTGGATGGGCGAGCAGCTTGAAGGGCGCACCGATGCCGAGACGATGAACCTGTTCGGCTATACCGGCGTCGGCACGCAGGCGCTGAGCAGATATGGCCGCGTGACCCATGTCGATGCGAGCAAGAAGTCGGTCGCACGGGCGCGCGAGAATGCTGCGCTGGCAGGGCTCGACGACCGACCTATTCGCTGGCTGGTCGAAGATGCGATGAAATACACCGCACGCGAGGTTCGTCGCGGACGTCGCTACGACGGCATCATCCTCGATCCGCCCAAGTTCGGCCGCGGGCCGGATGGAGAGGTGTGGCGGCTCGAACAGGGCCTGCCCGATCTGGTGTCGGATTGCCGACAGCTGCTCGACAAGGACAGCAGCTTCCTGTTCCTGACCGTCTATGCCGTTCGCATGAGCAGCCTGGCGCTCGGCGGGCTGTTGCAGGAGGTTTTCGAGGGCCTTCCGGGCAAGATCGAGCATGGCGATCTCGCCGTGCAGGAAGAGGGCGGGCGGATGCTGCCTACGGCGATCTTCGCGCGCTGGTCCAATCCGCGCTAGGGAACCTTCATGACCGATTCGCTGATCCTCGAAGTCGCCGATTTCGAACATGATGTCCTGACCGGCATCTATTCCGAAGAAACAGGCAAGCCGCAGCCGCTGCGCTTCACCATCCAGGTGCGGATGAAGCCGCTGCGCCACTACGACGCCGACACGCCGCTCGAAGATTCGAAGAATTATATGGACCTCAAATTCGCCGCGTCTCAGGCGCTTCCCGAAGGCGTCCATTTCAAGCTGATCGAGGCGGTCGCCGACCACGTTTGCGAAACGCTGTTCTTGCAGGACAAGCGCGTCGAGGCGGTTACAGTGAAGATCGTGAAGCTTGCCATTGCCGAGGCGGGCGAGAAAATCGGGATCACACTCCATCGCGAGCGTCGCTGATGAAACGTATCGAGGTCGAGGGACTGCCGGAGGAACCCCTCGCTGCGGCGGGGCTGTTCCACCAGAACTGGCTCGACCCGAT